>JAKBAX010000067.1 GCA_021808785.1 Actinomycetes bacterium | reverse complement strand
GAAGCCGCCGGAGTGGTGTCGGTGATCTGCCGGGGCCGGCACCTGGAGAAGCTGGACATCGAGGGGGGCCAGTTCTTCCATTGGCGATTCCTGGCCCATGGGCACTGGTGGCTGGCCCACCCGTACTCGATCTCGGCGCTGCCCCGCTCGGGCCTGATCCGCCTGACGGTCAAGGACCTGGGTGATCACTCCCAGGCGCTGAGCCAGCTGCCGATCGGCACCCGGGTGGTTATCGAGGGGCCCTACGGTTCGTTCACCCGCTGGGCCGCCACCAACGACAAGGTGCTGCTGGTCGGGGCCGGGGTCGGGGTGACACCGATCCGTTCCCTGCTCGAGCACTTCGACCCCGATATCGACGTCACGTTGCTAATCCGGGCCACAGAGGAAAAAGGACTGGTCTTCCGCAAGGAGTTCGAGTCCCTCATGAGCCGTCGTCGGGGCAGCATGATGGTCCTCGTCGGCTCCCGCCGGAAATACCCGCTCGACCGGATCCAGCTGGCCCAGCTGGTCCCCGACATCCGGGAGCGGGACGTGTACATATGCGGCCCCGAGTCCCTCTCCCACCAATTGATCGCCTCGGCACGCGTCCTCGGCGTGGCGGAAAGGAACATCCATTGCGAGCAGTTCGCCTTCTGATGCACCGAAGCCTCCGCCCGGGGAGGTCGGGGTGAAGCGGGCCCCCTTCGTGATCGGGGCCACCGGGCTGGGCCTGGGGCTGCTGTTCAGCTTCCACACCACGCCGGTGCACGTGAGCATCGTGTCGTCCACCGGCGGCGGGACCGGTCCCACCGGGTCCAGCCCGTCCAGCACACCGGGCGCCACGACAGCGCCGGCCGCCACCACGCCGGTGTCGCGCGCCCCGTCGGCCACGAGCCCACCGACCACCGCTGCGGGCAGCCGCAGCGCCACCGGACAGCTGATCCAGTACCTGTACGGGGACGTGCAGCTGAAGGTGTTCGAGCAGGGAACCCGCATCGAGAAGATCCTGGTCGTCACCGAGGACGCCACCGACCCCCGCTCGGCGGAGATCAACTCCCAGGCCATACCGATGCTCCAACAGCAGGCCATGAGCGCCCAGTCGGCCAACATCAACGGTGTGTCGGGGGCGACCTTCACCAGCGCGGCCTACGCCCAGGCCCTGCAATCGGCACTGGACCGGCTGAAGTGAACTCGGTGGCGGTCCCATCCCGGCCCGACCCCGCCGACGAGGCCATCCGGCGGGCCGAGCCGGTGATGGGCACGGTGGTGTCGTTCCACCTCCACCCCGGCCCGCTACCGCACCGGCAGGTGTACATGGCCCTGGCCGAGGCGCGGGTCCTGCTGCACCGGGCCGACGCGGTCTTCTCCACGTGGAAGGATCACTCGCCGACGAGCCGGTTGCGCCGGGGCGAGATGACCCTCGCCGACGGGCCACCGGAGATGGCCGTCGTGCTGCGGCGCTGCGAGGAGGCCCGGGAGATGTCGGGCGGCTGGTTCGACCCGTGGGCCGCCCCGGGCGGCGTCGATCCCACCGGTCTGGTCAAGGGGTGGGCCGCGGCCCGGGCCGCGGCTGCTCTGCGCGACGCCGGAGTGGCGGCGGCCATGGTCAACGCAGGCGGGGACATCGAGGTGTTCGGTCGCCCCGGGCCGGACCGCCCGTGGCGGATCGGCATCCAGAACCCCTTCGATCGCTCCACCATCGTGGCGGTGGTGGAGCCGGAGCTCGCGGTGGCCACGTCGGGCTGCTACGAGCGGGGCCCACACGTGTACGACCCGTTCCGGGGCGAGCCGGCGGCCGCGGTCGCCTCGGCCAGCGTGACCGGGCCGGCCCTCGATCTGGCCGACGCCCTGGCCACCGGCCTGGTCGCAGGAGGCCTGGCCGCGCTGGCCCACGTGGAGGCTCTGGCCGGCTACGAGGCCCTCCTGATCCACCACGACGGTTCGAGCGCGACCACGACCGGCTTCGTGCTGGCCTCGGCCACCTGAGCCGAGCTGAGACGCTGGCACCGCCGGGGTCGCGGCTCTTAGCATCGCCGCATGCCGGTGCATTACGACCTCACGGACTCGGTGGCCACGATCACCCTCGACGACGGCAAGGCCAATGCCATCGACCTCGGTGTGCTCGGCGAGCTGCACCAGAGCCTCGACCGCCTGGACGGTGACGGGGCCCGGGCCGTGGTGCTGGCCGGGCGGCCAGGTCGCTTCTCCGCCGGGTTCAACCTGGCCGCCATGACCGGGAGCGCCGAGACCATGCGGGAGCTGGTGATCGCCGGCGGCCGCTTCATCGGGCGCCTCATGCTCCTGCCCCAGCCCGTGGTGGCCGCCTGCACCGGCCACGCCCTGGCCATGGGCGGGCTCCTGCTGCTCGGCGCCGATCACCGGATCGGGGCGGCCGGTGACTACAAGATCGGCCTCAACGAGGTGGCCATCGGCATGGCCATGCCCCGCTGGGGGGTGGAGCTGGCCCGGTACCGGATCCCGCCCAGCCAGCTGGAGTGGCACCTGGTGCTGGGTCAGACCGAGTCCCCCGATCAAGCGGTGGGGGCCGGGTTCCTCGACCGGGTGGTCGCCCCTGAGCAGGTGCTCGACGAGGCCCGGTCCGTGGCCGGCCGGTTGGCCGGGCTGAGATCAGGCGCGGTGGGTGGCACCAAGGCCCGTCTGCGCCAAGTCGTAGTGGACCGGATGCTCGACGATCCCGAAGGCGACCTATCCGCCATCGTCGTCGAGACCGACTAGGCCATCGGGTACCGGCACTTCACGACCGCTTCTCAGACCGGAGCCATCACGCGAAGACCCGCCGCCGCCGCTCGCGAGAGCTCGCCGTCGTAGGTGATCATCTCGTCGGTTCCGATCCTTATGGCGACCGCCAGATGTATGGCGTCGTTCGACCGGAGCGGGCCCTGAGTACCAGCCGAGAGAAAGTCGCCTCGGGTGAGGCGGCAGGCAGTTGGCGCCGCACTTCGGAAGCAGTGAGGGGATCGCCTCCGGGAGGGGCGATAAGGGCGGCGACCAAGCCGTTGTCGAACACCGGGTCCACCTCGCCGGTACACGACCGCTCGCTCAGTCGGGCATGAGCCCGGCCGCCAGGGCCGCGCCCAGCTCCCGCACCGCGTCCAGCTCGCCGGGCGTCGCGGCGAAGACCACGACCGGCTTCTGCGCCGCCCGCCAGCCGAGACCGGTGGTGATGGACTCGAGTGCCCGCAGGGCTCCGGTGGCGTCCGAGTTGGCGTGCAGGAACGCGCCGTAGGGGCGGCCCCGGGTCGTGTCGAGGCAGGGGTAGTAGATGTTGTCGAAGAAGTGCTTGACCGCCCCGGCCAGGTAGCCCAGGTTGACCGGACCGGCGATCAGGTAACCGTCCGCTTCGAGGGCGTCGACCGCGCCCGCGGTCAGGGCCGGGCGGGTGACCACCTCGACGCCGGAGATGGCCCGATCGCGGGCCCCCTCCAGGGCCGCCGACAGGAGCGCCGAGGTGGCGGGAGACACCGTGTGGTGTACGACCAGCAGCCGCCGGCTCGGCGGCGGGCTCACCGGGTCACCGCACTGTCGGCGGCCCCCGCATATATCTCGCACGCCCGCCAGCAGTACCAGGCGGCCACCGAGCGGTACGGGCGCAGGGGGTCGCCCAGCTCGGCCAGCTGGCGGGGGGTCGGCATCGGCACCCGCCACGCCAGGCCGTAGCCCTTGCGGACGCCCAGGTCACCGGTCGGCCACACGTCCAGGCGGCGCAGCTGGAAGAGGAGGAACATCTGCGCCGTCCACTCGCCGATGCCGCGCACCGTGGACAGGCGGGCGATGACCTCCTCGTCGCTCTCCCGGGCCAGACCCCTGGGATCGAGCACGACGGTGCCGTCGAGCACCTTGGTGGCCA
The DNA here is from genome assembly GCA_021808785.1 of Actinomycetes bacterium. Taxonomy (GTDB): domain Bacteria; phylum Actinomycetota; class Acidimicrobiia; order Acidimicrobiales; family Palsa-688; genus JAKCDU01. The sequence goes on along the minus strand of JAKBAX010000067.1, from coordinate 13,399 downwards.
GGTCGCGAAGCGAGGCCGTCTTGTTGGCCGACAGGCCGGCCGCTCTCATCTCCTCGTCGGAGAGGGACAACACGATCCCCGGCTCCACCCGGTCACCGAGGGCGGCGACCAGGCGACCGTGGATGGCCGCCGCCGCCTTGCCGGCCAGCTGCTGGTACACGATGGAGCGGGCGAGGGCGGCGAAATGGGTGTCCATGGGCTTGCGTAGCCGCATGGGCCCGGCGGCCGCGACCAGGCCGCCCATCACCGGATCCCGCTCGGCCAGTACCGCGGCCGCCGCCGAATGGCTTGTACGAGGGCTCATGGCGAGCCCGACCCTACGGCCTGGCGGGGACGGCCGCTGGCCCGCCCTCTCCTCCGCCCCGAGCTTCCGTTTCACGGCCGCCTCTCAGGCCAGCTTGCCGATGGCCAGACCGAGGGTGGATGCAAAGCTGCCCATGACGGCCGCGGAGGGCGGATGCTCGACCGTGCCACCGAAGCGGTCACCACCTGGCCCCCGAAGTCGAACGACAGAGAGGAGCAGGCGTCGAGGGCGGACACCACCGACTCGAACACGGCGCGAGCGGCGGCCCCCGGGTAGGACGCCACCTCCTCCACGATGGTCGGCACCGACCGACGGCCCGGGCCGAGCAGGGCGGTAAGGGCCCGGCCGCTCTGGGCCGGGCTCGCCTGCAGCACCGCCAGGCAGGGCGCCGAGTCGAGCAGTACCGAGGCCGCGGCGGCGTCGATGCGGTAGTAGCTGCCCATGTCCGTCGGGGTGATCAGCCCGGCCCGCAGGGCGGCGGCCGACGGCCCGGGCGCACCGGCGGGAAGGCCGGTCGTGACCGGCCCCGGGTTGACCGGCCCCGGGTTGACCGGCCCCGGGTTGACCGGCCCCGGGTTGACCGGCGCGGCCGGCGCCCGATGGTGAGGGGTCGAACCGGCTGGAAGGGTGACCTGGCGGCCGGTCGGGTGTACGGCGATACCCACCGCGCCGGCCGCGAGCAGGGCCCCGCACAGGCCGGCCAGGAGCCTCGCGAGCGGTCCCACGGGGCCCAGAAGCTAGCCGCGTTACCTCTCGTGGCTGTGGCAGGTCATACCTGTCAGAATCCCCAGACCCCCCGTACGCCCGGTGCTGATCGAGGCGTGCCCATGGCCCGAGAGACGAGGCAAATGACCACTGTTGAGCCTGTTCTGGACACACCGCAGCCCCTCGACGAAGCGGCCGGGCTGGTCGACCGCAAGACTTGGACCGAGCAGGTGCTGCTGACCGTCTTCCTGGCCGTGCCCTTCGCCGCCGTGGTGGCGGCGGCGCCGGTGGCGTGGGGCTGGGGGCTGAGCGCCCGTGACATCACCATCGCCCTGGTGATGTATGCCATTTCCGGGCTCGGGGTGACCGTCGGCTTCCACCGCTACCTGACCCACCGCAGCTTCGCCGCCCGTCGCCCGATCCGGGTCGCGCTGACCATCGCCGGCAGCCTGGCGCTGCAGGCCTCGGCCATCCAGTGGGTGGCCGACCACCGCCGCCATCACCGTTTCTCCGACAAGGACGGCGATCCGCATTCCCCGTGGCGGTACGGCACCGGGGTGAAAGCCCTGACCAAGGGCTTCATCTACTCCCACGTGGGGTGGCTGTTCGACTGGGACCGGACCGACGAGATCAAGTACGCCCCCGAGCTGGTCGCCGACCCCGATATCAACTTCCTGTCGCGTACGTTCGGCCTGTGGGTCGCCGTCTCACTGCTACTGCCGCCCCTCGTCGGAGGGCTGTGGGGCTGGTCGTGGCAGGCGGCGGTCACCGCCTTCTTCTGGGCCAGCCTGGTGCGGGTCTGCGTCCTGCACCACGTGACCTTCGCCATCAACTCGGTGTGCCACATCACCGGACGGCAACCGTTTCGGACCCGGGACCGCAGCCGGAACGTCTGGTGGCTGGCCCTCCCGTCGTTCGGGGAGTCATGGCACAACTTCCACCACGCCGAGCCCACCTCGGCCCGCCACGGCGTCCGGACCCTCGAGATCGATACCAGCGCCATGCTGATCAAGGTGATGGAGAAGCTGCGGTGGGTGAGCGACGTGCGCTGGCCCGACCGGGCCGTCATCGCCCGGCGCCGGCTGGCCGCCGAGGCGACCGGCTAGGACCGAACCCGAGGTTCCTGCATCGGCGACCCTGACCGGCGCCGGCCCCACTCCAGGCGCTCCACGGGCATCCCCGAGCTCCCCCGTTCGTCGGTCCTTACGGCCAGCACCTGGTGCAGCTCGATACGCCGCTGGGTGAAGCCCAGGCGGCTGGCGGCCAGGTACAGGCGCCACACCCGTGCCGTGGACTGGCCCACCTCGGCCACCGCCTCGTCCCAGTGGGCATCCAGGTTGGCCCCCCCGGGCGCCCACGTGCGGGCGTAGTGTTCGCGCAAGTTCTCCTCGTGGCGGACCTCGAAGCCGTGGTCCTGGATGGCCGAGATGATCGAGCCGACCGCCTCCAACTCCCCGTCGGGGAAGACGTAGCGGTTGATGAAGCCTCCGGTGCGGGCCGGGGCCGACGTGATCGGTCGGGTGATGCAGTGGTTGAGGAACCGGCCCTGGGCGCGCACCTTCCCGGCCAGGAAGGCCACGTAGGGCGCCAGGTTGCGGGCCCCTATGTGCTCGGTGAGGCCGATGCTGCTGATCGCGTCGAAACCCGACTCGGTGACGTTGCGGTAGTCCTCGTGGCGGATCTCGGCCACATCCGACAGGCCCATCTCGGCGATGCGCTTCTGGCCCCATTCGGCCTGCTGGCGCGACAGCGTGACCCCGAGCACCTTGACCCCGTAGTTGGCCGCCGCGTGCACGACCATGGTCCCCCACCCGCAGCCGACGTCGAGTAGGCGCTGACCGGGCCGCAGGTCCAGCTTGCGGCAGACCAGATCGACCTTCTCCTCCTGGGCCTCTTCGAGCGTCGCGCCCTCGTAGGGATACACGGCGCACGTGTAGGCCATGGTCGGTCCGAGCAGCCACTCGTAGAAGCGGTTGGAGACGTCGTAGTGATGGCCGATGGCCTTGGAATCGCGTTGCAGGGAGTGGCGCAGCCCCCACCACAGCCCGGGCCGGGTCTCCTCGGGGGGAGGGGCGATGGGCCGCAGGATCTGCGGCCCCAGGCCGCGCAGGACCTGCAGTCGGTCGGCCCAGCTGAGCGACCCGATGTGGTCGCCGGCCAGCATCATGAGGGCGGTGAACATGTCACCGTCGAGGTCCAGGTAGCCGGCCACGTACGCCCGGGCCAGGCCCAGATCGCTCGGTGCGGTGGCGACGTAGTTGAGCGCACGAGGATCGTTTATGCGCAGCGTGCAGACGGCGTCGGCGGGGCCGGCCCGGCTCCCGTCGTGGGCCTCGATGGCGAGGGGGAGCCCGGGGGCGATGACGTCGGAGAGAACGGGTGCGATCTTCTGGCGGTTGACCATGCTTGGTGTGACTCCTCTCAGCGGGCCGCGACGCACTTGGCGTACAGGTCGTGGAGCCGCCCGTCCGGGTCGTAGCGGCTCTTCAGGCGGTGGTAGAAGGGACCGTTGTACAATTCCCAGAATCGCTCTTCTTCATAGAAGGCGGTCGAGTAGAGGGACTTGCGCCCCCCCAGGCGGTCCACCTCCTCCTCGACCCAGCGGTTGTGGTGGGTCGGGTCCATCCCCGGAGCGAGGGCCACGCTGGCCCAGAAGCCGACGTTGACATAGAGCTGTCGGGCGTCGAGACGGTAAAGCTCCCAGGTGTCGGTCGTCCGGCGCTGGCGTAGCGGGCACAGCCAGAACGGCGTGATCGGGACCTCCCGCTGGAAGCCGTCGAGGAATTCCTCGACCCGCTGTAGCGGCAGCTCGACATCCTGGATGACATTCTCCCGGGCCGGCTGGCCGCGGCGGGCGTCGAGGCGGCCCTTCCAGTGGTGGCGCTCCTCGAAGGCCATGATCTTCCAGTAGGTGTCGCTGCGCAACAGCCGCGGGCCGGCCAGGCGGCGGACCAGCGGCTCCTGGGCGTAGAAGGCCCGCGAGCACCAGAACCAGTCGGTGTCCCAGCGCCACAGGTAGTCGCGGACGGTGAGCCAGTCCTCGTCTCGCCGCTGGATCGACCGGTAATAGATGTCGTGCCAGGTGTAGTCACTCGTGGTGGGCGCCGAATCCGACCAACCTCCGAGGGTCAGGTAGCACTCCGAGCGCGAGAACACGGTGCCGTCCACGAAATCGACCCGCTCGCCGTCGTGCGAGTGGGCCGCGCAGACCTCGGCCATGACCGCCAACAGGTCGGCGGTGGACCCGAAGCGCAGGTGCCGGAGGTGGACATAAGGGCGGACATCCTCCAGTTCGATGCGCAGCCGGAGGGCGTAGCCGAGGGAGCCGTAGGAGTTGGGGAAGCCACGGAACAGGTCCCGGTGCTCGCCGGTCCCGTCCACGAGGAGCACCTCGCCCGCCCCGGTCAGGATGTCCATCTCCGTGACCGACTCGTGGGGCATGCCGTTGCGGAACGAGGAGCTCTCGATGCCGAGCCCCGTGACCGCCCCGCCCAGGGTGATGGTCTTGAGCTCCGGGACGACGAGGGGCATGAGCCCGAATGGCAGCAGGGCATCGACCAGGTGCTCGTAGGTCGTCATGCCGCCCACGTCGGCCCACCGGTTGCGGGCGTCGATCTCGATCACGCCGTCGAAGGCAGCCACGTCGAGGCCGGGTGCGGTGGTCCCGGCCCTCGGGCGGAACAGATTGGACGTCTTCTTGGCCAACCGGACCGGCTGCCCGGCCGGGATGGACCGGTACTGGTCCCGGACCACCTCCACCTGGCGCAGGTACCTCTCGCGTCCGGGGTGCTGGTCGGTCAGGGACATCGCCCAAAACTAGTGGCTACCCGGCACCGCCACGACGGCCCCTCCCGCCCGGTAACGGTCACCCGCTGAGGCTGTCGGCCAGCTTGGAGGCCGCCGCGATATAGCCCTCGACCATCTCCATGACCACCTGGGCAGCCGGCTTGGAGGCGTTCATCTGGCCGACCGCCTGCCCCACGAAGTAGTTGATCAGCTGCCGGGCGCCTTCGCTAGAGGCGGCACTGCGGGCGATGCGCCCTTCGGCCGCTGCGACCAGGGCCGACTGCAACGGCATCCCGAGCGGATCGGGGGTGTCCGGCCGGTCCCACTCGTCGGTCCAGGCGGAGCGGAGCTGGCGGGCCGGCTTACCGGTCTTGGACCGGGAGCGCACCGTATCCGCGGAGGTGGCAGCCAGGAATTTCTCCTTCACCACCGGGTGGGTCTCCGCCTCGTCTGTCGTCAGCCAGACCGAGCCGCACCACACCCCCGACGCCCCGAGCGCCAGGGCCGCGGCCACCTGGCGGCCGTCGGCGATACCGCCCGCGGCCAGCACCGGCAGGGGATCCACCGCGTCGACGATCTGGGGGACCAGCACCATGGTGCCGATCTCGCCGGTGTGGCCGCCCGCCTCGGAACCCTGGGCGATCACCAGGTCGACCCCGGCGTCGCGTTGGCGACGGGCGTGCTCCGGCTTTCCGACCAGGCCGGCCACCAACAGGCCCCGCCGGTGAGCCTCCTCGACCAGGTAGTCGGGCGCCGGACCGAGGGCGTTGGCGATCAGCTTGACCTTGGGATGGGCCCACACGACCTCGAGCAGGTCGTGGGCGCTTTGGCGCGAGAAGGGCATGGGCCGGTCCACCGCGCCGGGCCCGTCACGCTCCTCGGGCAGGGGATCCACGCCGTAGCGGTGCAGGATGTCCTCCACGAAGGCCCGGTGTTCGGCGGGCAGCAGCGACTCCACCTGGCTGGAGCGAAGACCGCCGGTGTCGTCACCGACGTAACGGGCCGGGACGATGACGTCGACGCCGTAGGGCCGGTCCCCCACGTGGTCGTCCAACCACCCGAGCGCCACGTCGAGACCCTCCGGGCTGTACGCCACCGCCCCGAGGACCCCGAGGCCGCCGGCCCGGGTCACCGCGGCGACCACGTCACGACAGTGGCTGAACGCGAAGATAGGGAACTCGATGTCGAGCAGGTCGCAGACGGGAGTGCGCATCGCCCCCAACGATACGGACCCGGCGGCGGTCCGGTGGCGGGCGGACCGGCGCGCCGGGCAGCCTGGACCCGATGGAAGAGACCTACACGCACGGCCATGGCGAGCCGGTACTGCGTAGTCACCGCTGGCGCACCGCCGCCAACTCAGCCTCCTACCTGCTCCCCCACCTCCGCCCCGGGCTGGACCTGCTGGACATCGGGTGCGGGCCGGGGACCATCACCGCCGAGCTGGCCGGCCGGGTCGCGCCGGGCCGCACGGTCGGCATCGACCGGGCCCCCGAGGTGGTCGACCAGGCCCGATCGGCGGTCGGCCGCGACGCCGAGTTCCTGACCGGTGACGTCTACGGGCTGGACTTCGACCCGGAGTCGTTCGACGTGGTCCACGCGCACCAGTTGCTACAGCACCTGGCCGAGCCGGTGGCCGCCCTCGAGGAGATGCGCCGGGTGCTGCGCCCCGGCGGCCGCCTGGCCGTACGCGACGCCGACTACGGGGCCTTCGTGTGGCACCCGGCGGATGATCGCCTGGACCGCTGGCGCGACCTGTACACCGAGGTCTGCGACCGCAACGGCGGCGACGCCGACGCCGGGCGCCGCCTGCCGTCGTGGGTGGACGCGGCCGGCTTCTCCGACATCGAGGTGAGCAGCTCCAACTGGACCTATGCCGAGGGGCGGACGGCGGCCTGGTGGGCCGGCCTGTGGGCCGACCGCACCACCTCCTCCACCTTCGGCGACCAGGCCATCGATTACGGCCTCGCCACCCGGGCCGAGTTGCAGACCATCGCCGAGGGATGGCGGGAGTGGGCGACACAGGCCGGTGCCCTCTTCGTGGTCGTCAACATGGAGGTGATGGCCCGACCATGAACATGGAGGTGATGGCGCGACCATGAACACGGAGGTGATGGCCCGACCATGACGGCGTCGGAGGTCCCGCAGGGCCGGCAGGAGATCCTTTTCCGCCGTGTGGACGGCGCGGACCAGTGCCATGGCTACGGTGTCAGAACACCGGCTGGTGCCCGCCGACCGACGGCGGCTGGAAGAACCGGCGCCTCCGCTCCGCCATGGAAGCCACCACGTCCGCCGGGGCGGCCGGAGCGGGGTCCCAGGCCGAGCTACCGGGCGAGTACTCGAGCATGATCACGAGGCGGTCCTCGGCCCCACGCCAGGGAAGGGTGCAGTGGGCCAGCGCCTCGGTGAAGACGAGCAGCGATCCAGCCGGCTGGGGCACCTCGACGACGAGCGACTCGGCGCCCGGGGGCCGGGCGAGACAGGCCTTGTGGCTACCCGGGATGCAGCCGAAGCCACCCTGGCCGGGCCGGCCGTCGGTCAGCGACCAGGCGAATGCGAGCAGGCCGCTGCGCAGCTCGCCCTGCCGGCTGAGCCAGTACTGCCCCGGGTCGAACGGCTCGGCCGGGCCGTGCAGGCCGAGCCCGGCGGTACCCGGTGCCATGATGATGCCGTAGGCGTGGTCCAGCCTGACGTGGGGACCGATCACCTCCGCCAGCACGGCCAGCACCCACGGGTGGTCGACCAGGTCGCCGAAGGCCGGGTCCCAGGTGAACATCCGGCCCCCCTGGCCGAACCGCTGCCGCTCCAGCGAAGCGTCCGGGCGGGGCAGGCCCTGGTCCCCGATGGCCCGGCGCAGGCGCTGCACGGACCGGCGGTCGAGAGCCCGCTCCAACAGCAGGTAGCCATCCACGTCGAGGGTGTAGCGCTGCAGCGGGCTCAATCCCTCGGCCGGCACCGCGACCAGGTTAGGGCCTCGGATGCCGCCTGGCTGCCGACCGGGCGGCGATGCCAGCATGGGCCGGTGCACGACGGGCCGGCCAACGATGTGGATGTGATCGTGGTCGGCGCCGGTCCGGCCGGGGCCGCCGCGGCCATCACGCTGGCCCGGCTGGGCCGGACGGTGACCGTCGTGGACCGGGCCACCTTCCCGCGCGACAAGTGCTGCGGCGACGGCCTCACCGCCTCCGCCCTGCGCCGGGTGGAGCACCTCGGCCTGGACCCCGGCCGGGTGGCGTCGTGGCAGCCGGTGGACGAGGTGGTGGTCGTGGACACCGCCGGCCGGGCGGTCGAGCTGCCCCTGCGGTCGACCGGCGGCGGGCTGTTCGCGGTATCGGCCCGCCGCTTCGACCTCGACGCGGCGCTGCTCGAGCGGGTCCGGGAGAGCGGTGTGGCGGTGAGAGAGGGGCGCGCCGTGACCCAGGTGACGGGCCGCCCGGGAGGGGTGAGCGTCGGGCTGGATGACGGCACCCGCCTGGCCGCCCCTTTCGTCGTGGCCGCCGACGGCATGTGGTCCCCGGTGCGGCGCCTCCTCGGCCTGACCCCGCCCGGCTATCTGGGCGAGTGGCAGGCCGGCCGCCAGTACCTGACCGGTACCGGCCCCGACGCCCGCAAGCTGTGGGTATGGTTCGAACCGGACATGGTGCCGGGTTACGCCTGGTCGTTCCCGCTACCCGACGGCGGGGTGAACGTGGGTTACGGGGTGCTCAAGGGGTCGAACCCGATGCTCAAGGGACAGCGCGTCGACTGGCATGAGCGCCCCCACATCGCCCGGGTGCTGGGCCCGGGGGCGAGCGAAGCAGGGCCGTGGCGGGCGTGGCCCATCCCGGCTCGTATCGGCCGCACCCCGCTGGCCGGGCTGGGTGGCCGGGTCCTATTCGCCGGCGACGCCGCCGGGGCCTGTGACCCCATGACCGGTGAGGGCATCGCCCAGGCTCTGGAAACGGGAGAGGCGGCCGCCCGGGCCGTGGCCCAGGCCGGGCCGGGCCGCCCCGGGCAGGCCGCCGTCCGCTACGAGCGGGTGGTGGCGTGGGGGCTCGGACTCGACGACCGTTTGTCCCAGGGACTGTCAGCGGTCCTGGCCCGCCGGGGCGGGTCGCAGCTGGCCCTGTCCATCGTCGACAAGAGCGCCTGGAGCCGGCGCAACTTCGCCCGGTGGATGTTCGAGGACTACCCGAGAGCGGTGGTGGCCACCCCGCACCGCTGGCGCCGCCGGCTCTTCAGCCGGCCCGGCGCCTACGCCCACCGGGCCTTCCCAGCTGGCTCCGGGGACCGGGACGCAGGTACGGTCGAAAGCCATGAGTGATATCGGATACGACGGCCAGGTTGCGATCGTCACCGGGGCCGGTGGCGGGTTGGGCCGTCAGCACGCACTACTGCTGGCCTCCAGGGGCGCCCGGGTGGTCGTCAACGACCTCGGAGGCTCGGTCAGCGGGGAGGGGGCCGACAAGGGACCGGCCGACCACGTCGTCGAGGAGATTCGGGCGGCTGGAGGCGAGGCCGTTGCCGACGGCAACAGCGTGGCGACCCCCGAGGGCGGCCAGGCCATCGTCGGGACCGCCATCGAGCAGTTCGGCCGGATCGACATCGTGGTCAACAACGCCGGCATCCTGCGGGACAAGACGTTCCACAACCTGACCCCCGATCTGCTCAACCCGGTCCTTGACGTCCACCTGAAGGGGGCCTTCCACGTGACCCAGCCGGCCTGGGTGAAGATGCGTGAGCAGGGCTACGGGCGGGTCATAAACACCGCCTCGCAGTCCGGCGTCCTCGGCAACTTCGGTCAGAGCAACTACGGCGCGGCCAAGATGGGCCTGGTCGGCCTGACCCGGGTGCTGGCCCTCGAGGGGGCCAAGTACAACATCAAGGTGAACGCCATCGCCCCCATCGCCCGCACCCGCATGACCGAGGACATCATGGGCTCGCTGGCCGACTCGCTCGATCCCGAGCTGGTCTCGCCGGTGGTGGCCTGGCTGGCGTCGGAGGACTGCTCCGTGACGGGCGAGGTCTTCACCGTGGCCGCCGGCCGGGTGGGCCGCTTCTTCGTCGGTATGACCAAGGGCTACTTCAACCCTCATCTGACCGTCGAGGACGTGCGCGACCACCTCGATCAGATCCGCGACGAGACCGGCTACCTGGTGCCGGGCAGTGCCAACGACGAGAACGGCTTCCTCTTCAAGATGCTCCAGGAGCACGCCGGCTGAGCCGGCCGCTAGGCGCGTAGCCCGACTCGGTGGCGCCGCTCCCATCGACCTCCGCCACCAATCATTACCCACACCTCGGCGGCCCGGCAGCGGACCGGCAGGCGGGCCTCCACATCGGCGGCGATGGGCACCAGCTCCACGCCGTCGCTGGCGTGAGCCACGGTGAGGTGCGGGACGACCTCGTCGAACTCGTCCTCCCACGGCGGGGTGCTGAACCGCTCGGCCAGCCGGTGGGTGAGCTTCAGGAACGGCTCGACCGGCTCCGGCGCCACCCACAGGACCCGGCGACCGAACCAGTCGACGCGGGTCAAGGAGAAGTCGAAGGCGGCCGCGTCGGCCAGCTCGGCCTCCAACTCGGCCAGGTCGTCGTCGGAGATCTCCGAGGGCGGCAGCCATGGCACCACGAGTGTCACATGGGCCGGCACCCCGGCCGCCGCCACCGGATCGTGCTCCAGGCGCCACCGGCCCACGACCGAGTCGGCCTGCGGGACCGGGATCAGCAGGGCACTCTGGGTGCGACCGCTGCTGGTCCCGGCGGTGGTCATAGATCGGGTAACCCTAGGCGCCGAAGACGTCCGACAGCAGGGTGGGCACGGCTACGTCGAGCTGGTCGTAGGTGCAGCTCGCGGCGTCCCGGTCGGGCCGCCACCTCCGGAACCGGGCGGTGTGGCGCAGCCGACGCCCCTGCAGGTGCTCGAAGGCGGCCTCCACGACCAGCTCCGGGCGCAGCAACTCGAAGCTCAGGTCCTTCTTGGCGTTCCAGCGGCTACCCACACCTGGAGCCTTCCCCCCGTCGGCCACCATGAAATCGGCCCACTCGCCCCAAGGGTGGCGGCCCGGCTCCCGGTAGGGCGCCAGCTCCTCCACCAGAGCCCGCCGCCGATCGGCGGGGAACGACCCGATGACGCCGACATGGTGGAGCTGGTCCCCGTCGTAGAGCCCCAGCATCAGCGATCCGACGACCGACCGGTCGGCGCTGTACCAGCGGAACCCGCCCACCACGAAGTCACCGGTCCGCTCGTGCTTGACCTTGATCATGGCCCGCTGATCGGGCTGGTAGCGCAGCTCCCGCCCCTTCGCCACCACCCCGTCGAGGCCGGCTCCCTCGAAGCGGTCGAACCAGTCGAGGGCGGTCGCCACCTCCGCGGTGATCGGGGTCAGGTGGATTGGGGGCCGGGCCGGGCTCAGAGCGTCTTCGAGCCCTTGCCGGCGGGCGGAGAAAGGGGTGTCGCGCAGGTCCCTGTCGCCCAGAGCCAGCAGATCGAAAGCGACGAAGCGGGCCGGGGTCTGGCGCGCCAGCATCTCGACCCGCGACGCGGCCGGGTGGATACGCTGGGACAGAAGATCGAAGTCCAGCCCGAGCGGACCGGCCACCACCACCTCGCCGTCCACCACACAACGCTCGGGCATCTCGGCCTGCACCGCGGCCACCACGTCGGGGAAGTACCGGGTGAGCGGCTTGCCGTTGCGGCTGCCCAGCTCGACCCGTTCCCCGTCGCGGAACACGATGCAGCGAAAACCGTCCCACTTCGGTTCTATTTGACCGTTTCCGCTCTCTAGCAGGACTCTCACCTGCTCCCAGGTGCCGGTCTTACACAACATGGGCTTGATCGGCGGCATGACGGGCAAGTCCATTACCCACACGCTAGTGATTTCCAAGATGGCGGCCGGGCGGCCAAAGGATATCGAGTTTTGAAAGCAGTGGTCTTACACGGACTGGTGTCGAGTCTGCACGTGCTTCAAGAACGATTGGTACTGACTGAGCTTGATTCGGTTAGGCATGAACGATTCTCAGGGTGGATAACCGCCATCGGCCGCGGATCAGGTGACGTGTGACGACACCGAGGGGCCCGTCGAGTATCAGACGACACACTCCTGAAGGCCGCGCTCGGATCGCCGACCGCCCGAAGGTCATGGTTGCCACGGATCGACAACGTCGATCCCGGTGTGCTCGAAGTCCTTCCCGTTGCGCGTCGCCAACCCCGCATCGTGGGTTCGACAGATGGAAGCGATCTGTGCGTCGAAACCACCGATGGGAAGGCCCAGACGATCCCGGGTGTCGACGACCGACGAGTAGTGCACGGCGGCTCTTCGGTCGAAGGGGAGCACCTGCTCGCCGAACGCGGCGAACACGTCTTGTGCCGTGCTGCGCAGGAGTTCCTTGCGTCTCCCGCTCGGAAGCCGTTCGATGCCGTAGAGGATCTCGGCGAGCGTGATCGACGTGGTGAACAGCTCCCGGGCGGACCGTGCCATCACCCAGTCGGTCACCGCGGCAGACGGCGACGGCTTCATCAGCTCGGAGACGACGTTGGTGTCGATGACGATCATGCAGACAGATCTGGCGATCGAACCGGCGTGGTGCGCGCCGGCAGGTCGAGCTCGACGCCGCCGACGCTACCGAAGCGGTCCAGGAGGGTGACGAACAGGCCGTTCGACTCGTCCGGCTCGCTGACTGCCTCCACGAGGATCTCGCGGATCTCTGCCTCCATCGATCGACCGTGGGCGGCAGCACGAATGCGCAGACGCTCCCTGACGCCCTCGTCCAAGTTCCGGATGCTCACCGCGGCCATCACGTCCACCTCCCTCTGCTAGCAATGCTAGCAGAGGGAGGTCTGCTTGTCCGAGACGCGTCCGAGACGGCCTCGGCTCGTGGCCGACCTCTTGGTCCCTGAAGGGATGTGGAGCAGCGGGTCGTCGGTGAAGTCGATCCCCCCGGGTGATGCCAGGTAGCTCGACGAGCCCGGGTCGCGCACCGCATAGCCGTCGTCGTCGAGTTCGGTCTGGGTGAAGCACACTGCCAGCTTGACCTCCCGGGTGCGGGCCTTTCCGTCTTCTGCGTTACCTTTGCGGCCGGTCAGCTCGGCAGGGACCATGGGAACTGCGGTGCCGTCCATGGCCACGTACAGCTTCTCCGGAGCGGTCACGGCGGGGAGGGGGATCAGCTCGCCGTCGGCGCCTGCCGCGGCCTCTCGGTCAAAAATTTCGGTTCGTCGAGGAAATCACCTACGGGGATCTCCTTGGCCGCCTTGGCCAGCAAGGGCGAGATGGGCGGTACGACGGGCAGGTCCACGGCGCCAGAAATTACCCGCCCCGGCCACGACGCAAGAGGTTGGCCAGCCGGCTCGCCAACGGCGCTTTTTCCAGCTCCTCCAGTGGGACCGGCAGGGCGATGGACCAGTTGGGCCAGGCGTCGGTCGTACCTGGCATGTTGGGTCGCTCCTCGACCTGCAGGGCGTCGTCGAGGGTGGCCACCAGCAGCCGGCAGGGGGCCCGGGACAGGTCCTCGTAGGCGGCGGCGACGACCTCGGCCGGTGTGGCCCCCGGTGCCCGCTCCCGGAGGCGGTGCAGCAGGGCCGCCGAGGACTCCTCGTTCGGCGTGCTACCGATCCGGCGCTGGGCCTCGAGG
>JAKBAX010000474.1 GCA_021808785.1 Actinomycetes bacterium | reverse complement strand
CCTGCTCGACGACATGGGCTTCTCCGACTTCGGCTGCTTCGGCGGCGAGATGTCCACCCCGACCGTCGACCGGCTGGCCGCGGAGGGCATCCGCTTCACCGGCTACACCACCGTCCCGATGTGCACCCCGGCCCGGGCCGCGCTGCTCACCGGCCGCAACCCGCACGCGGTGGGCAGCGGCTGGCTGGCGTCGAACAACCCCGGCTACCCCGGCTACCAGGCCGGCGAGATCTCCCGGCAGGTCCCGACGCTGGCGGAGATCCTGAAGGCCAACGGCTACGCCACCATGGCCATCGGCAAGTGGCACAACACCCCCACCCACAAGGTGGGGGTGGCCGCCGACCGCTCCAGCTGGCCCAACCACCGGGGCTTCGACCGCTTCTACGGCTTTCTCGGTGCCGAGACCAGCTACTTCGAGCCGGAGCACCTGATCGAGGGCGACACCTTCGTGGCCGTCGACGACTACCCCGACGACTACTACAGCACCGACGACTGGACCGACCGGGCCATCGTCTACCTGAAGGAGCACCTGGCCTCCGAGCCGGACCGACCGTTCTTCCTCTACCTGGCGGAGAACGCTCCGCACGTGCCGCTGCACGCCAAACGGGTTGACCGGGAGCGCACCGCCGGCCGCTACGACGACGGCTGGGACGCGCTCCGCCGCCGCCGGTTGGAGAGCCAGCAGGCCATGGGGCTGTTGGACTCCCGTCACCGCATCCCTCCCCACACCCCGAGGGTGCCGGAGTGGTCCACTCTGAGCGGGTCGGAGCGGCGCCTGTGCGCCCGCTACATGGAGCTCTACGCGGCGGTGATCGAGGCGTTCGACCAGGCCCTCGGCCGGCTGGTCGGCTTTCTTCGCTCGGCCGGTCGCCTGGACAACACGTTGATTCTGATCACCTCGGACAACGGCGCCAACGCCGTCGGCGGTCCCCACGGTAGCCCGAACCGCTTCCACAGTCGCTACGGAGGCACCGACGACGCCAACGCCAGGGCCCTCGAGCTGCTCGAATCGGACCGCCTCGGTGACCGCTACTCGGTCCCGGCCTACCCGACCGGATGGGCCGAGGCCAGCAACACCCCGTTCCGGATGTTCAAACGGACGCCGATGAACGGCGGCATTCGGGTGCCGCTGGTGGCCCACTGGCCGGCCGGCCAGTACCAGCCGGGAGTGATCCGGCCGGACTGGGTGCACGTGACCGACCTGGCACCGACCATCATGTCGCTGGCCGGGATCGCCAACCCGACCGAGTTCCGGGGTCGGCCGCTGGCCCCGATGGACGGCTTCGACGCCTCCGCGCTGTTCAGCGACCCATCCGGCCGGACCGAGCGGACCCGCCAGCACTACGAGCTGCAGGGCAACCGGGCCATGGTGGACGGCGACTGGAAGATCGTCTCGTTGCAGCCGCCTGACGAGCCTATCGACCTGGATAACTGGATGTTGTTCGACTTGGCGTCCGACCCGTGCGAGACCGAGGACGTGGCCGTCGAACATCCCGACATCGTCGCCCGGATGGCCGCCGCCTTCGAGGCCGAAGCCACCGCCAACTGGGTGTACCCCCTCGATAATCGCAGCCCCCGGCGCAACCTCACCGTCACCCCGCGGCTCGAGCCGCTCGTGTCGCAGCCCCGCCGGTTCTACCCCGGTACCGGGACGGTCCCGCTGTCGGTGGTCACCCCCCTGACGGCCGACCGCGGTTTCGAGCTCTCGGTTGAGTTCGCCTACGGCGAGCGCGACGAGGGGGTGGTCTTCGCTCTAGGTGACTCGTCCGGAGGGTACGCGCTGTATGTGATGGACGGTCAGCTGAGGTTCGTGAGCAGCAGGTGGATGGATCGGCCGCTGACCGCCGATTGTGTTGTTAATCCTGCTGACACGATCCGGGTATTGATGGTGCACGCGGCCCGCGGGGGTGGCCAGGGTTCGGCCCGGCTGAGCGTCGACGGGCGGGAGTGGTGCGAGATCGACACCACCCCGACTCTCGGTCGCACCGGGTGGGGCCTGGACGTGGGGGCCGACCGCGGCCCGAAGGTCTCCGCGGACTACGCCGGCCGTGGGGTGTTCGCCTACTCGGGCGTCATCCACTTCGTGGACCTGGTCCCCGGGGACCAGGCACCGGGGAGCCTCATGAACCGGCCGGAGGTGCTGTCGCAGAAGGAGTGAGCCCCCGTCCTGGGTCGCAGCCGGGCCCTATGCCGGCGCCACCTCGACGGTAATCCCGCTGAACACGGCTGTGCCGGTGACCCCGTCGACGTCACGGTTACCGTAGAGCACGTTGACGTTGACCCCGCCCGCGGCCACCGCGACGGGGGTGCCGGGCCCGGCGCTGCCCCAGCCATGGGGGAGGCTGACCACCCCGGGTCGCATCCGGTCGGTGACCTCGGCAGTGACGCTCTCGATGCGGCCGGCCGCTGACGTCACCCGCACCGCGGCGCTGTCGGCGACCCCCAGGCGAGCGGCGTCGTCTGGATGGATCTGAAGGGTGCAGCGGCCGGCTCCCCGGACCAGCGTGGGCAGGTTGTGCAACCAGCTGTTGTGCGACCGGAGGGTGCGCCGGCCGACCAGGACCAGCGTTGCGGCCGCTTCGCCCAGATGGCCGCGGAGCTTGTCGACCTCGCCGGCCAGGATGGGTGGGCACAGGTCGATCCTGCCGTTGGGGGTGAGAAGCAGCTCCGGCAGGCGGGGCTGGAGCGGGCCGAGGTCGAGGCCGTGCGGGGCCGAGATCATCGCCGCCCAGGTCAGCCCGCCCGGTCGGCGCCCGAACAGGTCGCCGTAGGGGCCGCTGCGGACGGCGATGTCGACCAGCTTCTCGCAAACGGTGCTGCCGGTCAGGGACCGGCGCAGGGCTTCCACGTCGCCCACCGAGAGGGCGTCGCCGCTGCGGGTCGGGTCGGCGGCGGCCAGGGCTGCCGCGGCCCGGTGGAGGGCGCGGGTGACCGACTCCTCGCCGGCGGTGCCGGCGTCGCCGCCGGCGAGCACCGCCAGGAGACCGAGGAGAATGTCCTCGTCGGGTACCTGACCGTCCAGGGGAAGAACCGGCGGCGACGCCCGGGCCACGTTGCGCACCGCCCAGGTGCTGAACCAGACGTCGTAGTGCGCGACCCGGGCGTGGTCGGCCGGCGGGAGGATCACATCGGCGTGGCGGGTGGTGTCGTTCAGGTAGGGGTCGA
>JAKBAX010000066.1 GCA_021808785.1 Actinomycetes bacterium | reverse complement strand
CCGGACACCCTGGCCCCGGACACCCCGGCCCCGGACACCCCGGCCCCGGACACCCCGGCCATGTCTTCGTCGCCGTCGGCCGGCGCCGAGCGGACCGCGCTGTCCTCGAAGGCATCCAGGACGGCCAGGTAGTCGGCCGCTTCGAGGTCGTCGAGGGTGATCTCGATGGTGGTGGTGCCGTCGAAGTTGGGCCGGACCCGCACCCCTCGGCGGGCGGCGATGTCGCGAGCGCGGCGGTGTTGATCTGCGTGACGCCCGTAGGCGTCAACCAGCCGCTCCACATCCCTCACCGTCAACGACGCGGCCGCGTCGATGACCGCCGCGTCCACGTCAGGATCGGGATCGGCCATGCGGGCCATGACCCGGGCCACCGAGTACGAGACCCGACCCTCACGTAGCGCATCGGCCAGCAAGCGACGCTCGGCCAGCTGGCGAGCCACTTGTACCTTCTCGTAGGCGGTGGAGCGGGCCATCCGGCCCCGCCACGCCAACCAACTCACACACGACAATTGGCCGTCGAGCGCCCACCCGTGGAGCCGGTCGAACTCGGCCAGTGCCAGGAGCCAGTCCGCCTGCGCCGCATCAGCACCCTCCAGCGAGCGGATCAGCCAATCGCCGCGCCCCACCACCGACCCGCTCGCCCTACCGCCTTCCGCCGTCATCGAGATGACACCTCCGCACATGGAAACATACGATCACCACCCTAAAGTGGAGGTGTGACACCGACGGCACGAGGTTGGGGTGTCGGGCGAGCGCTATCTACATGGCGCTGGTGGCGTCCTTGCCCTCGGTGGCGGGGATCATGGCCCGGATCATGGCCTGCAGGTGGTAGGAGGCCACCAGCGTGCCGTCCCTCGTGAACACCCGGCCGTCCCCCTGGGCCAGCCCCCGTCCCGACCAGATGGCCGAGGTGGAGTAGAGCAGCCACTCGTCGGCCGGCGCCTCGTCGTGGAACGAGATGGACATGGCCATGGGGCCGGTCGAGAGGCTCACATGGGCCATGGCCTCGCCGAAGCCCGGATGGGGCAGCATGGCTGCGGCGATGGTCCAATGCGTCGTCGCCTGGGCGATCAGCGCCGACCGCAGGCCGGCATCGGCGGGGTCGTCGCGGAACCTGACCCACGCGTTGATCACCGGCGGCCCGGTCCGGTCCGGGTCGGGCTGGTAGGCCCCGTCCACTATGCGCAGGTCCCGACCGACCACCCCCATCTCGTAGGGTTCGGCGTCCTCGGGCCCGGGTACCTTGGGCATCTCCTCGGTCAGGCGGATGCTGTCGGGCGCCCCGCTGTCGAGCAGGACCAGGGCCGGGGCGATCAGCTTCCCGTCCTGGTGGACACGCACCCCGAGGGTGGAGAAGGTGCGGCCCCGCCGGACGGTCTCCACCTCGAGGTCGAGGGGCCGGGCGAAGCTGGCCGCCTTGGCGAAGGTCATCGAGGCGAAGGTGACCCGCTGGTCGGCGATGGTACGCGAAGCGGCCACGATCACCTCCCCCAGCAGCTGACCACCCTCCACCACGTCGCGCTCGCGGTGGTGGTAGCCGGGGGCGGTGAAATGCCCTTCACCCGCGGGGCGGGCGTCGAGGACCCGGACCAGATCGTCCTGGTCGCCCCAGACGGGGAAGCGGTTGGTCGAGGTGCGCCCGTCGGGCCACGCCGTCTCGATCTCCACGTCCACGCCGTCCTTCTCGTGGTACACACCGAGATACCCGAGGATGGGCGCCACCTCGGGGAACGGCTCCGGATAGGTCCAGAACACGTCCTCGACCCCGCCGCGGCCCCCGGGGCCGGGGTAGGACCAGTAGGAGGCCCGCCCCTTGAACGGGCACACGGTGTGGTGGTCGTTGACCACCAGCTCCCCGAGGCGGACGTCGTCGCGGGGGAAGTACAGGCGCTCGACGTGGTCGGTCTCGATCAGGCGTATGGCCGCATCGCTCTCGGCGAGCACCACATCACCGACGCGGACCCGGGCCGTCCCCTTGCCGGGCACCGGGTATATCTCGTAGCCGGGGTGGTCGGGCCAGGCCGACTTGATATCGGTCATGCTCAGGCCTCCGCCGATGAGATGACCCGCCCGGGCAGGGCCCCGGTCAGCTTGCCCTCGCTCTGCACGGCCCGGCCGGCGACGAAGGTGGCCCGGTAGCCCCCCTCGGCCCGGCGCAGGCGGGCTCCGCCGCCCGGCAGGTCGTCGACGAAGCCGTCCTCGTCGTAGTGCAGCTCGTCGAGGTCGAAGACGGCCAGGTCGGCCACGGCTCCCGCCTCGATGCGACCCCGGCCCCGGAATCCGAACACGTCGGCCTGCCGGCCGGTCAAAGCGTGGACCGCCTCCTCCAGGGTCAGGTCGCCCCGCTCCCGCACGTGGCGGGTGAGCAGGAGGGTGCTGTCACCGGAAGCGCACAGCATCTGCATGTGGGCGCCGGCGTCGGAGGAGCTGATCAAGACGGTGGGGTCGGTGAGCACCCGGGCCACCGCTTCGACGTCGGCGTTGGCCACCCCCTGGGCCACCAGCCCGGGGCGGCACTGGTTGGCCAGCACGAAGTCGGCCAGCACGTCCGAGGGGTGGCCGCCCTTCTCGGCGACCAGCTCGGCCAGTGTGCGGCCCCGCCAGGGCTCCTGGTCCGCCCCGAAGACCTCGACGAAGCGCACCTTCTCGGGGCGGCGATGCGGGAAGAGAGCCCGCTCCACGCGGTCCCACTCGGCCCGGGCGGTGTCGCGCCAGGCGGGGTCGGAGAGCAGTGCCGCTTTGGCCTCCGGGCCCCGGGCCGCCACCACCTTGTGCCAGCCCTGGGCGAGGGACATGAACATCATCGACGAATCCCAGTTGAGCCGGAAGTCGACGGTTCGCGGGGAGAGCTGCGGGTAGAAGGGCACCGACTCGTCCTGGAGCCGGCGGGCCAGGTCGAGCCACCGGGTGACGAACTGGGGGTCCCGCTCCGACACCGCGAAGCCGGTCCAGGTCAGTGGCAGCCCCCGCCGGGCGCAGCGCCGGGCCAGGTGCTCCATCTTGTCGTACTGGCCCTCGTTGTCGAGCAGGGCGGGCACGATCTCGACCAGGCCCCGCCCGAAGCCCCCGATGGTGTCGAGGAGGGCGTCGACCTCGGCTTCGCCGGCCTGGCGGGACGGCACCGGTCGACCGGTCGAGTCGACGTCGAGGTGGGAGGTCGACAGTCCCCACGCCCCCCCCGTCATGGCCTCGCCCAGGACGGCCGCCATCTGCGCCGTCTCCGCTTCGGTGGCGGTGCGGGTCCACGCGTCGGGTCCCATCACCGACAGGCGGATCATGCTGTGACCCACGAGGGGGGCCAGGTTGGCGCCGGTGCCGGTCCGGTTGACCGCGGCGGCGTAGCCGGCGAAGTCCGACCACTCCCACGGCACACTGTCGTCGAAGAGGTGGCGGGGCACGTCCTCGATGTAGGCGAACAGGTCCGATATCTCCGCCCTGGTGCTGTCCGAGACCGGGTACAGGCTGAGGCTGCAGTTGCCGGTGAGCAGGGTGGTGACACCGTGCAGCGGCTCGGGATCGAGAGCCGGGTCCCAGAAGACCTGGGCATCGACATGGGCGTGGGTGTCGATGAAACCGGGGGTGACCACCGCCCCTCCCGCGTCCAGCTCCTCCTCGCCGTCGGGGCGCAGCGAGGGGGCCACCTCGACGATGCGGCCGGCCCGCACCCGCACATCCGCCGGGTACGCCCGGGAACCCGTCCCGTCCACCACCGAACCGCCCCGGATGAGCAACCCGCTGCCCGTGCCAGCCTCGCCCATGCTCCCCTCGTCCATGCGACCTTCCCCTCGTCGAGAGCCCAACCAGGCGAGACTACTAAAGACATAGAGGTTGGCTCGGCCGGGGCGGTTATGATCCGCACCGGTGAGTGCCCCCCAGCCGGTCATCATAGAAGCCGCCATCAATGGGATGACCTCCCGGGACCGCAACGCCCACGTACCGATCACGCCCGAGGAAGTGGCCACCGATGCCCTGGCGGCGATCGAGGCCGGGGCGTCGATCATCCACCACCACATCGACCTGACCGGCGTCGACGAGGCCGCGGCCGCGGCGCGCTACCTGGAGGCCTGGCGCCCGGTGCTGGCCGCCCGCCCCGACGCCCTCATCTACCCCACCATCCACGTCGGCCCGCCCCGCAGCTACGAGCACCACATCCCCCTGGCGGCCAGCGGGCTGGCCCGGATCGGCATCGTCGACCCGGGTTCGGTCAACCTCGGGGGCCGCGGTCCCGACGGAGTGCCGGCCGGGGGCATCGTCTACGACAATTCCTTCGACACCATCGCCCGGGCCTTCGATCTGTGCTCCCAGCTCGGTCTCGGACCGAGCATGGCCATCTACGAGCCGGGGTTCCTGCGTACGGTGATGGCCTGGTGGGAGGCCGGCCGGCTACCGGCCGGAGGCCTGGTGAAGCTGTATTTCTCCGGGGGCAGCGGCTACATGGGGGCTCCGTTCGGGCTCCCGCCGACCGAGGCCGCCCTGGCCGCCTACCTCGAGATCCTGGGCCGCTCGGGCCTCCCGTGGGCCGCTTCTCTGGTGGGCGGCGACCTGGGGGCCAGCCCGATGGCCGGGCTGGCGGTCGAGCGCGGCGGCCACCTGCACGTGGGCATCGAGTTCTACGGGGGCGACCGGCAGCCGACCAACGTGGAGCTGGTGACCGAGGCGGTCAAGGTGTGCGCCGACGGCGGCCGCCCAGTGGCCACTCCCGACGAGGCGGCAGCCATCCTCAGCCTGCCCCGGGGCCGCCCCAACCTCTAGTCACCAAGAAGATCAGCACTGGGGTGCCCGTTTGGACCGAGCCGCCAGATGGTCGGGCGGCCCTCGGACAGAACCGAAATCAGGTCGCGCGCATCGAAGCTAAGATTTAACCTTTAGAGCATCTAGGGGGTGTGTCCCGTGGCGACGGAAGCCAGTTACGACGCGGTAGTGGTGGGGGCCGGGTTCGCCGGCATGTACATGCTGCACCGTTTGCGCCGGGTCGGCCTGTCGGCACGGGTGTTCGAGACCGGCGATGGGGTGGGTGGGACCTGGTACTGGAACCGTTACCCCGGAGCCCGGGTGGACGTGCCGAGCCTCTCCTACTCCTACTCCTTCTCGGACGACCTGCAGCAGGACTGGTGCTGGCCCGAGACCTACTCCTCGCAGGAGGAGCTGGAGAAGTACGCCAACCACGTGGCCGACCGCTTCGATCTGCGACCCGACATCCAGCTCGGGACGACCGTGGTGGGCGCCGACTACGACGAGGCGGCCAACCGCTGGACGGTCCGGACCGATCGCGACGACCTGGTCACGGCCCGCTTCCTCATCACCGCCGCCGGGTGCCTGTCGGCCACCAACGTGCCGGACTTCCCGGGGCTCGAGTCGTTCGGGGGCACCTGGTACCACACCTCTCGCTGGCCCAAGGAGCCGGTCGACCTGAGCGGGCTGCGGGTCGGGGTCATCGGCACCGGGTCGACCGGGATCCAGGCCGTACCGGTCATCGCCGAGCAGGCCGCCCATCTGTACGTGTTCCAGCGCACGCCCAACTACAGCCTGCCCACCGGCAACCGGCCCATGGACCCGGAGGTGGAGCGGGAATGGAAGGCGCGCTACGACGAGCACCGCGACCTCGACCGCAACTCGTACGCCGCCCGCCACGTGCCGCTGCCCGCCCACGCCGCGCTCGACCTCGACCGGGACGAGAGAGACCGGATCTTCGAAGAGGCCTGGTACGAGGGCGCCTTCGCCATGATGCAGGCGTTCAAGGACCTGCGCACCAGCCGGGAGGCCAACGAGACGGCGGCCGAATTCGTGCGGCGCAAGATCCGCGCCACCGTCAAGGATCCGGAGGTGGCCGAGCTCCTCTGTCCGAAGGACTACCCGATCGGCACCAAGCGCCTGTGCCTCGACTCGCACTACTACGAGACATTCAACCGGGACAACGTGACGCTGGTCGACGTGCGGACCCACCCCATCGAGGAGATCACCCCTTCGGGCCTGCGTACCTCGGCCGCCGAGTACCAGCTGGACGTGATCGTGTTCGCCACCGGCTTCGACGCCATGACCGGTCCCCTCCTACGGATGAACATCACCGGGCGCGGCGGCCTCACCCTCGGAGAGAAGTGGGAGTACGGCCCCCGCACCTACCTGGGTCTGAGCATCGCCGGGTTCCCCAACCTGTTCACGATCACCGGACCGGGCAGCCCGTCGGTACTGGCCAGCATGATCACCTGCATAGAGCAGCACGTGGACCTCATCGCCGACACCATCGTCCACCTCGACCAGGCCGGCCTGGAGACCATCGAGGCCACCACGGAGGCCGAGGACGCCTGGGTGGCCCACGTCAACGAGGTGGCTGACGCCACCCTCTACAAGTACGCCAACTCGTGGTACCTGGGGTCCAACATCCCGGGCAAGCCCCGGGTGTTCATGCCCTACACCGGCGGGTTCAACGTGTACACGGCGCGCTGCAACGAGGTGGTGGCCAACGACTACGAGGGCTTCGCCCTGGCCTGAGCTGTCGGCTCCGGTGGGACGCGGTCAGCCGGTGGCGGCGCGAAAGGCCCCGGCCACCTGGGCCAGGCGCTCGGCCTGCGCGGACTCGTCCTCGGGGAGCCGCATCCGGATGCGGAAGTCGGTGACCCCGGCCTCGGCCAGCCGGCCGACCGGCGCCATGGTGCGCGAGGCGTCGAAGGCGCCCCCATCGTCGAGGTGCTCCCGCAGCGTGCCCACCACCCCGAGGCCCGACGGGTCGCGCCCGAGTCCCTCCACCGCCTGGCGCATCCTGGCGATCCCGCCCTCGATGTCCGCGGCGTCCTCGGCCCACGGGATCCAGCCCGAGCCGTACCGGGCCAGGCGCTCCATCGAGCGGGCATTGACCCGACCGCTGACCCAGATCGGCACCCCACCGTCTTGCACCGGCTTGGGCATCTGGTGGATGTTGCGGAACGTCAGCTCCTCGCTGTCGAACGAGGCCACCCGCTCGGTCCACAGTGCCTGGCACACCTCGATGGTGTGGTTGAGCAGGCGGCCCCGCTGGTCGTAGTCGAGACCGGCCGCCTCGTACTCCTCGCGCTGCCAGCCCACGCCGACGCCGATGTCCAGCCGGCCACCGGACAGCACGTCGATGGTCGCCGCCATCTTGGCCAGGACCACGGGGCGGCGCAGGGCGGCCAGCAAGATATTGGTACCGAAGCGGACCCGGGTGGTGACCGCGGTCAGGTGGGCGATGGTGATGACCGGGTCGAGCCACGCCCCGTCGGGCCCGGTGGGCTGGCGCCCCCCTTCGGCGCCCCCTTTCTTCGGGTCGCCGTAGGCGTCGAGGTCCTCGCCGAAGACCACGTGGTCCGATATGACCAACCGGTCGAAGCCGGCCTGGTCGGCCATCCGGGCGAAGCGGACCATACCGGCCCAGTCCCCCCGCTCCTCGGGCACGAAGGACTGGAGGGCGGTCGACAGCTGCAGGGGGCGGGTCATCCCACGAAGCTAGTCAGAGCCCGACCGGGCGGTCGCCTGCGACACCCTCGGCCTCGAGGGCGGCCAGCTCCGGCTCGGACAACCCCACCGCGCCGACCAGCACCTCGTGGTTGTGCTGGCCGAGGGTGGGCGCCGGCCGTTTCAGCCAGCGCGCCACCGTCGAGTACCGGAACGGCATGCCGGGAATGCGCTGATGGCCGACCACCGGGTGGTCGAGATCCTCGAAGAAGCGGCGCGCCGCGAACTGCGGTCGGTCGCCGAGGAACCGCTGATCGGCGACCAGGCCGGCCGGCGCCCCGGCGGCCGCCAGCTCCTCGGCGCCGGCCTCGGCGGACCGGGTCGCGGCCCACCCGGCCAGGCGGTCGTCCAGCTCGTCGTGGCGGGACCGCCGGCCGGCCAGGGTGGCCAGACCGGCATCGCCGACCCACTCGGGGGCCCCGATGGCCCGGGCCAGCGCCGCGAACTGGGTGTCGTCCTCCACCGAGACCGCCATCCATTCGCCGTCGGCGCCCCGGTAGAGACCCTGGGGGGCGGCCCATGCCGAGCGGTTCCCCTCCCGACCCATCACCACCCCGTACTTGCCGTATTCCACGACCTGCTCGGCCGCCGCATTGAGGGCCGCCTCCACCATGGTCGACTCGACCATCACCCCCTCGCCCCGCTGGTCGCGCACCTCGAGGGCGACCAGCGCCGAGAAGACCGCGTGCACCCCCGACACGATGTCGCAGGGACCGCGCTGGATACGGGGTTGGTCGTCGACGTGGCCGGTCACCCAGGCCAGCCCGGTGACCTGCTCCATGGTCTGGGCGAAGCCGGTCCAGTCCCGCCACGGACCGTCCAGCCCGAACGCCGGCATCCGGACCAGGACCAGGCCCGGATTGATCCGGTGCAGCTCCTCCCAGGTCAGGCCGAAGTTGCCCATGACCCGGGGGGTGAAGTTCTCGATGAGGACGTCGGCCCACCCGATGAGCCGGTCCAGGGCGGCCCGGCCGGCCGGGGCGCGCAGGTCGAGGGTGACCCCCATTTTGTCCGTGTTGATGGACAGGAACTGGCCGCTGCACTCCCACCAATCCGGGAACTTCTTGGCCAAGGAGCCGCCCGTGGCCCGCATCCCGTCCATCCGGGTGGTCGACTCCAGGTGCACCACCTCGGCGCCCAGCGTGGCCAGGAAGTGGGCGGCCAGTGGACCGGCGAACCAGGCCGTCATGTCCAGCACCCGCAGCCCGGCGAGTGGGAGGGAGGGGGCCTCGTCGCCCCGGCCCACCGGCGCCGACCAGTCGACCGCTCCGGTGTGCTGGCCGGCGGCCGGAACCGGGCCGAACACCGGACGGTCCACGCCGGAGATGGTGTACGGGCAGCGGGGCTGGTCGAAGCCGCCCGACGGGTTGGGCTCGAACACCCCCCGGGCCTCGAACTGCGGGTTGGATCGCACCGTCTCGGCGTTGGCGATGGGCGCGACCGGGATCCGCAGCTCCACGGCCCGTTCGATGATCTCGTCGCTCGGGTGCTTGGTCGTCCAGTCGTGGACCAGCCGGTTCCACTCCTCGAAGTGGTTCCAGCGTTCCTTGGCCAGCGTGAAGCGCTCGTCGCCGATGAGCTCGGGATGGTCGATCAGGACGAGGAAGTCATCGAGCTGCTGGCGGGAATTGGTGGTGAAGCCCACCCACCCGTCGGAGGTGGGCTCGATGGAGGGGATCTCGACGCGCGCCACCGGAGCCGCCTTGGCCATCTCAGGGGTCACCCCATCGAGGCGGGCCATCAGCTCGGCGTGGCAGCTGAAGCTCCCCACCGCGGCCGACTCGGTGACCGATACGTCGACGTGCTCGCCCCGACCCGTGCGCCGGGCCACCCGGGCCGCGGCCAGCCCGGCGGTCGCCGCGTAGCCGCCGGCCACGAAGTCGAAGACCCGCCCCCCGACCCCGAACGGCTCCCCCCCGGGCAGGCCCCGCCCGCTGACGCAGCCGCTCTCGGCCTGCACGACCAGGTCGCCGGCCGGGCGATCGGCCCACGGGCCGGAGCGCCCGTAGGGGCTGAGGGAGACCACGACCACACCCTCCAGCGACAGCAGCCCGCTGGTCGCGAACCGCTGCGGATCCAGGTCCTCGACCACCACGTCGGCCCGGCCGGCCAGATCCATCACCGCGGCGTCGTCCACGGTCCCGGTGACCGACCGCTTGGATGTGTTGAGGAACTGGAAAAGGGCGCCGTCGCCGTCCACCTCGCCGGCGGTGGCCGACCAGCGCCGCAGCCGGCTGCCCCCTTCGGGCTCGACCTTCACCACGTCGGCTCCGGCGTCGGCCAGGAGCTTGGCGCAGTAGCCGCCGGCCACGCCGTCGCTCAGGTCCAGGACCCGCAGAGGTCCGCCGCTCAGCCCGGCCAGCGGGGCCGGAGCCGGCGGTCGATCTGTGTCAATCATCTGTCAGGAGCTGCCCTTCCATCTGTCAGGAGCTGCCCTTCCCCCGGCCCGGGCCGGACGGGATCGGGTTGGTGGTGCGGGTTTCGGTCCACTGCGTCAACACCCGGCGCACGGAGAAGCGCCATCTGCCGTCGTCACCCCTGCGATAGGTGTCGTCGTAGCAGATGGCCATCACGTAGTCGGTGCCGCCCATGGCCCCGTCATTTACGTGGTGGGCCAGGCAGTAGGCCTGGCCCACCGCCGTGTCACCGTCGAGGGTGCACACGTGGTTGCCGACGAAGTGGAAGGTCCGGTCGAAGCGCCCGGCCAGCCGGGTGGGAATGTCGGCCAGGCGGTCACGGCCGCGCGTCTCGGCGGGTGGCCCGGCCGACTCGGGACCGTAGTACACCTGCAGTACGGCGTCGGGCTCGAACAGCTCGGCGAACCCGACCGGATCGCGCCGGTCCACGGTCATCCCGTAGCTGTCGACCAGCCGTCGGAGCGCGACGGCATCAGCTCCATCTCCCGCCACGAAGGCCAAATCCCGACCCGGTCAGGCCATGGCCGGGGTGGTGGTGTCCCGGCCGGAACGGAGGATGCCGCCGGGGCGGGCCTCGGTGAAGGAGCCACCGCTGACGATCTCCTCGCCGTTGACCACGACGTGGTCGATCCCGTGGGCGTCGGCGTAGAGCCGGCCGGCCGAGGCGGGCAGGTCGTAGCGCATGCTGATCGGGTCGGAACCGACGGTCGCCTCGTCCAGCACGATCACATCGGCCCGGGCCCCGACGGCCACGCGGCCGCGGTCGGAGAGGCCGTACAGGTCGGCCGGAACCTGGGTGAGGTAGTGGACGGCCTCCTCCAGGGGCAGCGCCTGGTGCTCGCGCACCGCGTGCTCGAGCAGCAGCGTGGTGTAGTTGAAAGTGGCCAGCAGGTCCAGGTGGGCGCCTGCGTCGGACGCCCCGATGACCGCTCGGCCATCCCGCCACACCTCGACCCGGGCCTTCCAGTCGCCCGCCGTCTCGGGCCCGGCAGCCCGGGAGAACAGGGTCCGCAGCTCGTCCTGGCAGACGATGTCGCACAGCGCATCGAACTCGCTCCCGCCCGTCTCGGCCGCGATGTCGGTCAGCATGCGTCCCTCGAAACGCCGTAGCTCGGGGTTCTGGGTCTCGAGTATGGCCTTGTCGGCCCAGTTGGCGACACCGACCCGGCCTGCGCTGGCCGCGGCCAGACGCTCCAGGTGGGCCCGCTCGTCGCGGTTGCGCAGCAGGGCCAGCTTCTCCTTGACGGGTAGGGCCATGGCGTGCTCCCAGCCGGGGATCATGTCCAAGATGGCGCCGGTGGCGAAGGAGAAGCGGACCGGGATGTTGACCGGCATGGTCAGCGGGACGACCCGGCCGCGGCGCGACGCGGCGTAGTCGGCCGAGGCCAGCTTCCCCGCCACCTCGTCCTCGTTGCCCACCCGCACCAGCAACAGGTTCCAGTTGAGGGGCCGCTCGGCGGCGGCCGACATCCGGGCCATGAGGTCGACGTCCTCGTCGCTCAACACCGGAGCGGCGTCGGGAATGTACTCGAGCGACGTGCCCGGGAACTGCCGGCACACCGCGGCCAGAGCGATCAGCTCATCGGGGTGCGCCACCCGCGACGGCACCGGCTCGCCCGACGCGTCGTTGTGGGTGCGGCTGCGGGAGGTGGAGAAGCCCACCGCGCCGGCGGCCAGCCCGTCGCCCAGCATGGCGCACATGGCCGCCACCTCGTCCTCGGTGGCCACTCTTTCGGACCCGGCCTCGCCCATCACCACCCGCCGGAGCGCGGAGTGGCCGACCATGAAACCGGCGTTGACGGCCAGGGAGCCGTCGATGCGCTCCAGGTACTCGGCGGTGCTCGTCCAGTCCCAGGGCACGCCGGCATCGAGCGATTCGATCGGCATGCCCTCGACCCGGGCCAGCATCGACTTCAGGAAACCGGCCTGCGAGGGAGCCAGAGGGGCGATGGTGAAGCCGCAATTGCCGGCCATCACAGTGGTGACCCCGTGCAGGGGGGACGGGCTGAGGGTGGGATCCCAGAAGACCTGGGCGTCGAAGTGGGTGTGCACATCGACGAACCCGGGGGCCACGATGCGGCCCTCGGCGTCGATCTCCCGCCGGCCGCGATCGGCCACCGCGCCGATCTCCACAATTCGTCCCCCCGACACCCCGACGTCGGCCCGACGGCGGGCTGCGCCCGTGCCGTCGACGAGCTCTCCATTACGTATGACCAGGTCGAGCACCTCTCACACCCCCGTTTCGCTCCGAGCCGCTATTGATGAAATAGATTAAGCAATTAGCCGCCCAGTATAATCCGGCGCCGGTCGAATGGCATCTCGGTGCCCCGAGCCCGGGCCGGCCACGGAGGGAAACCCTTTGTCCACGAGCCAACCGGTACGGCCCGAGCAGGCCCGCATCGAACCCGTCGCCGACTCGGACGCGGTCCGGGGCCGCTTCGGAGGCCGACCCGACCGGGTGCTCAA
Organism: Actinomycetes bacterium; assembly: GCA_021808785.1. Taxonomy (GTDB): domain Bacteria; phylum Actinomycetota; class Acidimicrobiia; order Acidimicrobiales; family Palsa-688; genus JAKCDU01. The sequence goes on along the minus strand of JAKBAX010000066.1, from coordinate 4,926 downwards.
CGTGAGCCGGACCATGGCCCGCAATCCGGACCTGTTCACACCCTGGAGCGACCTGGCCCGGTACCTGGCCATGGAAGGCCGCATCCCGGCCCGGGAGCGGGAGCTGGTGATACTGCGCATCGGCTGGCGGGCCCGCGCGGTCTACGAGTTCGGCCAGCACACCCTCTTCGGGCGCCGGGCCGGGCTCGACGACGACGAGATCAAGGCGGTGACGCAGGAGCTGGACTCCGGCCCGTGGAACGAGGGCGAGCGGGACCTGCTCCTCATGGCCGACGAGTTGTACGACGACGATTGCGTCACCGATGCCACCTGGCAGCGGCTGGCCGGCCGGTGGGACCCGGCCCAGCTGGTCGAGCTGGTGACCCTGGCCGGGTTCTACCGGATGGTGTCGTCGACCCTCAACACTCTCGGGGTGCAGCTCGATGAAGGAGTGCCCGGATGGCCCTGAGCGAAGGGGCCGGGATCATCACGATCCCCCACGCGGTGCACCGGGCCGCATCCGAGTTCCCCGAGATCGAGGCGCTGGTGGGCGGCGGCCGGCGTTTGACCTTCGCCGATCTGGAGCGTTCGGTCGAGCAGATCGCCCGGGCACTGATCGCCAGTGGGGTGCAGGCGGGTGACACCATCGCTGTCTGGGCCCCCAACAGCGTGGAGTGGATCCTGGCCAGCCTCGGCATCTACTCCGCCGGTGCGGTGCTCGTGACCATCAACACCCGCTTCAAGGGCGAGGAGGCGGCCCACGTGCTGCGCACGTCGCAGGCCTCCGTGCTGCTGACCGTCACCGACTTCCTCGGTACCGACTTCCCCGCCCTGCTCGACGGGGTCGGGCCTCTCGGGTTCCTCCGCGAGATCGTCGTCATCGACGGCCCGCGGCGGGAGGGGCTGACCCCGTGGCAGGCGTTCCTCGACCGGGCCGGCGACACCGACCCGGGCCAGGTGACCGCCAGGGAGACGGCCCTGCAGTCCGACAGCACGAGCGACATCATCTTCACATCGGGTACCACGGGGGCACCCAAGGGGGCCATGCTGAGCCACGGGGCCAGCGTCCGGACCTACCAGGGCTGGTCCGAGCGCGTCGGCCTGCAGAGGGGCGACCGGTACCTGATCGTCTACCCGTTCTTCCACACCGCCGGGCTCAAGTCGGGGGCGCTGGCGTGCATCCTCACCGGCGCCACCATCGTGCCCCACGCGGTGTTCGACGTGCCTTCGGTGATGCGCCTGGTGGTGGACGAACAGATAAGCGTCCTGCCGGGGCCGCCCACCGTCTTCCAGTCCATCATGAACGACCCGGACCTTCCCAGCTTCGACCTGTCCACCCTCCGGCTGTCGGTGACCGGAGCCGCCACGACGCCCGCCGATGTCATCAGGCGGATGCGTGACGACCTGCACATCGCCAGCATCGTCTGCGGCTACGGGCTGACCGAGACGACCGGGACGGTCAGCATGTGCCACCACACCGACTCGCTCGACACCGTGGCCACCACAGTGGGGCGGCCGCTCGACGGGGTGGAGGTCCGCGTCCTCGACGCCGACGACCGGGACCTGCCCCCCGGTGAGTCCGGCGAGATAGTGGTGCGGGGATTCAACGTGATGAAGGGCTACTTCCACGACCCGGAGGCCACTGCGGCCGCCTTCATGGAGGGGGGCTGGCTGCGCACCGGCGACATCGGCTACCTCGACGACCGCGGCTACATCCGCATCACCGACCGCAAGAAGGACATGTTCATCGTCGGCGGCTTCAACGCCTACCCGGCCGAGATCGAGGCGATCTTGGTCCAGCACCCGGCGGTGGCCCAGGTGGCGGTGGTCGGGATCCCCGACGAGCGCCTCGGCGAGGTGGGCATGGCGTTCGTCATCCCCCGGCCGGGCCAGGTGCTCGATCAGGAGCAGGTGGTCCAGTGGTGCCGGGACCGGATGGCCAACTACAAGGTGCCCCGCCGGGTCGTAGCGGTGGAGGAACTACCGCTCAACCCGAGCGGCAAGGTGATGAAGTACCAACTGCGGGAACTGGCGAGCGGGTCCTAACCCCCCCGGGGCACGTCCTGCCAGGGGGCGTCGAGCCAGGGATCCGGTTCCCTCGGCAGCCCGAGCACCCGCTCGGCCAGGATGTTCTTGTTGATCTCGGTGGTACCGCCCTCGATCCCGTTGGCCCGGCTGCGCAGCATCCCACTCACCTCGAAAGGTATGCCGTCGGGGTAGTCGGGGCCGGTGCGCTCCCACGCGGTGGCGCCGGGACCGAGCAGGTCCACCGCGAGGAGCTGCACCATCTGGTTGAGGCGGGCCTGGTGGACCTTGCCGATCGAGCTCTCGGGGCCGGGAGCCAGGCCGGCCCGGGCCCGGGCCCGTACCCGCTGGTTGGTCCAGTCACGGATCCGCTCCTCGCTGTAGAGGGCCATGAGCCGCTGGCGCACGACGGGGTCCGACCACCCCCGGCCGCCGTCCTCCACATCGGGTCGGCGCGACCGTGGGATGAGCCGTTGGGCGCTCGAGCCCCCGATGCGGTCGACCCCGCCCGACCCGCTGCCGGCCACCATCTGGCGCTCGCTCGACAAGGTGGCGGCGGCCACCTTCCAGCCGGCCCCCGGCGGCCCGACCCGCTGGAAGTCGGGCACCCGGGCCGCGTCGAGGAACACCTCGTTGAAGTCCACCTCACCACCCATGTGGCGCAGGGGGCGCACGTCGACGCCCGGCTGGTGGAGGGAGATCAGGAAAAAGGTCAGCCCCTGGCGCTTCGGCAGTTCCGGGGCGGTGCGAGCCAGCAGCACCGCGAAGTCGCTCTTGTGGGCCCAGGTCGTCCACACCTTCTGACCGGTGACGATCCACTCCTCACCATCGCGCTCGGCCCGGGTGGCCAGGCCGGCCAGGTCCGATCCCGCGCCCGGCTCGCTGAAGAGCTGGCACCACACCTCCTCGTTGGTGAGGATGGGCGGCAGGAACCGCTGGCGCTGTTCCTCCGTCCCGTAGGCGAGGAGGGCCGATGCGGCCTGGTTGAGCCCCAGGGGGTTGAGGCGGCCCAGATTGAGCGGGCGCAGTTCGGTTTCGATGAGCCGGGCCGTGCCGGGAGCGACTCCCAGACCGCCGTAGGCGACCGGCCAGGTCGGGGCCACCAGCCCGGACCGCCCGAACACCGGGTACCAGGCCTCGTAATCGCCGACCGGGCGGACCTGGCGCACGGCGGCGGGACCTCCCCGCCGGGCCGCCTCCCGCCACGCCTCGGGGACGTGACGCTCCACCCAGGCCCGGACCAGGCCGGCCACCTCCGACGAGGGGACCGTGTCATCGATGGGGATCCGTTCCGCCGCGGCTTCTTGCATCACACGCCTCCGAAATCCGGTGACCGCCGCTCGGCAAAGGCCCGCAGTCCTTCCCTGAAGTCCTGGCTGCGTGAGGACAGCTCCATGGCGAAGGCCTCGTCGCTCAGGGACTCGGCCAGCCCGTTCGACAGTCCGGTGTTGACCAGCCACTTGGTCAGCCCGAGCATGACCGTGGGCCCGGCCGCCAGCTCGCCGAGCAGCTCGCCGGCCTCGCCCACCAGGCGGTCGGCCGGTACCGAACGGTGGACCAGCCCCCACTCAGCCGCCGTCGGCCCATCCAGTCGGCGGCCGAGCATCAACAGCTCCCGGGCCCGGGCCACGCCCACCAGGCGGGGGAGCAGCCAGGTCCCACCGCTGTCGGGGGTGAAGCCCCGGGACGCGAACGGCTCCCACAGGGTGGCGTCGTCGGCCACGAAGGTGAAATCGCAGGCCAGCGCCAGGTGCAGCCCGATCCCCGCCGCATACCCCTGCACCGCACATACGATCGGTACCTGGACCTCGGTCAGCAAAGGGATGAGCCGGTGGGCCGCGCCGGGCAACCGCCGCTGGATGCTCCCGGCCCGCCGTTTCACCGACGGGTCCGAGTTGCGGGCCACGATGTCGGCTCCGACGCAGAAGTCGCGGCCCGCCGCGTCGAGCATCACGGCCCGGATGGCGTCGTCGTTGTTGGCCCGTTCCAGTGCCGCCATCAGCCCGCTGACCATGGGGTCGCTCAGGGCGTTCTTCTTCTCGGGCCGATCGAGGGTGAGACGCAGCACGGGCCCGTCGACGACCACCTGCAGACCCTCCGCGGTCGGGTAGGAACCGGTGGCGGCAGGTCCGCCCTCGCTGCTGCTCATCTCTCAGCTGACCTCACGCTAGTTATCTTTTCAAGGTTAGACGAAGTCGGATCAGGCCGAGCGCAGCATGATCCCCTGCGAGTTGAAGAAGAACCCACCGGGCGTGATGAGCGCACTGCGGGCTCCCGGCACCTGCCGGCTGCCGGCCTCGCCCCGTAGCTGCACCGTCGCCTCCCGGACATAGCCGGAACCCCGGGTCGCCCCCTCCGACAGGCCGCCCCCATGGGTGTTGACCGGGATCCGCCCGTCGATCAGCATGCGGTTGGCCCGGGGATCCCAGTGCTGCTCGATGAAGGGCCCGGCCTCGCCCGGGCCGCACCATCCGGTGTTCTCGAACCAGGCGAGCGTGATGATCGTGAACCCGTCGTAGGGATAGAACAGGTCCACGCCGTCGATCCAGAAGTCGCTCTTGGACCTCAGGTCCTCGACGACCACGTGCTGGCCGTGGTGGCGCAGGTCGGGCAGCTGGTCCTCCACGTTGGCCGCCACCAGCCCGCAGCTCGTCGCATGGACCAGGACCGGGGGGTGCGGGAGGTCCCGGGCCCGCTCGGCGGTGGTTATGACGAAGGCATCGGCCCCGTCCACGGGAAGGTCCATGTCCAGCATGCAGAGCGGCTCGCGGATCATGCGGGCCGCCAGGTAGTCCTCCATGGTGATGGGTTGGCGGGCCGCGGCCAGAGGGTTGTCGGTCGCGTTCGTACGCTGATTGACCGCGACGTAACCGAAGTACTCCTTCTTGGCCCCGTACTCGTGGATGTAACGGCTCGCCCAAG
>JAKBAX010000473.1 GCA_021808785.1 Actinomycetes bacterium | reverse complement strand
GCAAACCCTGCCTCGAGTACGCCCTCCGCATCCGGGAGCCGCACGGCATCTGGGGCGGTCTCAACGAGGTGGAGAGGCGAGCCCTCAGCCCCCACTGACTCGTCGATCAGGAGCGGCGGGGAGGCGGACGGGTAGGGTTCGGGCCATGGTGAGAACCGGGGTCCCGGGTCACCTGACCTGGAGGACCACGCAAGTCGACGGCCGGGGGGCCGTCTACGGGTCGGGTGGTCACGGGCTACCCGTGCTGTTCCTCCATGGCTGGGGACTCGGCAACCGGGCCTACAAGCGGCCCCTGAAACGGCTGATCCGCCTGGGCTGCCGGGTCTACGCGCCGGCCCTCCCCGATTTCGGCGGCACCGCCGGGCTGCCGTCGGGCGGCAACGACCTGGCCGGCTACGCGCGGTGGGCGGACGGCTTCCTCGATGCGGTCGGGGTGGACGAGCCGGCCCTGGTGGTGGGCCACTCCATGGGCGGGGCGGTGGGTTGCCGCCTGGCTCATGATTTCCCCGACCGGGTGGGTGGTCTGGTGTTGATCAACTCGATCGGCGCGCCGGTGTGGACCGACGGCCCCGGGACCGGGCGGTTGGTGGCAGAGCGCCCGTTGTGGCACTGGGCCTTCTCTTTTTCCCAGGACCTGGTGATGTCGGGACGGGCCCCGGCTACGGCGCGGGCCATAGCCGAGGACTGCGTCCCCAACATGATCCGCAACCCACTCGGACTGCTGCGGGTCGCGGCCATGGCCCGGCGGGCCGACCTGGGCGCCGAACTGGCCGTGTTACGCCGCTCGGGGGTGCCGGTCACGGCCGTGTCGAGCGAAGGCGACCTGGTGGTGCCACGGGCCAGCTTCTACGACCTGTGCCGCATCCTCGGGGTGGAGGGGCGGTTGGTGCCCGGGCACCACTCCTGGCTGCTGTCGGCCCCCGAGGAGTTCGCCGGGGTGATGGTGGAGGCGGTGACCGCGGCGGCTGCCGAGCGCTCGGCCCGGGCCGGCCTGCGCCCCGCCAGCTAGCCCGTGTGGGTCCGGGTCTGCCGCCGGCAGGACATCCCCCGCGGCCGGGGCTGGCCGGTCCAGGTCGGGGAGCTGCGCCTGGCCGTGTTCGATACCGAGGGCGGCCTGCGGGCGGTGGAGAACCGCTGCCTGCACATCGGCAACCCCATCGACGACGGGTCCGTGAGCGGCGAGGTCCTGACCTGTCCGTGGCACGGTTGGCAGTACGACCTGCAGACCGGCCAGCACTTGACCGTATTCGGGCGCCGTCACGGGCTGCGCACCTTCGGAGTGCGGGTCGAGGGCGACGACGTCCTGGTCGAGGTATGAGGACAAAGGTGCCCACCGGGCGCGAGTGCCCCCAACCGGACCGGACCCCTCTGCGAGACTGACGCCGGGATGAACCTGCTGAAGAAGATCCTCAAAAGGGTGTTCGGTTCGGTGTTCCTGGCCACCGTCACCCTGGTGGGCGCACCGGTGGCGTTCGGCGCGACCGTGCTGGGCGGGCTGATCTTCCTGCCCCTCCCGGCGACCATCCCGGTGCCCAGAGCCCAGCCCACAGTGCAGCCCACCGTGATCTACGACCGCTACGGGCACCCCATCGCCCAGCTGGCGCAGTACTCGCGCGACCTGCCCTTCGCCGAGTCCCAGGTCCCGCAGATCCTGAAAGAGGCGGTCATCTCCGACGAGGACCGCAACTTCTATCACGAGTCGGGCATAGACATCCGTGGCATGGTCCGGGCCCTCTATGCCGACCTGCGCAACCAGGCGACCGTGCAGGGCGGGTCGACCATCACACAGCAGTACGTCAAGCTGGCCTACCTCAACTCGCAGCGCACCATCGTGCGCAAGGTCAAGGAGGCCATCCTGGCCAGTCAGCTGGCCCGCCAGGCCAGCAAGGAGGACATCCTCTACCACTACCTGACCCTCATCTATCTCGGCGACGGCAACACCGGGGCCGAGGCGGCGTCGGAGTCGTACTTCCACCTGCCGGTGCAGGATCTCAACCCCTCCCAGGCGGCCACCCTGGCCGGCCTCATCCCGGCGCCGAGCGCCCGGGCCCCCGAGGAGCACGTGGCCCAGGCCGAGATCTACCGGGAGCTGGTGCTCGAGAAGATGCTGCAGCAGGGCTACATCAGCCAGAGGGAATACCGGTTCTTCCTGGCCCGTCACCTGGCACTGGCCGGCACACCGGGGGCGACCCCGGCCAACGCCACGATCGTCTACCCCGAGGTGTACACGACCGTGAACGACCAGTTCCCCGACTTCGTGAACTACGTGGAGGACTGGCTGAGCAAGAACATCCCGTCGTCGGTGCTGCAAAAGGGCGGCCTGCGGGTCCAGACCACGATGGACCCGGCGGTGGAGAACGACGCCCGAGCTGTGGTGGCCGCCACCCTGGACGGCTCGGTCATGCCGGTGGACATGGCCATGGCGTCGGTGGAGCCGTCGACCGGATTCGTAACCGCAATCGTCGGAGGCCGCTACTTCTCCAGTCCACTCGCCGGCGGTTACCAGTACGACAATTTCGCCCTCGGCGGCTGCCAGGACCCCCGCGCCATCTACAAGAAGATCTCGATCCAGGTCCCCGCCAGCTGCTGGAACGGCTCGATGATCACCGGCGGTGGCGGGGGTCGCCAGCCCGGATCGTCGTACAAACCGTTCACCCTGGCCACCGCGTTCATGGACCACATCCCGCCGTCGACGGTCTACGCGTCGCCCTACGTGTACCAGATCCCCAATTGCCAGAGCCCCGGCAACCCGGCGGCGTGCCAGATCCACAACGACGAGGGCGATATCGGCGGAGCCACCCAGGAGACGTTGGCAGAGGCCACGGCCCAGTCCACCAACACCGTGTACGCCCAAGTGGCCGAGCAGGTCGGTTGCCCGGCGGTGGCCAACACGGCCAAGGCCCTCGGGGTCGAATCGGCCTATTACTCCACCCCGCCGTTCTACTACTGCGCCAGCTACGTCCTCGGTGAGCTCGGAGTCTCGCCGCTCGACATGGCATCGGCCTACGGGGTGTTCGCGGCCCACGGGCAGAAGGCGACCCCCACCCCCATCCTCGAGATCGTCGACGCCGAGGGCAAGGTGCTGGTGGACAACATCCACCACCGCCCCCACACCACCACCGTCCTGCCGGCCAACGTGGCGGACAACGTGACCAACGCGCTGCAGGGGGTCATC
>JAKBAX010000065.1 GCA_021808785.1 Actinomycetes bacterium | reverse complement strand
GCGTGGTAGTGGCCGGCGTGGTGGTGGCCGGCGTGGTCGTGACCGGGGTGGTCGAAGCGGTGCTCCCGCTCGCCGCCGGGGTGGAGGTAGAGGTGCTGGCCGCCGCCTGCTGGTTCTCCAGATTGGTGAGATTGCTGAGGACGTAGCTCGGAGGAGCCGGGATCTTGACCGCGTCGCCGGCCGGCACGAATGCGATCACCAGCATATGGCCGTCCTTCAGCGGCACCACCGCCGGATCCAGCTTGGCCAGCTGGCCCTTGGCCCCGTTGTAGAGGCTGCCCACCGTGTCGGTCGTGTCGGCGAACTCCTTCACGTAGACGTGCCCGGCCTGACCCTCGCAGCTGTTGCCGTCCAGGTAGTTGTGACCGCCCGGGACCTGCAACTCGGCTGCGTTCAGCCGCATCCCCATCGCATCGGCGAACTTGCCGAGGGTGGCGTTGTGGCCGGCCGCCGCCTTCACCTTCGGCTTGATGCTGATGACGCCCTGCGTGCTGGTCGTGATGCCCTGCGGGTTGGGGGCGTTCTTCCAGTTGATGGCGTTGACGAACTTGCCGCACTCGTAGACGGCGTAACCCTCGTACCACTGGGTACCGACCGTCGGGGCCACCGTACCGGCACCGTTGATCTGGTTCTCCCGGCGCTGCCGGCTGGTAAAGGTCGTGACCACGCCGAGAACGACTATGAGGGCCAGAATCCCGTAGAAGGCCCAGGGGGTGTGGCGGCCGCGGACCCGCCCACCACCGATCCCGGCGGCGCGCGCCACCTTCTTGCTGGAGGATGCTCTGCCCATAGAGGGATTCAGGGTAGCGGGCGGCGCCCACGGCGCCCAGCCGGGAAGAGCAGCCGGCGTGCCGATGCCACGACGAAGCGGGCCATCAGTCCCCCGGCCACGAGCGGCAGGGCCAGCCGGCGGTGACCGCGGGTGGTGCGCCGGGCGAACAGCCACATGGACCGATGATGGGCGAGCAGCATCCGGTACGGATGGAGGTCGGCCGAGACACCTTGGACGTGGACCACCTCGGCCGCCGGTTCGTAGCCGACGGCCCAGCCGGCCCGGCCCAGCCGCCAGCAGAGGTCGACGTCCTCCATGTACATGAAAAACGCCGGGTCGAAGCCGCCCACCTGGTTCCAGGCCGAGCGCCGCACGAGAAAGCAGGCCCCGGAGACCCAATCGACCCGGGCGGCCGAGGAGTGGTCCCAGTCGAGCAGCCGGTAGCGGCGGGTGAAGCGGTTCGTCGGCGCGACCAGCCCGAGGAGGCCGTGGCCCATGGCGTCGACCAGGTCGGGGAAGGTGCGGGCCGACGGGTACAGCGAGCCGTCGGAGTTGGACAGGCGAGGGCCGACCGCCCCTAGGGCCGGATCCGCCTCCAGAGCCCGTACCAGCGCCGCGACCGAGCCCGGACGCGCCTCTATGTCGGGGTTGCAGATGAGCAGGTAGTCGGCGGCGGCCGCCCCGGGTGCACCGGCGCCCAGGTTGGCGGCCCGCCCGTAGCCCAGATTGCCTCCGGTCGGGAGCCACTCGGCCCCGGCCGCCTCGGCCACCGCCTGGGAGCCGTCAGCGGAGGAGTTGTCCGCCACCACCAACCGATCCACCCCGGCCTGGGCCAGGGAGGCCAGGCACACCTCGAGATGCCGACGGCTGTTGTAGCTCACCACCACCGCGGCCACCGCGTCCGGGCCGATGCCACCGGCGCCGACCATCAAGCCGGCAGCTGGGCCCGGAACCACCCGATGGTGAGCTTCAGGCCGTCCTCGAGGCTGGTGGACGGCTGCCACCCGAGCACCCGCCGGGCCAGGGTCAAATCCGGTCGGCGCCTGGTCGGGTCGTCGACGGGCAGGTCCACGTAGACGATCTCCGACTCCGAGCCGGTGAGCTCGAGCACCGTCTCGGCCATGTCCCGTACTGTCCGCTCCCGGTCGTCGCCCACGTTGACCGGTCCGGTGAAGTCGCTCTCGAGCAGGGCGATGAGGCCGCCCACCTCGTCATCCACGTAACAGAAGCTGCGGGTCTGCGATCCGTCGCCGTAGATGGTGATCGGCCGTCCCTGCAGGGCCTGGACCACGAAGTTGGAGACCACCCGGCCGTCGTCGAGCCGCATGCGGGGCCCGTACGTGTTGAAGATTCGGGCTATCCGCACCTCGGTTCCGAAGCGCCGGTGATGGGCCATCGTCAGGGCTTCGCCGAAGCGCTTCGCCTCGTCGTAGACGGACCTGGGGCCGACCGGATTGACGTTGCCCCAGTAGGTCTCGGCCTGCGGATGCGACTCCGGGTCCCCGTACACCTCGCTGGTGGACGCCTGCAGGAAACGGGCCCCGTGGCTCCTCGCCACGTCGAGCAGGTTGGCCACCCCCCGGCTTCCCGCCTCCATGATCTCGAGACCGAGTCGGTCGAAGTCGACCGGCGAAGCCGGGCAGGCCAGGTTGATCACCGCGTCCAGGCCGGCGCCGGGCGGCAGCGCGATGTCCCGGCACACGTCGGCCTCGATGAAGGTCATGGCGCGCCGGCCCAGCAGCCCGTCGAGGTTGGCGGCTCGTCCGGTCACGTAGTTGTCCACGCACAACACCGAGTCACCTCGGTCGAGAAGCCGGGCGCACATGGCCGATCCGATCAGGCCCGCTCCACCGGCTACCAGCACGCGCATCAGGTACGGCCCATTCCGACGTAGGTCAGTCCGGCCGCCCGGGCCACGGCCGGCTGGAGCATGTTGCGGGTGTCCACCACCGCTCGACGGGTCATGACCGAGGCGGCCCGGCTCAGGTCATACCCCCGGAACTCGGGCCACTCGGTCAACACGACCAGCGCGGAGGCCCCGTCACAACATCCGTAGGGATCTTCGAACAGTTGGACCCCGAGGCCGGCCAGGTGTCCGTTGGAACCGGCCGGCCGGGTCGGGTCGAAGGCCTGGACCGTGGCCCCCTGGGCCCGGATCCGCTGGATGACCGAGAGGGCGGGTGAGTCACGCAGGTCGTCGGTCCCGGCCTTGAAGGTGAGGCCCCATGCGGCCACCGTCGCCCCCTCCAGGTCGCCCCCCGCGGCCCGACGGACCTGTTCGGCCACGAAGTCGAACTGCGCCTGGTTGGCCGCTACCACCTCCCGCAACAGGGCGAAGTCGTAATCGTGGTCCTCGGCGATGCGAATCAGGGCGCTGGTGTCCTTGGGGAAGCAGGACCCACCCCACCCGGGCCCGGGGGCCAGGTGGTCGGCACCGATGCGGCGGTCGTAGCTCATGCCCCGGATCACGTCGACCGAGTCGGCGCCCACCGCCGAGCACAGCTTGGCGATGGCGTTGACGAACGACACCTTGGCCGCCAGGAAGGCGTTGCAGGCGTACTTGATGGTCTCCGACGAGGCCGGGTCGGTGATGATGATGGGAGCTCCGAGCGGCTCGTACAGGCGGGCCAGGCGCTCGCCGGCGGTCCGGTCCTCGCTGCCGATGACGACCCTGTCGGGGTGGAGCCAGTCGTGGACCGCGTTGCCCTCCCGGAGGAACTCCGGATTCGACACCACGGCGGTGTCGGATCGGCCGAGGGCGGCGACCACCTTGCCCGCCGATCCCACCGGGACGGTCGACTTGGTCACCACCACCGCCCCCGGCTTCAGGTGGGGCGCGATCTGGGCCGAGGCCTGCTCCACGAAGCGCAGGTCGGCGGCCCCGTCGGCGCCCTGAGGAGTCGGGACACAGAGGAACACGAAGTCGGCGGCCGACGACGCCGCCTCGGAGTCGGTGGTGAACGACAGTCGCCCCGAGTGGATGCCCTCCCGCATGAGGTCCCCCAGCCCCGCCTCGAGGATGGGCGGGATGCCCTGAGCCATCCTCTCCACCTTGGCCGCATCGACGTCCACGGCCAGCACCCGGTTTCCCAGATGCGCCAGGCAGGCCGCTGTCGTGAGCCCCACGTAGCCGACGCCGATGACGGCGACGGTGGACGGAGACGGGTTGTTGGTCGCGGTGAAGGTCATTGATCGAGAAGCGCCTTGACTGTCCGTTCTAGGGGATCGTGATAGTCGGGAAGGAGGGGCACCCCGCTCAACCTCAACGCCGCGTTGTCGAGCACAGAGTTGGCCGGTCGGGGCGCCGGCCGGGGCGGGTCGAGGTCGGCGGTCGATATCGGCACGACCCGCTCGGGATCGCGACCCGCGGCATCGAGCACGTCCCGGGCGAAGCGGAACCAGGTGGTGGGGCCCTGGTTGGTGACATGGAACGTCCCCGGGCGTCGGCTCACACCCAGCTCGAGCAGCTTGGCGGCCAGGTCCTCGGTGAAGGTCGGGCATCCCCGCTGGTCGTCCACGAAGCGAAGCGGCCCGTCACCGGCCGAGAGGCGCAGGACGGTCTTGACCATGTTCGATCCGTGCCTGCCGCACACCCACGCCGTCCGCACGATGGCGGCGCCGGGCAGCACGGTGTGGATCTCGTGCTCGCCGGCCAGCTTCGAACGGCCGTACACCGAGAGGGGGTTGGGCGCATCCCACTCCAGGTACGGTCCCTCCTTGGTGCCGTCGAAGACGTAATCGGTGGACACCGCCACGAGGTGGGCACCAGCTAGTCGGGCCCCCTCGGCCACGTGGCGGCAACCGAGAGCGTTGACCCGGTAGGCCCGGTCGGGGTCGGCCTCGCAGGCATCGACGGCGGTCCAGGCGGCGGCGTGGATCACCAGGTCGGGCCCGCTCGAGGTGATGGCGGCCAGCACCATGTCCCGGTCGCCGACGTCCATCATGGGGCGCGTCGGGGCGATCACCTCGTGATGGCCGGCCTGCCCGAGCAGGTCCGTGCCGAGTTGGCCTCCGGCCCCGGTGAGCAGGATTCTCAAGGCGATCCGGCCTTGAGCGGCTCCCACCACCAGCGGTGCTCCCGGTACCAGGCGAAGGTCTCGTCAAGAGCGTCGGCCAGCTGGTGGGCGGGAGCCCAGCCGAGAGCCCGCACCTTGGCGGTGTCCACCGAGTAGCGGCGGTCGTGCCCGAGGCGGTCGTCGACGTAGCGGATCATCTCCTCGCCCACCCCGGCCAGGGCCAGCAGGCGCTCGGTCAGCTCCCGATTGGTCAACTCGTTGCCGGCCCCGATGTTGTAGATCTGCCCGGCCCGGCCCGATCGCAGCACCACGTCGACCGCCCGACAGTGGTCCTCGACATACAGCCAGTCCCGCTTGTTGAGCCCGTCCCCGTACAGCGGGACCTTCAAGCCGTCGAGCAGGTTGGTGGCGAACAGCGGGATGACCTTCTCCGGGTACTGCCACGGTCCGAAGTTGTTCGACGCCCGGGTCACCGAGACCGGCAGCCCGTAGGTCGTGTGGTACGAAAGGGCGATCAGGTCCGAGCCGGCCTTGGACGCGCTGTAGGGCGAGCGGGGCTCCAGCAGGTCGCTCTCCGCGCTGTCGCCTTGTTCCACCGAGCCGTAGACCTCGTCGGTCGAGATGTGCACCACCCGCTCGATGCCGAGCTGGCGCGAGGCATGCATGACTGCGTTGGTCCCCACGCAGTTGGTCACGACGAAGTCCTCCGGCCCCGCGATGGACCGGTCGACGTGGCTCTCGGCGGCGAAGTGCAGTACCGCATCGTGGCCCCGGGCCGCCTCGGTGAAGGCGGCGAGGTCACAGATGTTGGCGTGCACGAAGCGGTAGCGGTCAGGGTGGGCGGCCGCCACATCGGCCAGCGTGGACCGGTTACCGGCGTAGGTCAGGGCATCGTAGACGGTCACCTCGTCGTCGCTGTGGCCGAGCACCCACCGGACATAGTTGGACCCGATGAACCCGGCGCCGCCGGTGACCAGCAATTTCATGGCCGAGGAGGTTACTGCCGCTACTGCAGGTCGACGCTGCAGTGGTCGCCGACCATGAGCCGGGTCGCCTTCGGTCGCCGCTCCGACCGCTTCACTTCGACATGGTGACCGAGCAGCGAGTCCTCGAGGCGTCCTGCCCCGACCACCAGGCAGTCGTCGAGTATCACCGAGTGCTCGACCTCGCTGCCGTCGATCACGCAGCGGCGCCCGATGGCCGAGAAGGGTCCGATGAAGCTGTCCGCCACCGTCGTCCCCGCACCTATGACCACCGGCCCACGTATCCGGCTGCGGACCACCCGGGCCCCCTGCTCGATCACCACCCGCCCGTCGATGTCGGACTCGCCATCCACCTCGCCGTCCACCCGGCGCTCGAGCGTCTCCAGTATCAGCCGGTTGGCTTCGAGCAGCGGCGTCAGCTTGCCGGTGTCGATCCACCAGCCGTCGAGCACCTCGGTGCGCACCCGCAGCCCCTGGTCGACCAGCCACTGGATGGCGTCGGTGATCTCCAGCTCACCACGCGACGAGGGCTCGATAGCCGCCACCGCGTCGTGGATGCGGGCGTCGAAGAGGTAGACCCCCACCAGTGCCAGGTTGCTCGGCGGATCGGCCGGCTTCTCCAGGAGACGGATCACCGAACCGTCGGCGCCGAGCTCGGCCACCCCGAAGCGGTGCGGGTCGGGCACCGGCTTGAGCAGGATCTGGGCGCACGGACCGCTGTCGTGGCCCGCGTCCAGAGTGGGGGCCCGGGCCCGGAGCCGGTCGTCCTCGAAGCGGTCCACGAAGTCCTTGAGGCTCTGCTTCAGCAAATTGTCCCCGAGGTACATGACGAAATCGTCCTGGCCCAGGAACTCCCGGGCGATCAGCACCGCGTGGGCCAACCCGAGCGGGGCCTCCTGGGGCAGGTAGGTCACCACCAGGCCCCATTCCGAGCCGTCCCCCACCGCCGCCATGACCTCGTCGGCGGTGTCACCCACCACGATCCCGACCTGCTTGATACCGGCGTCGGCGATGGCTTCCAGCCCGTAGTAGAGGATGGGTTTGTTGGCCACCGGCACCAGCTGCTTGGCCCGGGTGTGGGTGATGGGTCTGAGACGCGTCCCAGCGCCGCCGGCCAGGATCAACGCCTTCACCTGCCCGAGGCTACCACCGAAGGTGGGTCACATCCCCGGCGGCCAGCGCCGAGACCGACCCGTCGTCGTCGCGCAACACGAGCAGTCCGAGGTCGTCCACCCCCTCGACCGTCCCGGTCACCACTTGGCCGGCGGCCAGCTCCACCGCCACCCGGCGCCCGACGGTGGCGCACTCGGCCCGGTAGCGCCGGGCCACCTCGTCCCACCGGTCGAGCAGGGGGTCGAGCTTCCGCAGCCAGGCGACGAGCAGCTCGGCCCGCTCGACCCGGCGACCGGCCATCCGGTCCAGGCAGGTGGCACCGGGCGGGGCCCCGTGCACGTTCAAGCCCAGGCCGACCACCACCGCCCCGGCCGACTCCACGGCCAGGATGCCGGCCAGCTTGGCCCCCTCCCCGTCGAGGAGATCGTTGGGCCATTTGATCTCGGGCACCACGCCGGCCACCTCCCGGCAGGC
Source organism: Actinomycetes bacterium (assembly GCA_021808785.1). Taxonomy (GTDB): domain Bacteria; phylum Actinomycetota; class Acidimicrobiia; order Acidimicrobiales; family Palsa-688; genus JAKCDU01. The sequence continues at coordinate 9,972 of JAKBAX010000065.1, read as the reverse complement.
GGCCCGGGCGGCCAGCGCCACCGCCGAGGGCACCAGGGCCCGCCGGGCCCTGGGCAGCCCGGCCGGGCGCAGCAGGACCGAGACGAGCAGCCCGTCGCCCGCCCGGGCCTCCCACGTGCGGTCCAGGCGGCCCCGGCCCGACGACTGGAAGTCGGCGCTCACCACCAGCCCCTCGGGAGCCCCGCCCGCCGCCTCGGCCGCCGCCACGTCGTTGGTCGACCCGGTCCGCTCGACCAACCGCACGTCGCCGAAGCGGGTTTCGCGTCCCAGCAGGTCCAGAACTCGCCCGTCGATGTCCACGCTGACAGAATGCCTTCCCGTGCTGACAAAGGTCTTGATCGCAAACCGGGGTGAGATCGCCGTCCGGGTCATCCGTACCTGCCGAGAGCTCGGCATCGCCACTGTGGCCGTGTACTCCGACCTGGACCGGGACGCCCTCCACGTCCGGCTCGCCGACGAGGCCTACTCGCTGGGTGGCCAGACGGCGGCCGAGAGCTATCTGGACACGGCCAAGATCCTGGACATCCTGGCCCGCTCCGGCGCCGACGGCCTGCATCCCGGTTACGGGTTCTTCTCGGAGAACGCCGACTTCGCCCGGGCCATCACCGACGCCGGGGTGACCTGGATCGGACCGCCACCCGAGGCCATCGAGGTCATGGGGGACAAGATCAGCTCCCGCCTGGCCGCCCAGCGGGCCGAGGTGGCCGGAGTGCCCGGCACCACCGAGGTGCTGAAGTCGGCCGACGAGGTGGTGGCCTTCGGCAACGAGAACGGCTGGCCGGTGGCCATCAAAGCGGCCTACGGCGGCGGCGGTCGGGGCATGCGGGTGGTCCACAATGCGGCCGACGCACCGGCAGCCCTGGAGTCGGCCCAGCGCGAGGCCGAGAAGGCCTTCGGCCGCTCCGAGAGCTACATGGAGCGCTATCTGACCTGGCCCCGTCACGTCGAGGTCCAGGTCTTCTGCGATACCCACGGCAACGGGGTGTACCTCGGCACCCGCGACTGCTCGGCCCAGCGCCGCCACCAGAAGCTCATCGAAGAGGCGCCCGCGCCCAACATCCCGGAGACCACGCTGGCCGCCATGGGCCAGGCCGCGGTCCAGGTGGCCCTCGCTTGCGGCTACGTCAACGCCGGCACCGTCGAGTTCATCTACCAGGACGGCAACTTCTTCTTCTTGGAGATGAACACCCGCCTCCAGGTCGAGCACCCGGCCACCGAGCTGGTCTTCGGGCGCGACCTGGTCGCTCTGCAGCTGCGAATCGCCTCGGGCGAGCCGCTCGGTTTCACCCAGGCCGACGTGGAGCCGAACGGCCACGCCATCGAGGTCCGGATCAACGCCGAGGACCCGGCCGGCGGCAAGTTCCTCCCCTCGCCGGGAACCATCACCAAGTTCTACCGACCCGACGGCTTCGGGGTGCGGGTGGATGCCGGCTACGACGAGGGCGACACGGTCAGCCAGTTCTACGACAACCTCATCGCCAAGCTGATCGTCTGGGGTACCGACCGCGAGGACGCCCGGCGTCGCACCATCCGGGCCCTGCAGGAGATGGTCGTCGAGGGGCCGGCGACGACCATTCCGGCCGACATCGCCATCCTGGAGCACCCCGACTTCGTGGCCGTGGAGCACTCCACCAACTGGGTGGAGCAGAAGCTGGATCTCACGGGCGTCAGCGCCCCGGCCACCCCGTCGGCCCCCGAGGGAGAGAGCCGGGTCCAGCGTGACGTCGATGTCGAGGTCAACGGCCGGCGTTACTCCGTCAAGGTCTGGGTACCCGACGTGGCGCCGGTGGCGGTCAACGCCGGTCCGGCCCGCACCAGCCGCCCCCGCCCGGCCGGTGGGGCCGGCCACGGCGGCGGGGGGGCCGGAAGCGGCCAGGTCACCGTCCCCATGCAGGGCACCATCGTCAAGGTGCTCGTCGCAGTGGGCGACGACGTCGAGGTGGGCCAGGCGGTCTGCGTCCTCGAGGCCATGAAGATGGAGAACAACATCACCGCCGAGGCGGCCGGTTCGGTCACCGAGATCAAGGTCAATCCCGGCGACGCCGTCGGCGCCGGCGACGTGGTGGTCGTCATCGGCGAGTAGTCACTCCGCGGCTCAGTTAGTACTGGGCGCCCGGCGACCAATCGCGCCGACGCCAACTTAACTAAGCGGAGTCGTGTTTGCGCTCGTCGCAGGAACGTAGGTTGCGTCCCGGCTCGTGGTTGGTACAACTTTCGCGTCGAGCGCCTTACCAGTCGTAGCGTCGATAACAATCACTATGTCTCGCTGCCGCGCGATACTCGTCTGGATAGTGGTGCTGGTTGAGTTCGATGTCCTGTCAGTGTCCGGTACGGCTGGACCCAATGTAGTTGGGTTTTGGTAGTCCACACCAAGATACAGCACAATCCAGCAAGGGCGCTGATCATAGAAGGGAGTTATTGAACCATCCAAGTTCCTGGTGCCATATTCTAGATCGGTATAAAGCCCGTATTCAAGGTGCGGAGAGGCATAACCTTTAGTGGCGAAGTAGTCGTAATAGTAGCTTGACTGAAAGGCACCATACGCCTGAGACGCCGAGACTGCTGGGCTAGTGTTCGTCGGCGGCGGCGCTAAGCTCATGATTCCAATCTTCCACGACATTCCTGTTGCGGTCTGCACGGTGTACGCCGGAGCGGTTCGGTCAGCGCTGGCGCTGTGCGTCTCTAGTGAAGTATCGGTGCAGGCGCCGAGGACAATCACACAGATACCGAAGGCACCGGCGGTAACTAATATTCGCTTCTTCCGCTCAATCGCTCGCCTAAGCATTCTGGTAGTTCTTTCACCCGGGGTTTGAAGTCCAGCTAGCAAAGCATGGCAGTCCGTCAAGACACGTACCGACGGCGCTGTAGGTCCATCGGGATGTGTTGTCATTCTATAACGAGATAGTCGTAGAGGTTGTCTACAGTGGCGTACGTTTGGACTGATCCGGTGGTTACTCGATTCATTGTAAAATTTGAGTCAGTAGGTGTGCCGTTAGTACTGTCCTGAGCAAAATTCGTATTAGCCTGGACGTCGCCTTTGCTATAGTTATAGCCCGATTGGGCATAACCGACTCCGTTGTATCCTGTGAGCATCGACCAACCCGACCAAAAGAATCCGTTGGGGGCTCCGTTGCAGATGGCACCGTTCCGGATATATATGCTGGACGTGATTCCGCCTACTCCTTTGGCTCCGTAATTCAATCGGCCGTCAAAATAACTCCAACGCAGACTTTCGATCGTCGTCTCGGAAACCACGAAGCAGGTTTCGAATACTTGGGCTCTGTCTTGTGACCGCCAACGTTCAAGGCAACCCCCCGCCTTGTGGAACCGATCTCCGCGGACAGCGTACAACGTGGCATGCGAAGATCTAGTGTCCTGTCAGCGTAGAGTGGCCCGCCTGGAATTAGTCCGCGGCTTCGGCCAGGGCCTCCGACAGGGTGGGGTGGGCCAGGCAGCTCTCCACTATGTCGCTGACCTTGAGGTTGGCGGTGACGGCCAGGGCCAGCACCGAGATGAGCTCGGCCGCGTGGCGGCCCACGATGGAGCCACCGAGCACCACGCCGGTGGCCGGGTCCGACACGATCTTGACGAAGCCGGGCGGCTCGGCATTGATCAGGGCCTTGGCGGTGGCCTGGTAGGGCACCTTGGTCACCCGGATCTTGCGTCCGGTGGCGAAGGCCTCCGCCTCGGCCAGGCCCACGTCGGCGATCTCCGGCTCGGTGAAGATGGCCGAGGCCGCCTTCTCGTAGTCGATGTGGCGGTGGAAGCGGGTGTGCAGGCCCATGATGTGCTCGGCGATCTTGCGCCCCTGCATGGACGCCACCGACGACAGTGGCAGCTTCCCCGAGACGTCACCGGCGGCATATATGTGGGCCACGTTGGACTGGCAGTGGTGGTTGATCGGGATGTAGCCGCTGTCGGTCTCCACGCCGGCCGCGTCCAGGCCCAACCCGTCGCTGTTCGGGATGGAGCCGATGGCCAGCAACGCGTGGCTGCCCCGGGCCACCCGCCCGTCGTCGCAGCGCACCGCCACCCCCGACCCGTCCAGATCCAGTCCTTCGGCCCGGGCCCCCTTGAACAGGCGCACGCCCCTCCGCAGCAGCTCGTCCTCGAGGGCAGCGGCCACCTCCGGGTCCTTCTGCGGGAGGACCTGCTGGCGGCTCACGATGAGCGTCACCTTGGCCCCGAAGGAGCTGAACATGTGGACGAACTCCACCCCCGTCACGCCGGATCCGATCACCACCAGGTGCTCGGGCATGGCCGGCGGCGGGTAGGCCTGCCGGGTGGTCAGCACCCGTTCGCCGTCGGGATGGGCCCAGTCCGGTATGCGAGGACGGCTCCCGCTGGCGATGAGGATGGCGTCGGCCTCCAGTTCCTCGGGGCCGTCCGCCGAGTCGATCTTCACCGAGTGGGGCCCGGTCAGGCGGGCGGTGCCGGTCACCAGGCGCACCCCCTGGCTGTCGAGGAGCGTGGTCAGCTGGCCGTGCAGGTGGTTCTCGATCTCGGCGACCCGCCGCCGCTGGGCCTCGATGTCGAGGAGGGCGTCCTGGTGCACGAGGCCCATGCCCTCGATGCGCCTGGAGAAGCTCATGGCCCCGCCGGTTGCGATCATGGTCTTGGACGGGATGCAGTCCCAGAGGTGGGCCGCCCCGCCGATGACGTCGCGCTCCACGATGGTCACGTCGGCTCCCATGCGCGCCGCGTAGGTCGCCGCCGTGTTGCCGGCCGGCCCGCCGCCGATGATGACGAAACGGACCACGATTATCGGCTCGGCTGGAACACGCCGAACTCGGCCCGCAGGATGTCGCTGACCTCCCCGAGAGTGGCCCTCCGGCGCAGGGCTTCCTTCATGGGGGGCAGGAGATTGGCCGTCCCCCTCGCCGCAGTGGCCAGGTCACCGAGGGCGGCGTCCACCCCAGCCTGGTCCCGCTCGGCCCGGGTCCGCTGGACCCGCTCGACCTGGTGGCGCTCGAGCGCCGGGTCGATGGGGAACACCTCGGCCGAGCCGGGGGCGTCGTCGACGTACTTGTTGACGCCTACGATGACCTTGGTCGCCGCGTCGACCTCCTTGGCGTAGCTGTAGGCGGCCTGCTCGATCTCGTCCTGCATGTAGCCGGCCTCGATGGCGGCCACCGCCCCGCCCATGCCGTCGATCTTCTCCAGATAGGTCCACGCCTGCTGCTCGACCGCGTCGGTCAGCGACTCCACGAAGTACGAGCCGGCCAGCGGATCGGCGGTGTCGACCACGCCGGACTCGCTGGCCACGATCTGCTGGGTCCGCAGCGCGATGGTGGCCGCCTTGGCGGTGGGCAGCCCGAGCGCCTCGTCGAACCCGTTGGCGTGCAGGCTCTGGGTCCCGCCCAGCACGGCGGCGAGGGACTGGATGGTGACCCGGGCGATGTTGTTCTCCGGCTGCTGGGCGGTGAGCGTCGACCCTCCCGTCTGGGTGTGGAAGCGCAGCAGCTTGCTCTTCTCGTCCTGGGCCCCGAAGCGTTCGGTCATGATCCGGGCCCACATGCGCCTGGCGGCCCGGAACTTGGCCACCTCCTCGAAGAAGTTGTTGTGGGCGTTCCAGAAGAAGCTGAGGCGGTTGGCGAACTCGTCGACCGGCAACCCGGCGGCCACCGCCGCCTCCACGTAGGCGATGCCGTTGGCCAGGGTGAAGGCGATCTCCTGCACCGCCGTAGACCCCGCCTCGCGGATGTGGTAGCCGGAGATGGAGATGGTGTTCCAGCTCGGGAGGTGCTCCCGGCAATAGGCGAAGATGTCGGTGATCAGCCTCATGGAGGGCCGGGGCGGGTAGATGTAGGTGCCCCGGGCCACGTATTCCTTCAGGATGTCGTTCTGGATGGTGCCCCCCAGCTCGGCGGCGGCAACGCCCTGCTCCTCGGCGACCAACTGGTAGAGCAGCAGCAGGGTGGACGCCGTGGCGTTGATGGTCATCGACGTGGTCACCTGGTCGAGCGGCAGGCCGGACAGGAGCACCCGCATGTCGTCGATGGAGTCGATGGCCACCCCGACCTTGCCCACCTCGCCCAAGGCTCTCGGATGGTCCGAGTCATAGCCCATCTGGGTAGGCAGATCGAAGGCGCACGACAGGCCCGTCCCGCCGCCGGCCAGCAGCAGCCGCCACCGCTCGTTGGTCGCCTCGGCGGTCCCGAAACCGGAGTACTGGCGGATGGTCCAGGGGCGCCCCCGGTACATCGTCGGATAGATACCTCGGGTAAAAGGGAACGTCCCTGGCGCGCCGAGCCGCTCCTGCGGGTCCCATCCTTCGAGGTCAGAGCTGGTGTAGACCGGTTTGATCTCGATGCCGGAATCGGTGTGTCGGGCTTCGGTGGCCATCATGCTCCTTAACTCGACCCGCGTCGTGTTGTCCGTGTCGGTCACGCGGGACTCGTCGACGTGACGAGAGACTTCTGGAGATCGGCGAACACGACGGGGGTCGGGCTCCGGACCATAACCGTCAAGGATACGCCGCACGCGGGGCGCGGCTTCGAAGTCCGGGCCCCGGACCGGTTCAGAGGGCGGACGGGTCCCAGAGGTAGCCCCAGACCGTCGGGGAGTCGGACGAGCCTCCACTGCACCCGGCGGCGGTTGCCAGGAGGTCGGCGACGAGCGCGCCGGCCGTCCTTTTTCCTAGATACCTACCGGGTGCGGCATGCAAAGTTCGTTGTACTCGGCGATGACCAGCTGCTCCTTGGGGATACTGCAGGCCGCGCACTCCGGGTCCCGGTTGACCCGGAAGCTATGGAAGCTCTCCTCCAGCGCGTCGTAGGCCAGCAGGCGGCCGACCAGGAGGTCGCCCAATCCCAACAGCAGCTTGATCGTCTCCATGGCCTGGATGCTGCCGATGATCCCCGGCAGCACCCCGAGCACCCCGGCCTCCGAGCAGGACGGAGCCAGCTCCGCGGGCGGCGGCTCCGGGACCTGGCAGCGGTAGCAGGGGCCCTGGTGGGGCAGGTAGACGCTGGCCTGGCCCTCGAAGCGGAAGATCGACCCGTGCACCACCGGGATGTCCAGCTTGAGGGAGGCGTCATTGACCAGGTAGCGGGTCGGGAAGTTATCCGTGCCGTCGAGGATGACGTCGTAGCCGGCGAAGATATCGATGATGTTGTCTGCGCCGAGGCGCACGTCGTAGGTGACCACCGTGACGTCGGGGTTGAGCAGGGTCAGGGTCTTCTTGGCCGAGTCGACCTTGCGCTCACCTATGCGGTCCATGTTGTGCAGGATCTGGCGCTGCAGGTTGGACTCATCGACCACGTCCATGTCGATGATGCCGATGGTGCCGACCCCGGCGGCGGCCAGGTAAAGGGCAGCAGGTGAACCGAGGCCGCCGGCGCCGATGCAGAGCACCTTCGACTCGAGCAGCTTGGCCTGGCCGGCCACGTCCACCTCGGGGAGCAGGATGTGGCGCTGGTAGCGGTTGCGCTGCTCCGCGGTCAGGCTGACCGGCGTCTTCCAGCTCCGGCCCTCGTCCTTCCAGCGGTTGAACCCGCCCACCATCGATGCCACGTCCGTGTAGCCGAGCTGGCTCAGGGTGTCGGCCGCGAAGGCCGAACGGGTGCCACCTGCGCAGTACACGACGATGTGGGCGTCGTGGTCGGCAACGCGCGACTCGATCTGGCTCTCGAGATGGCCGCGGGGGATGTGCAGCGCCCTCGGCAGGGCGCCCTGCTCGTACTCGTCCGGCTCGCGGACGTCGAGAACCACTGTGTCGGGTCGCTCCACCTCGGTCTCGGCCTCGGCAGTTTCGATCTCGCGTATCCGCGCCTTGGTGTCGCGCAGCAGATCACGGAAGGAGGGCATGCGTAAAAGCCTACCGTTGCGGTATGGATTTGGAAGAGGCGATCCGCCGCCGGCGCATGTGCCGCAACTTCTCCGATCGACCGGTAGCCCCCGAGGTGGTGGACCGGCTGCTGCAGCGGGCGGTGCGGGCCCCTTCGGCCGGCTTCTCCCAGGGCTGGTCGTTCCTGGTCCTGCAGGTCGCCTCCGAGGTGGAGCGCTTCTGGTCGGCCGTGGCCGACGAGGCGTGGCGGAGCGACCCCAACCTGCCCGGGCTGCTGCGGGCCCCCGTCGTGGTCGTCCCGCTGTGCAGCCCAGAGCATTATCTGCAGCGCTACTCGGAGGCCGACAAGGTCGGCCACGGGCTGACCACTGCCGGGGCGTGGGCCGTGCCGTACTGGACGGTGGACATCGCGTTCGCCACCATGCTCCTCCTCCTGGGGGTGGTGGAGGAGGGGCTCGGGGCGCTGTTCTTCGGGCGGGATCGGACGGCTCATGAGCGGCTGAAGACCGAGTTCGGCGTCCCCGACGGATGGCAGCCCATAGGGGCGGTGCTGGTGGGGTGGCCGGCGGCCGACTGGGGGCCCAAGGGTTCGTCGGCCCGGGCCCGGCGTCCGCTAAGCGAGATCGTCCACCGGGGCGGTTGGTAGCATCACCAGCGGGGGCAGCACCTCGCTGATCGAGTCCTGCACCACCGCCGCGGCCAGGCGGTCGTAGGGGGTGGGCTCGGCGTTGACGATCACCACCTGGGCGCCCGATTCCCGGGCCAGGGGCACCAGGCCGGCCGCCGGGTGCACCCCTAGGCTCGTCCCTACGGCCAGCAGCACGTCACAGCCGACGGCGGCCATCTCGGCCCTCATGATGGTGTCCGGGTCGAGGGACTGGCCGAAGCTGATGGTCGCCGACTTGAGGATGCCCCCGCAATGTCGGCAGCGGGGGTCGTCCTCGCCGGCGCGTACCCGCTCCAGGGCGCGGTCCATGGGGGCCTCGTCGCGACAGGACCAGCACACGACGCGGTGCATGGTGCCGTGCACCTCGATGACCCGCTCCGGCGAGTTGCCCGCCTTCTGGTGCAACTCGTCGATGTTCTGGGTCACCACCGCGACCAGGCGTCCCTGCCGCTCCAGGTCCACGAGGGCCCGGTGCCCGGCATTGGGACGGGCCGACCACGCCGGGGACTCCAACCGGTTGCGCCAAGAGGCCCGCCGGACCTCCGGGTCGTTCAGGTAGTGGCTCAAGCTGGACGCCTTCTCGGCCGCCGGGTTCTTGGTCCACACCCCCTGAGGACCCCGGAAGTCCGGAATCCCGCTGTCGGTCGAGATGCCGGCCCCGGTCAACGCGGTGATGCGCCGGGCCCGCTCGATGATCCGCCTGGCCTGTTCCATCCCCACCAGTGTGGCCCACCCCTTGACGTAACGGGCATTGCTGTATATACATGAAATAACCTTAAAACAGCTCAGGAGGTGCGGCAATGTCGATGGTGATGTTCGACGGCGACACGGTGACGGTGCGGCCGTGGATCGACGAGACGCTGGATCGGGTGGGCTACGACCCCCGCAGCCCCTATGTGGAGCGGTTCTGGCTGGGCATCATCGGACCATCGGTCACCTGGCTCATCCGCCGCATGGCCTCGGGTTTCGACGCCGCTCCCGACGGTTTCGAGATGCCCCTCGGCGAGACGGCACGGGCCCTCGGCCTGGGCGATTCGGGGGGCCGCAACTCGGCGTTTTTCCGTACCCTCAATCGGATGGTCCAGTTCGACCTGGCTCGGGTGACCGGCCCCGGCGAACTGCAGGTGATGCGCCGCCTTCCGCCCCTGACCCGGCGCCAGGCGGCCCGTCTCTCCCCCGCTCTGCAGGAGGCTCACGAGCGGTGGCAGGCGGCACGGCTGGCAGTGCCCGATGCCGAGGCGGCCCGCCGCCGCAGTCGCCAGCTGGCCCTCTCCCTGCTCGAGTTGGGCGAGAGCGCCGACGAGGTCGAGCGCCAGCTGATGCGGTGGCGCTACCACCCGGCCATGGCCCGCGAATCCCTGTGCTGGGCGGTGGACCGCCACCGGGAGGCCGTAGGCGAGGCGGGCGGGGCCACCGCCGGGGCCACGCCCCACGCCACCGCCGGGGCCACGCCCCACGCCACCGCCGGGGCCACGCCCCACGCCACCGCCGGGGCCACGCCCCACGCCACCGCCGG
>JAKBAX010000472.1 GCA_021808785.1 Actinomycetes bacterium | reverse complement strand
GGGCCGGACCCGGGCCCGGGCCCCTCAGCTGTCGGACGGCTCGTTGCCGATGGTCACCATGGTGCGGACGGTGTGGCCCGAATGCACGTAGGTGACCGGCACCGGATGACCCGGGCTGCACTCGGAGAGCTCGGCGACCAGCGCCCCGGTGGAGGAGGTGGCCTTTCCGTCGAGCGAGGTGATGATGTCGTAGGGGCGGATGCCGGCGGCGCGGGCCGGCCCCGGCGAGGCCACCCCACCGGCCAGCACCCCACCGAAGATCCCCATCTGATGGGCCATCTCGCTCGGCGCGTCCATGGCATCGGTGATACCGATCCACGGATGGGTCACCGGGGTCCCGTTGACGTAGGCGCTGGCGACGCGGGTGACCTCGTCGATGGGGGCGGCGAAAGTGAGCGCCTGATCCGACTGGCTGACCGGTTCCAGGCTGAGGGTCAGGCCGACCACCTGGCCGAACTGGTCGAGGAGCGGTCCTCCCGCCGCGGTCGGGCTGAGTGATGTCATCGACACTGCCATCAAGCCGTCCATGTCGCTCCCGTCGGACAGGCTGACGGTGCGGTCCTGGGCGCTGACCAGGCCGGGGGACACCGACGGGGCGGCGCGAGACCCCACGGCCAGAACGGCGTCGGCGTCACTCAGGCTGGCCACCGAGCCGAGGCTGGCCGGGACGGTATTGCCCGACGGTGGACTGGGCGCTTTCAGCACGGCCAGTCCGGACAGGGCGTCGGCACCGATCAACTGGGCGCCGGCCGACTCCCCGGTCGCGTAGGTGACGCGGACCTGCCCGTAGTAACCGATGGCCAGTCCCCGGGCGAAGAGGGCCCGGTCGGTGACGATGTACGTGTAACCGTTACTGGACTGGGAGAAGACCAGACCGGAACCGACCTCGGGGCCCGACACGCCGTCCACCGAGATGGTGACCACGGAGAGGGCCACACTGTCGTCGATGGCCGTCCAGTTGGTGGAGCCCGAACCGAGCGCCGACAACGACACCGACGAGGTGGCCGGTTGGCTGGAACGGAAGACGGTCGTTTGGTGGGGCCAGAGGCCGCCGGCCACCCCGATCCCGGTGGCTGCGGTGGCGCCGATCAGCCCGGCGACGAGGGCCACGGCCCAGGTGCCCCGGAGGGGACGGACCCAGTCGGCCCAACGCCGGGCGTCGCTGCGGGAGCGGGCCAGCTCGAGCACCGGACCCGCCGACTGACCTTCCGAGGGGTGGCGCCACAGGCGGTCCTCGGGGGGCAACCAGGCGAAGAAGGGGCCCTCCTCCTCCATGACCCAGTCCGTTCCCACCCCTTCGGTCGGCTCTTGGCGCGCCTCGCCGTCCTCGGACGGATCGGGGGCGTCGGGCCGGGTGTCCACGCCGCCTGAGCCTAACGATCAACCTCCGGCTGCGGACATCGGCCCCGGCCGGCGCTGGGCACGGTTTGCGTCCCCCACCCGGGCCTTCTGAGTCGTAGCATACAGACGTGAGCGGTTACGAGGAGGAGCCCGGCGGCGGCCAGGCGGTATGGGTCGCGCTGACGACGGCGCCCATCTCGATGGACCGCGCCGCCGGGTGGGTGACGAGGCCCGACTGCGGGGCGGTGGTGGTCTTCGCCGGCACCGTCAGGGATCACGCCGAGGGCCGCCCGGGCGTCGACGAGCTCGAGTACGAAGCTTACGAGGCCCAGGTCGAACCGCGCCTGCGCCGCATCGCCGATCAGGCCCGGGAGAAGTGGGACGGGATTGGCCGGGTGGTCATCTGGCACCGGATCGGGACCCTGGTGGTGGGAGAGAGCTCGGTGATAGTGGCGGTCTCCTCGGGCCACCGCGGTGACGCCTTCGAGGCCGCCCGCTTCTGCATCGACTCGGTCAAGACGTCGGTCCCGATCTGGAAGCGGGAGCGGTGGGCAGGCGGCGAGGACTGGGGGCTCGATGCCCACGACGTGGCCGAGGTGGGCGACCGGTCCGGGGCCACCCGGTGATCACCGCCTCGTCGACCACCGTCTTGGCCAACCTGGCCTACCTGATCGGTGCCGTCGTGGTGGCGGTCATCATCGGCTTGGTCGTCTGGTTCCGTCATCGCCAGCCCAAGTCGGTCGACGCCACCATCTCCAGCTTCCAGCGCGGCCTGTCGGCGCTGGCCCCCGAGGAGGGCAGCGGCGGCCACTTCCGCTCGTCGTCGGAACCCCCCCGCATCCGGCCGGCGCCGATCGGGCTGAGCCATGTACGCGTGGATCCCGCCGGTCAGGGGACGCCGGCGCCGGCGGCCGAGGAGCTCGGAGGTGGCGAGGCTGGCTAGAGACCTGGCCATCGATCTGGGAACGGCCAACACCCTCGTCTACTCACGGAGCCGGGGCATCGTGCTCAACGAGCCGACCGTCATCGCTTTGAACTCGCGCACCCAAGAAGTGCTGGCCATGGGGCACGAGGCGTGGCAGATGATCGGGCGCACCCCCGGCTATATCGTCGCGGTCCGACCCCTGCGCAAAGGGGCCATCACCGACTTCGACATCACCCAACGGATGATCCGCCTGCTCCTGCAGCGGGCCGGCGTGTCCCGCTTCAACCGGCCCCGGGTGCTGATCTGCGTCCCTTCGGCCATCACCGAGGTGGAGCGGCGGGCGGTGGAGGAGGCGGCCCGCGGCGCCGGGGCCAACGGCGCCTACCTGATCGAACAGCCCATGGCGGCCGCCATCGGAGCCGGTCTGCCCATCCACGAGCCCCTCGGGAACATGGTTGTCGACGTGGGCGGGGGGACGACCGAGACGGCGGTCATCTCGCTGGGCGGCATAGTGGCGCTGGAAGCCATCCGGGTCGGTTCATTTGACATCGATGCCTCCATCCAGACCTACGTGCGCCGGGAGTACGGCATCGCAGTGGGGGAGCGGACGGCCGAGGAGATCAAGCTGGCCATCGGGTCGGCGTGGCCGTCGGACCGGGACACGGTCAAGGCCGAGGTGCGGGGCCGGGACCTGATGTCGGGCCTGCCGAAGACGGTGATCCTCTCGCCCGAGGAGGTGCGGGAGGCCATCGAGGAGCAGGTCGGCGCCATCGTCGATTCGGTGGTCAAATGCCTGGGTAACTCGCCGCCCGAGCTGGCCCAGGACCTGATCAGCCAGGGCATCCACCTGGTCGGCGGCGGTGGCATGCTGGCCGGCCTGGACCGGCGGCTGGAGGCCGAGACCTCCTTGCCGGTC
>JAKBAX010000064.1 GCA_021808785.1 Actinomycetes bacterium | reverse complement strand
TTCTATTCCCGGCGGGTCCGACGCATCGTGCCGGCCGCCTCGCTGACCCTGATCGCGACCGCGCTCGCGGCCCAGGCCGTGCTCGGCCCGCAGGTGGACCCGAACCTGCCCGGAGACCTGCGCTGGGCGTCGCTATTCACCGCCAACCTGCGCCTCATCCGTACCGGCAGCGACTATTTCGTCCCGGGGATCCATCCATCGCTGATCACCCAGTTCTGGTCGCTGGCGGTGGAGGAGCAGTTCTACCTGGTCTACCCGCTGCTGGCCTTCTTGGTCATCCGGGCGGTGGACGCCCGCTACAAGGTGCAGGCGCTGGCCGCCACCGTGGCCGCCGGTGTCGTGGCCTCGGCCTGGTGGTCGGCCCACCTCACCGCCCTGCAACCGACCCATGCCTACTACTCGCCCCTGACGCGGTTCTGGGAGCTGGGCCTCGGCTGCCTGCTGGCCCTGACCACCACGGGCCGGCCGATCCGGACGGTCCGGGCGGAGCACCTCACGGCCGTCGTCGGGGTGGTCCTGCTCGGCGTGGCGCTGGCCTCCCTCGACGCCCGCAGCGCCTATCCAGGGACCCTCGCCTGGCTCCCGTGCGGAGCATCGGCGCTCCTCCTGTGGTCCGGGCGCGCCGGTGCGCGTACCCCGGTCGCCCGGATCCTCTCGTGCGGCCCCCTCGTCTACCTGGGTGACATCTCCTACTCGCTGTACCTGACCCACTACCTCTGGCTGAAGCTGCCCGAGGTGGTGACACCACCGATGACGGGGGCCGGCTGGCGGATCGTGGAGCTGGCCGGCACCTTCGTCACCGCGGCGGCCTCCTACCATCTGATCGAGAACCCGATCCGCCGATCACCGGCGCTGGCCCGGGACCGGGTGGCGACCGTGTTCCTCCTCCTGGTCTGCATCACCGCGGTGTGGCTGACAGCGGGCGTGGTCGCTCATGTCGGGTTCTGAACCGGGCCGGTAGCATCCGCCCGGATGACATCTGAGGGAGAGGTTCTCTGGAGGCCCCCGGCCGAGCGGGTCGAGCGGGCCCGAATCACCGATTTCGCCCGCTACGCCGGCGTCGAGGGCGGCTACAACGCCTTGTGGCGGTGGTCGGTCGAGGACCTGGACCGGTTCTGGTCGACCCTCGCCGGCTGGGCCGGTATCCGCTGGGACGAGACGCCCACCGCGGCCCTGGCCGAGCCGGCCATGCCGGGAGCCAGGTGGTTCCCGGGCGGGCGCCTCAACTATGCGGCGCACGCGCTGTACCCGCTCGGCGAGGTCGCCGACGCAGATCCGGCGGTCATCTTCGTCCGGGAGGACGGGTACGAGCGAGTCCTGTCGTGGGCCGATCTGCGCTCCGAGGTGGCCTCGGTGCGCAGTGCGCTGCGGGGGATGGGCGTGGCCTCCGGGGATCGGGTGGTCGGCCTGGTGCCCAATGGTCCCGAGGCGTTGGTGGCCATGCTGGCGGCGGCCTCTCTCGGCGCGGTGTGGTCGTCGTGTTCACCCGATTTCGGGGTGAGAGCCGCCGCCGACCGTTTCGCCCAGATCCAGCCGGTGGTGCTGTTCGCGGTCGACGGCTACAGCTACGGCGGCCGCCATTTTGACATCCTCGAGCATGTCGAGCAGCTGAGAGGGGCTCTGCCCGAGCTGCGGGCCACCGTGCTCGTGCCCCACCTCGACCCGGCCGCCCGGCTCGACGGGGCCCGGTCGTGGGCGGAGCTGACCTCGGGTCCGGCCGATCCGCTCGATTTCGAGCCGATGCCCTTCGACGCCCCGATGTGGATCCTCTACTCATCGGGCACCACCGGCCTGCCCAAGCCCATAGTGCACGGCCACGGCGGGATACTCGTCGAACACGTCAAACAGCTGGCCCTGCACCTCGACCTGGGCCCAGGAGACCGCTTCTTCTGGTTCACCACCACCGGCTGGATGATGTGGAACCTGCTGGTGTCCGGCCTGGTCCTCGGCTCCACCGTCGTTCTCTACGACGGCAACCCCATGCACCCGGGCCCCGACGCCCTCTGGCGCATGGCCGAAGCCCACCGCATCACCTGCTTCGGGGTCTCTGCCCCGTACATACAGGCGTGCCAGAAGGAACGGCTGCAGCCCTCGGTCCTGGGGCTGGAGGCGCTGCGCTCGGTCGGCTCCACCGGCGCCCCCCTCCCGCCCGAAGGTTTCGCCTGGGTGTACGAGTCGGTCAAAAAGGACGTCATGCTGGTCTCGCTGTCGGGCGGCACCGATGTGTGCACCGCCTTCGTGGGTGGCGCACCGATCTTGGAGGTGCGGGCCGGGGTCATCCCCTGCCGACTGCTCGGCTGCGCCGTCGCCGCCTTCGACGAGATGGGCCGGGAGGTCACCGGACAGGTGGGCGAACTGGTCATCACCGAGGCGATGCCGTCCATGCCGGTCGCCTTTTGGGGTGACGCGGACCGATCCCGCCTCCGGGAGGCGTACTTCTCCACCTACCCGGGGGTGTGGGACCACGGGGACTGGATCAAGATCGACACCGACGGCTCCTGCGTCATCTACGGCCGTTCCGACGCCACCCTCAACCGGGGCGGGGTGCGCATGGGCACCGCCGAGTTCTACCGGGTGGTCGAGGAGATACCGGGGGTGGAGGACTCGCTCGTCATCGACACTTCGGGCGCCGGGTCCGAGGGGCGCCTTCTGCTCTTCGTGGTGCCGGCCGCCGGCGCCGACTTCGAGGTCCTGCGCGACGAGCTACGGGGCGCCATCCGCCGGGAGCTGTCGCCCCGGCACGTGCCCGATCAGATCACGGCCATCGACGCGGTGCCCCGCACCCTCAACGGCAAGAAGTGCGAGGTGCCGGTCAAGCGGGTGCTGGCCGGCGTGCCTCTGGAGAAGGCGGTGAGCATCGGGGCGCTGGCCAACCCCGAGGCCATGGCCGCCTTCGTTCCCGGTCAATAGGCTCGGTCCGATGCCCGTCCCCCCGCCTGAGCCGGCCGACCTGGCTGATCCCGCCGAGCTGGCCGGCACCGCCCTGCCGGCCGACCGGGTCGGCCTGCTCGAAGGGATGACCACCACCCGGGCCATCCGGCGCTACACCGACGAGCCGGTACCGCCAGACGCCCTGCGGGCCATGTTGTTCGCGGCCAGCCGGGCCATGAGTGGGTCCAACCGCCAGCCATTCCGCTTCCTGGTGCTCACCGATGGGCCCCGGGCCCGCGAGGCCAAGCGGCTCATCGGCACCGGCGCCCGGGCGGTGTGGAACGGCAAGCGGGCCAACGACGGCTACGACGCCGGCAGCGGGGCGATGGCCGACAGTCCCAAAGCCCGCATGGCCCGCACCATGGAGCATTTCGTCGACCACTTCGAGGATGTGCCGGTCCTGATACTCCCGTGCCTGGTCCGCTACCGCGACCCCAATCCGATGGAGGGGGCCTCGGTGTACCCGGCCTGCCAGAACCTGCTCCTGGCGGCTCGGGCTCTCGGATACGGCGGGGCTTTCACCGGTATGCAGCACTCTGTGGACCGGGAGCTCAGGGAGCTGTTGCACATCCCGAGCGGCGTGTTCATGGCCGGGACCATCACCATCGGCCGCCCGGCCGGACGCCATGGCCCGGTGCGCCGCCGACCGCTCGGCGAGCTGGTCTATGGCGAGGAATGGGAGGTGGCACCGGATTGGGCCGTCGACCCGCCCGGCACGTCGTTCACTGCGGCCGGCCCACCGAAGAAGTCGCCGTCGGCCTGACTGTCGTCACCCGGCGCCAGCCAGGTGTCGGCCGCGGCCACCGTGGCCAGTGAGGGATCCACCACGACCCGGTCGCGACCCTCCCGCTTGGCCGTGAACAGTGCCGTGTCGGCTCGGCTCAAGGCGGTGGGCAGGTCCAGATGGGCCGGCATCTCGGTTACCCCGAAGGAGGCGGTGAAGCGGGGCAACCCGCTGACCGTGGTGGCCTCGTCCAGATTGCGCCGGACCTTCTCCAGGGCCCGCACGGCATCGTGGGCTGAGCACGACGGGAAGGCCAGGGCGAATTCCTCGCCGCCGTAGCGGCACAGGAGGTCGTCGGAACGCACCGACTCGCGCAACACCCGGGCGAAGAGGCGCAGGGCCCGGTCACCGGTCTCGTGGCCGTAGGTGTCGTTGAGATCCTTGAAGTGGTCCAGGTCGGCCATGGCCACCGCCAGATCCGGGTGGGTGCGGCGCGACTCGGTCAGGCGCTCCTCGAAGGACCGCCGGTTGAACAGGCCTGTGAGGGTGTCGGTGGAGGCCTGCAGCTGCGACTCGGCCATGGCTCGCATGAGCCCGATGCGCGCGCCGGCCAGCTTGGCCAGGGTGCTGAGGTTGCCGAGCTCCTCTTCGGGAGGGGTGTAGGTCGTGTCGCGGGTGCTGTGGATGACCCCGACCGTGCGTCCCATTATGGACACCGGTACGCACGCCGCCGACGCGTGCTCGGCCGTGCGCCGGCGCAGCTTCGGGCAGGCGTCGAGATCGTCCCGATCGGCAAAGACCTGTACCTGGGCGCGCCGGGCGGCCGGGCACTGGTCGGGTGAGCTCACCTGGCAACCGGTCTCTCCTTGCTCGAAGCCGACCGCGGCCATGCGGACCAGATGGGCGTGGCTGTTGTCGGCCAGGAGCAGCTCGCTACGGGCTCCGGGCTGGACGATGGCCACGGAACGCTCGACCACCTCGAACACCTCCCGCTCCCCTTCGGCCATGTCGAGAGCGTTGGTCAGTCGGCTCTCGAACCGCTGCCGGCTGGCCTGGCTGTCGCGCCGGGTGGCCTCCTCGTTGGCGGTATGCATGGCCTGGTTGAGCTGGTGCGACATCTCCCGGAGGCGGCTGTCGGTCTTGGCCGACTCGGTGGTCGAGTACTTGGTGAGGGCCACGATCAGTGGGAGCCCGATCACCGCCGCCGCCAAGACCGCGATCGGGTAGCGCCAGGCCCCCCGGCCGAGGAGTGTGGAGATGAACATGGCCACGCACGTCAGGGCACCGAAGAGAGGGATGCCGGCCGCGGCCGACCATGTGCTGACCTGGTCCCGCCTCCTCTGAGCGTCGTCCCACTGGGCGTCGGTGAGCATGGTCATCTCCGGTCTGCGGTCGGCCCCGGGCGGGCCGGGCCCGCCGTCTTGCAGCAAGCCAGAAGATCGGCCGGATCCGAGAAGGGCTTTAGGTGTGGGAGGTGCCGGACGCGTTGAGCGGTCGGTGCCGGCACGCACGGTCACGTCCGAGAGTCCGGCCGGCACCAGCAGAGGCCGGCGCTGATCGTGGTCCAAGCCCGGCCGCCGAAGCGTGGCATGGCGAACGAGTAGGGGATCCGCAGCAGCGATCCGAGCAGGTTGGGGGCCAGGATGAGGATGAACTGCTCTGACAGGGAGACGTCGATCCCCACATCGCCCAGGTCCAGGACCACCACCGTCCAAACCACCCAGATGGCGAAGCCGATGTGCTCGGCCAGCATGGACAGGATGAGATTCCGGGGGCGACATGGCGGCCGATGGAGCTCCAGAACTCCTCGTCCTCGGGGTCCCAGTGGTCTATCCAGTGGCTCCTGCGCTCGGTGCGGGTCATGGCGCCCGAGTCAACCGGGCCAACGATTCGGGATCGTTGCTGCAGTCCCAACGCGGCGTGACGATCACTTCACACGGCCGCAACCGGATTGTGAGTTATGCGTCGACGAGGGTGCCGCCCACTGACATCGTGAATCCCTCGTAGCCCGCTTTCACGACTTCCTCGCACCGGCTCGCGTAGGCCGGGAACCCGCCGATGTAGGCGAGGAAACGGCGGGGTTTACCCGGGATGTTGTCCCCGTTGTACCACGAGTTGGCCAGCGGGAAGAGGGTGCCGTCAGCGATGCGCTGGACCTCCTCGGTCCACTCTGCCTGAGCCTCGGGTGCGGCTTCGATGCAGTCGTAGCCGTGGTCGGCCATGTAGCCGATGCAATCGCCGATCCACTCCACGTGATGGGCGATGGCCACCATGACATTGGCCAGCACCGATGGGCTGAGCGGGCCGGTGATGGTGAACATGTTGGGGAACCCGGAGACCATCAGCCCCAGATAGGTCTCCGGCCCGTTGGCCCAGACGTCGGCCAGGGCGAGGTCGCCCGCCCCCCGTACGTCCATGCGGAGCAGGGCTCCGGTCACTGCGTCGAAACCGGTGGCGAAGACGATGTCGTCCACCTCGAACTCGCCGTCGGTAGTGGTGATGGCAGTGGGGGTGACTCGCTCGATGGGTGTCTTCTCGAGATCGACCAGGGTCACGTTGGCCCGGTTGTAGGTGGCGTAGTAGTCGGTGTCGAGGCAGATGCGCTTGGTGGCGATCGGGTGGTCGGTGGGGCACAAGGCCTCGGCCACGGCCGGGTCGGTGACGATGCTGCGGATCTTCTCCCGCACGAATTCGGCCGCCGTGTCGTTGGCCGCCATATCGGTACGGGTGTCGGCGAAGAGGGCCGGGATGCCGCCCGCCCCGCCCCGGGCCCACTTGGCCTCGTAGGCGGCGGTGCGGTCCTCCTCGCTCAGGTCGAACGCCGACTGGGAGAGGAGCAGCGACGGGGTCCCGGCACCGTTCTTCAGGCAGGCCTGGCGGTACCCGGCGTAGTCGGCCCGTACCGACGCTTCGCGCTCCGGCTCGATGGGACCGTTGCGGGCGGGGCAGGAGAAGTTGGCGGTCCTCTGGAAGACCGTCAGATGGGCTGCGTCCTGGGCGATCATGGGTATGGCCTGGATGCCCGAGGAGCCGGTGCCGATCACCGCGACCCGGTGGCCGGCCAGATCCACCCCGTCATGGGGCCAGCGGCTGGTCATCAGCACCCGGCCGGCGAAGGTTTCGAGGCCCTCGAGGGGGGGCAGGTTGGGAGCCGATATGGCGCCCACTGCGGAGATGAAGTAGCGGGCCCTCGTCCGGTCGCCCCGGTCGGTCTCGAACGCCCAGTGGTTACCGGCTCGCTCCCAGTGGGCCGAGGTGACCGCGGTCTCGAACCGGATATGGCGCCGGAGGTCGAAGCGGTCGGCCACGTGCTGCGCGTAGCTCAGTACCTCCGGCTGGGTGGGGAAGCGCTCCGACCACTTCCACTCACGCAGCAGGTCGTCGTCGAAGACGTAGCAGTAGTCCAGGCTTTCCACGTCGCAGCGGGCCCCGGGGTAGCAGTTCCACCACCAGGTTCCGCCCACGTCAGGGGCGGCCTCGTAGGCTTGGACCGACAGGCCCAGGCTGCGCAGCTTGTAAATGGCGTACAGGCCGGCGAACCCGGCGCCGACGACCACTGCGTCGACTTCGGTGTCACTGGCCTCTGATGCGACTCCCACGACTGCCTACTCTGCCACAGCAGACGAGAACCGGAACCCGAGGTAGTCGTGGGCGGCGACCTCCTCGCAGCGGTCGGCGTAGGGTTTGAAACCGCCGGTATAGGGCATGAACACCCGCTTCTTGCCGGGGATATTGGCGCCCAGGTACCAGGAATTGGCCTTGGGGAACAGCGTCTGCTCGGCCGCCTCTCGGACGTGGTCCACCCAGGCGTCCTCGGCTCCCTCCTCCGCCTCCACCACTTCGGCGCCGGTGACGCGCATGTGCTCGATGCAGCGACCGATCCACTCGACGTGCTGCTCAATGCAAAGCGGCATGTTGGCCAGCACCGACGGGCTGCCCGGTCCGGTGATCGTGAACAGGTTGGGGAAGCCGGCGACTTGCAGACCCAGGTAGGTGACCGGGCCGCCCGCCCACTTGTCGGCCAGCCGGAGCCCGTGCCGGCCCCGGATGTCCATGCGCAGCAGTGATCCGGTCATGGCGTCGAAGCCGGTGGCGAACACGATGATGTCGAGCGGGTAGTCGGCGTCGGTGGTCCGGATTCCCGTCACGGTGATCTCCTCGAGGGGCGTGGCCCGCAGATCGACGAGGGTCACGTTGTCCCGGTTGAAGGTGGCGTAGTAGTCGGTGTCCACCGGGGGCCGCTTGGTGCCATACGGGTAATCGGTGGGGCACAGCCGTTCGGCCACTTCGGGGTCGTCGACGATTTGGCGGATCTTGGTGCGGATGAACTCGGCCGCGGTGTCGTTGGCCTCCTGGTTGCGCAGCAGGTCGAAGTACGAGCCGTAGATGAACTTGAACCCGCCCTCCTCGTTCCACAGCCGCTCGAAGTTGGCCCGGCGCTCCTCGGGGCTGTCGTCGAGGGCGGAGCGGGTCATGATCCGGTAGGGGAAGCCGCCATAGGAGTCACGCGCCAGTTGGTGGATCTCGTCGTAGCGGGCCTTGATGTCGGCGGTGGCCTCGGCCGACATGTCGAAGTTGCGGGCCGGAATGCTGTAGTTGGGGGTGCGCTGGAAAACCCAGAGGTGGTCGGCCTCTGCGGCGACCACCGGGGTGGCCTGGATCCCGGTCGATCCGGTGCCGATTATGCCGACCTTCTTCCCGGAAAAATCGACGCCGCCGTGCGGCCATGCCCCGGTGTGGTACCAGTCGCCCCCGAAGCGATCGAGCCCCGGGATGGGCGGGACATTGGCCGCCGAGAGGCAGCCGACGGCACTGATGACGAAGCGGGCGGTCACCCGGTCGCCCCGTTCGGTGGTCACCGCCCAGTCCCCCGTGGCGTCATCGAAGTGGGCGGAGACCACCCGGGTGCCCAGCTGGATGTCGCGGTACAGGTCGAATCGCCCGGCGACGTGCTCCAGGTAGCTCAGGATCTCCGGCTGCTCCGGGTACTTGCTGCTCCATTCCCATTCCTGCTCCAGTTCGGAGTCGAACGAGTAGCAGTAGTAATAGCTCTCCGAGTCGCATCGGGCCCCCGGGTACCGGTTCCAGTACCAGGTGCCGCCCACCCCGTCCCCCATCTCGAACACCTGGGCCGACAGGCCCATCCGGTCCCTCAGGTAGTGGAGCATGTACAGGCCGGCGAATCCAGCCCCTATGACAATCGCGTCGTACTCCTGTTCCATCCTGGACTCCCCTCCTATGCGCCTCGAGTACCCCGACGTTACGCGATTGTCAACCAGCCCCTCCCGTCACCGCCCGGCGTAGAGGCGGCCGGCGGCCGCCGCCAGCCGGGCGGCCACTTCGGCGGCCGGATGGACCCAGAGCTCCTCCGACAGCACCTCGGGCCCGGTCAGGGGACGGGCGCCGATGCGGTCCAGCCCGTCGAGGAGCCGGTCCAGCGCGAACGAGCCGGCACCGGGCAGCAGGCGGTGGCGGAAGGTGTCCTTCAGGAGCGACTCCACGAACTCGGGCGCGCCGTCGCTCAACTGCACCGCGGTGATGCGGTGGCCGGGGATGGTTGCCAGCAGGTCGAGGCCGGCCTGGGGGTCGTCGCTGCGGAAGAAATGCCAGGTGTCGAGGAGGACGCCGCCGTTGTCCCGACCGGCCCGTCGCACCGTCTCCCATCCACCGGCCGGACCGGCGATCGGCGGGAAGGGGGTGAACTCCAGGTGCACGACCAGCCCGTGGCCGGCCGCCCGGTCACAGAGGGAAGCGAAGGCTTCGGTCATGCCGTCTTGGTCACACTCGCTCGGGAACATGGCCAGGGCGCTGACCGACGGGATGGCGAATCGCTCACAAAGGGCGAGGAGGGCGTCGGCGTCCTGGTCGGCCGCTTCGGCCATCCGCTTGGGCGGGGCGTGGGGGTACCACTCGATGACCGAGTCCAGGCAGTGCAGTCCCACCCCGGAATCGGCTGCCATCCGCATCACCTCCCCGGGAGGTGGGCCGCCCCCGGTTCCGCTGAGGTCCTGGGCCGAAACCGATATACCGCCGAAGCCGGCCGCCGCGGCCAACGCCACTCGTTCGGCCAGGGTGCAGGCCGGCAGCGAGGCGTGCCACAGAATGTCGCAGCCGGCCACAGCCAGGCCCGTCAGGACCCGAGGGCGGTCGCCGACCAGATGGCCGACAGCTCGGCGACTGTGGTCCGGCGAGCCAGGAGACCCAGCGAGTGGTCGACAACCATTCGCCCGTACTCGATCGGCACCCCGGCACAGGCGTCGGTGACCAGCACCACGTCGTAGGCCCGATTGACCGCTTCGATGACCAGGCCGAACACCCCGATGTTCAGTGAGACGCCGGCCGCCACCACCGTGGAGACCCCCAAGTTGCGCAGGATCATGTCCAGGCCGGTATCTGTGAACGGCGACATGGAGTGCAGCCGGGGCAGGACGATGTCGCTCGGCGCCACGCTGATCTCGGGAACCACCTCGGAGAAGGCGGCCACGTCCTCCTGCCGCGGCGGGTGCTCCTGGGCCGCCTTGCGGGCCCGGGCGGCGAAGACGGTGTTCTGCATCCCGCCCTTGGCGTCAACGCGGTTGGCGGCCACGCAGTGGACCACTTCCACTCCGGCGGCGCGCCCGACGCGAACCAGCTCCCCGGTGGCGGCCACCGCCGGGGCGGCCGCCTCCACCAGCATGGGCAGCGAGGCCCGGTCGCCGACCACGCCGCGTTGCATCTCATTGACGACAATGGCGGTGCGGCCCGGCGCCACGAGTTCGGGATCGAGGGCCATGAGCCCGGACTGTAGCCCGCCGGGGCGGTGTGACACGGATATCAGGTATTGTCGCCTCAGGGCCCTCGGCCCGGCATCGGCCCCGGGGAAGGGCCCGGGAGGGAGGAGTCGAGATGGAATTGACGGACATGTTCGGGCTCAACGACCAGGTCGCAGTGGTGACCGGTGGGGCGAGCGGGATCGGGGCGGCGACGGCGGAGCTGCTGGCCTCCGCCGGAGCCTCTGTCGTCATCGGCGACATCGATGGCGATGGGGCGCAACGCACCGCCGAGAAGATCGCCGCCGAGGGCCGCAGGGCGGTGGCTCTGCGCACCGACACCACGAAGCGGGCCGACGTCGACGCCCTGGTGGGCCGGGCGGTGTCCGAGTACGGCCGGCTTGACATCATGGCCAACGTGGCCGGCGTGGGCCACGCCCAGCCGGTGCGCGACATCACCGAAGAGGACTTCGACCGGTTGATGGCCATCAACCTCAAGGGCGTCCTGTTCGGCTGCCAGGCCGCGCTCGAGGTGATGATCCCGCAGAAGTCCGGGTCCATCTTGAACGTGGCCTCCACCGTCATCGACTCGCCTTATCCCAACCAGGGTCTGTACGGGATGACCAAGGCCGGAGTGACCTTCATGTCCCAGGTACTGGCCGCCGAGGCCGGACCGCACGGTATAAGGGTGAACGTTCTGGCCCCCGGCGCCACCCCCACCAACTTCGCCTCGTTCCGTTACCCGGGTGGCAAGATCGACCCGGAGAGGGAGAAGGCGGTGCAGGACTCCATGCGCCAGATGACCCCGCTCCAATTCATCGGTGATGCCGGCGACCAGGCGGCCATGATCCTGTTCCTGGTCTCACCGGCCAGCCGCTGGGTGAGCGGCAACATCTTCCGGGTGAACGGGGGCCAGAGCCGCCCCTGGTGAAGGCCGCCGGCCGGCGGCCCCCACCGACGGGGGCCCGCCCCCACCGACGGGGGGCCCCGCCCCCACCGACGGGGGGCCCGCTCCCACCGACGGGGCCGGCTGCCGGGTGGCGATACAGCAGCGTCAGGTATGGTGCGTGAAGCTCGTGCCCAGGAGGGGGATGCGATATGGCAGCTGACCGGCCGGCGTGGGACCGCGTCGTGGATGTGGTGATAGTTGGCTCCGGAGGAGCCGCCCTGACGGCGGCGACGATGGCTAGCGACGGGGGAGCCGAGGTCGTCGTCCTCGAGAAGGCCGACATGATCGGCGGCACCACCGCGGTTTCGGGGGGCGCGGCATGGCTCCCCGGCAACCACCTGATGGAGAAAGCCGGCATCGCAGACAGTCGGGAGGACGCCCTGGCCTACCTGCAGAGGGTCACCGACGGCCGGGCCCCGGACCCCCACCTGCTCGAGGTCTACGTGGACACCGCGCCCGAGGTGCTGCGGTACCTGGAGGACCACACCCCGGTAAAGATGCACATCTCTCCGCTTCCGGACTACTACTGGCCGTGGGGCATACCAGGCAGCCGCCCGGTGCCGGCCCGGGCGGTGGAGGCCGACCCCTATCCGGTGGGCACCGAACTGCCCGAATGGGCCGGGAAGCTGGTCAAGCGGGGCACCTTGATGTCGCTCGGTGCGGCGACCACCCTGACCGAGGATCTGATGCCGCAGACCCCTGGCTTGGCCGAGGAGCTGCGCCGGCGCGAGGCCGAGGACGTGCGGCCCAAGGGGGCAGCCCTCATCGCCCGCCTCTTCAAGGGGCTCCTGGAACGGGGGGTGGAGGTCCGGCTGGAGACTCCGGCCCGTTCGCTGGTCCTGGACGAGGCCGGGGAGGTGATCGGTGTCCGTGCCGAGAGCGAGGGCCGGCCGTGGCTGGTAGGCGCCCGCAAGGCGGTGGTGCTGGCGTGTGGCGGCTTCGAGTGGAACCCGGATCTGGTCAAGGCCCACATCGGCTACGACGTGAAGCCGCTCAGCCCGCCGAACAACGTAGGTGACGGGCTGGCCATGGCCACCCAGGCCGGCGCCCAGCTGGCCAACCTGGGCTCGTACTGGGGCACCCCGGTGATGTTCGACCCGGAGATCACCAGGGACGGCGCTTTGGTGCCGCAGTTCGAGTGGGGTCGGGGTGCCCCCTCCTCCATCGTGGTCAACCGCAAGGCCCGGCGCTTCGCCAACGAGGCCCTGCCGTACAACGACTTCCCCAAGGCGTTCGGCCAGTACGACCCACAAGCCGTCGAGTTCCCCAATGCCGGCCCGGGCTACCTGATCTTCGACGACACGGTTCGCAGCTCGCAACGCATACTGTCCATGTTCCCCGGCCAGCCCGACCCCGACTGGGTCGTCAAGGCCCCGACCATCGGGGAGCTGGCCGACCGGGTCGGCCTCGACCGGTCCACGCTCGAGGCGACCGTCGCCCGGTACAACGAGCACGCCGGTCGGGGCGAGGATCCAGACTTCCTCCGCCATGAGCGGGGGCTGATGGCCCCAGGGCAGGTGGCGCCCTTGGACCGTCCGCCGTACTACGCGGTCGAGATCCACCCCGGTGCCCTGGGCACCAACGGCGGCCCCCAGATCGACGCCGACGGACAGGTCCGCCGCCAGGGCGGCGGCGTGGTGGGCGGCCTGTATGCAGCCGGCAATACCGCGGCCAATGCCTTCGGCTGGGCCTACCCGAGCGGCGGGGGGACCATCGGTAACGGGATCGTCTTCGGCTTCCGGGCCGGCCGTCACGCCGCGGGCCGCCCGGCCCGGGACATCTGAGGCGAGGCGTGACCGGGCTGCTCGACGGCCAGGCGGTCGTGGTCACCGGCGCGGGCCGCGGGCTGGGCCGAGCCTACGCGTTGGGCCTGGCCGCCGCGGGGGCCCGTCTGGTGGTGAACGACCGCGACGGCGACCCTGCGGAGTCGGTGGCTGCGGAGATACGGGAAGCGGGCGGGGAGGCGGTCGTGGTGGCGGACGCGGTCGGCACGAGGGCCGCCGCCGTCCGCCTGGTCGAGCGAAGCCGCGACGCCTTCGGGCGCGTCGACGTGATGGTCACCAACGCAGGAGCGGACCGGCGGGGCCCGGTGCTGGACCTCACCGATGACGACTGGGAGCTGACGCTCACGACCCACCTGATGGGCTCGCTGTTCTGCTCGGTGGAAGCCGCCCGGGCCATGCGTGACCAGGGTGGCGGGGGCGCCATTGTCAACGTCACTTCCGACGCCTTCCACCAGGGTGTCCCGACGTTGGCGCCGTACTGCGTCTCCAAGGGGGGCATCTATGGCCTGACCCGGGTCCTGGCCGCCGAGCTGGCGCCCTTCGACATCGCCGTCAACGCCATCGCCCCGCCGGCCACGCGGACCGAGCCGATGCTGGCCTACACGGACAGCCTGGCCACCATGGGCTTGGACGCCCAGCAGGTCGCGGCGTTCAAGGCTTACCTCCAGGAGCCGGAGGACATCGCCCCGCTGGTGGTGTTCCTCGCCTCGCCGGCGGGTCGCCGACTCACCGGGCGGGTGCTCGGTGTCACCCGCCGCGAGCTGGTGTCGCTCGAGCCGCCGGCCACATCGCGCCTCGGGAGTAACGACCCCGGCCCCTGGACCTTCGACGAGCTGGCCGCAGCAGCGGCCGGGCTGGCGTGAGCGACGACGGGGCGCCGGTGACGCCCGGCCGGGGGGATGGGGCGCCGGTGACGCCCGGCCGGGGGGATGGGGCGCCGGTCATGCCCGGCCGGGGGGATGGGGCGCCGGTGACGCCCGGCCGGGGGGATGGGGCGCCGGTGACGCCCGGCCGGGGGGATGGGGCGCCGGTCACGCCCGGCTGGCAGGACCGGGCCGAGATCGCCGATGTGGTGCTGCGCTACTGCCGGGGCGTGGACCGCCTGGATCTGCCCCTGATCCGCTCCTGCTACCACGACGGCGGCATCGACCACCACACCGGCTTCGACGGGGATGCCGACAGCTATGTGGCGTGGCTGAGCGGCCTGCTGCCCCGCTTCACCGGCACGATGCACATGGTCGGGAACCAGCTGATCGAAGTCATCGGTGACGTGGCCCGCTGCGAGACCTATGGCACCGCCCACCATTGGGGCGAACCGGCAGGGGATCCAGGACTCAACTTCGTGACCGGTTTCCGTTACGTGGACCGGATGGAGCGACGCGACGGGGAGTGGCGGATCGCCGAGCGATGGGCGGTGCGGGAATGGACCCGCACCATCGCGGCCGAGACGGTCCGCCCCAAGGAGGGTGAGGGACCCAGCCCGCACCGGGACCGTACCGATCCGGTGTATCTCGATTGGCCGCCACCGCAGCCAGGCGCTGCTGTCGGGTGACAATGCCGGCCCGGCCGTGATCATTCGGCCCGACGTTCCGGTGGCTCGAGCGTTCCCCGAGATATAACTGTCATTTGCCATGGCAGTTGGCGTAACCGGATGCTATGGTCGCGGTCGACGGTGACTCGTGGGGGGTGTGCCGTCACAGGGGGGTTTGACCGTCGATGCTCAAAAGCCGTCGGAAGCTCAACGCTTGCGGCATTCTTGCCGCCGTGCTCGTGATTGCGGCCGGTTGCAGTAGCAACCGGGGCAGCAGCTCCACCGCTACCACGGCCGGCGCGACGACGCCGACGTCGTCGGGCGGGGGGTCGACCCAGATGTTCGGTACCCTCGCGTCACCATGCGGCCCCGGTAGCGCCAACGGCGCGACCGACCAGGGGGTGACCGACACCTCGATCAGGATCGGCTACGGCGACGACCGCGGGTTCGCCCAGAGTCCCGGTCTCGACCAGGAGATGGGCGATGCGGTAACGGCCATGATCAAGTGGTGCAACGACCAGGGCGGCATCCTCGGTCGCAAGATCGTCGGCGATGATTACGACGCCGCCATCACCCAGGTCAACACGGTCATGCAGGAGGCGTGCAAGAGCGATTTCATGCTCGTCGGTGAGGGCTTTGCCCTCGACGAGGCGGCCGAAGCGACCCGGCTCGGCTGCAACCTGGCCGCGGTGCCCGGCTTCACCGTTGGACCCGACGTGGCCAACGCGCCCGAGATGTACCAGGCCGTGCCCAACCCGGTGGACTACCTGCCGGCGTCACCGTTCTTCGAGGCGGCCCAGCTCTTCCCGCAGGCGGTCTCCAGCTACGACGTGATCCACACCACATTGACCTCGGCCACCGAGGTCACCTACAACAAGGATGTGACGGCGGCGGCCGCCGCGGGCTGGAAGCAGACCAACTGCGGCGTGACGCTCAACTACTACGGCGAACCCAACTACACGCCCTTCGCCCAGAAATACCAAGCCTGTGGGGTCAAGTTGATCTACAACGACCTGACTCCCGGCCCCGTGCTGTTCGGCATGCTGCAGGCCAACTTCCAGCTCGGGGTCAAGCCGATCTACATCATGGAGACCAGCAACTACACCACCCAGATGTCAGCGTGGAACACCGCCGGGATCGGTAACGACATCTACATCCGGGATGCGTTCGTTCCCTTGGAGGAGGCCAACATCAACCCGGCCGTCGCCAAGTACATCAGCCTGGTCCAAGCCACCGGCGGCAAGATCAGCCAGCTGGGCCAGCAGGCCGCTTCCTCGTTCCTTCTCTGGGCTACCGAGGCCAAGGCGTGCGGTTCCACCCTGACCCGCCAGTGCATGATCAACCATCTGTCGAATGTGCACAGCTGGACCGGCGGAGGCCTGCACGCCCAGACCGATCCGGGGGCCAACACGCCGCCGAGTTGCGGGATGCTGCTCAAGCTGACCGGCACGACCTTCTCGCAGTTCTACCCGAAGACCCAGGGTCAGTTCGACTGCAATAGCAAGTACCTCTTCAAGGTTCCGCAGTCGGCCTGGGGCACCACGCTCAACTCCAACCGGATCGCCACCAAGTTCATGCCGGCCAACGTGATCACCCCGCAGTCCTGATGGTGGCCACGAGCGGCCCGGAGGCGCCACCTGCCGTCGACGACAGACTGAGGGAATTCAGGGCTGCGGTCGAGGAGTTGAAGCTGCGCAGCGGCCAGACCCGCGGCGACACCGTCCGCCAGGCGATCGGCGGGCTGCTGATGCTGGGCGGTTTCGTGGCCGGGCTGATCGTCTACGAGCAGTCTCTCAGCCAGAGCAGCGCCCTCAACCTGCAGTCGCAGCAGATCTTCGCCATCGGCATGGTCGGGGTCGTGGCGATCGGGGCGGCGCTGTTCGTGAGCGCGTCGATCAGCCGGTTCCTGCGCTTCTGGATGCTCCGCCACCTCTACGAGGGGCAGGCCAACATCGATCGCCTGGTGGAGGCCATTCCCGGACGGTCCTAGCCCGATCCGGCCCAGGTTCGATCCGGCTCGGGTTCGATCCGCCCGGGTTCGATCCGCCCGGTCAGGTGATGCTGTCGACGCTGCGGCCCTCGGTGGTGACCCGCCGGTGGGTGAAGACCCACCGGCCGTCGCGCTCCTCGTAGTCATCGAAGTAGCGACCCCAGTGGTCGAGGCCGTGGACCATGACCACCTGGTAGTAGGCCCGGCCCTTGGCGTGGGTCCGGTCGATGAGGTCGATCTGGTGGGTGGTCACCGAGTGACGGATGTAGCCGGGCGCCCGGCGCTCGGTGTTGATCCCGGCCCAGCGGTCGCGGGCCCCGGTGAAGATGGTGGCGATCTGCTCCCGGCCCTTGTAGAGCTGAGCGGTGCCGTCCGCGCCGGTCAGCTCCATGACCCCGTCGTCGGCGAACAGCTCGACCACTTGGGCGAAGCGACCGGTGTCCCCGTTGGCGTTGTACCGGGTGACCAGATCGCGGATGGCCTCCCGGGCGATTACCTCCCACATTTCCACCGCGGGGAGGGTAACTGAAACCGCGGTAGTCCAGTCCAGCGCGGCCCGGCCGGTTCACGCCGGGCTACCCGCCGAATAGTGTGCAAAAGGAGGTGTATATCACCTCCTTTTGCACACTATGGCCGGCGCCCGCTGGGCCGGCGCCCGCTGGGCCGGCGCCCGCTGGGCCGGCGCCCG
>JAKBAX010000002.1 GCA_021808785.1 Actinomycetes bacterium | reverse complement strand
CGGCCGGTCCAGCCGTATGCCGCCGGTGGAGCCGTAGAAGTGGGCGTCGCCGAAGGAGAAGATGCCGCCGTCGGACGCGTACATCCAGTAGCCGTGGCCGTCGGGAGTGGCGGTCAGGCCGATCACCGGCCGGTCCAGCCGTATGCCGCCGGTGGAGCCGTAGAAGTGGGCGTCGCCGAAGGAGAAGATGCCGCCGTCACCCGCCACCAGCCAGTAGCCGTCGGTGTCGGGTGTGGTGCTGATGCCCACGACCGGGGCGCTCAGGTGGACGCCGGCCAGGGAGCCGTAGGCGGGGGCGCCCCCGAGCGGCCACACGGCGCCGGTCGCGCTGGCCAGGTAGTACTGGTTCCCGTAGACCGGGGCCCCGTCGGTGCTCGACGACACGGTGGCGTGCACGGCGGCGCCGGGCGAGGTCGTCGCCGGCGAGGCGGTGGCGTGCACCTGGCTGCCGGTGGCGGTACCGCTGCTCACGGTGGCGGCCCCGCTCGACAGGGAGGCGGCCGAGGCGGCCGAGGGATGTGCCAGGTTGGCCAGGCCCAGTCCCAGCGTGGCCCCCACGGCGAGGGCGGCGGCGCGCCGGCGTAGCCGGGGCAGTCGGGTCCGGTCTCGTGGCGAGGCCCGGCGGTGCCGCATGCCCGGTGCATCGGCAGCCGATCAGGGGCCGTTTAGGGTGGCTACGGGGCGGAATTCGGGATTATCACCGCTCTTCCGGATACCGCCCCGTCATGCAGGGCCCGGTAGGCGTCGACCGCCTGGTCCAGCGGGTAGGTGGTGGTCACCGGCCGCACCAGGCCCCGGGCTCCGAGCTCCAGGAGCTCGACCAGCTCGGGCCGGCTGCCCCAGTACACCGACTGGAGCGACAGCTCGTAGGGGACGGTGAAGAAACCGAAGTCCCGGGTGCCGCCCGCCACCCCGACCAGCGTCAGGTCGCCGAGGGTGCGGGCGCTGGCGATCGCGGTGGCCAGGGTGGCCTCGGTGCCGACGAAATCGAGCACCACGTCGGCCCCGTGGCCGCCGGTGGCATCCTTGACCGCTTGGGCCGCCTGGTCCGAGGCGGTGACGGTCAGGTCGGCGCCGAGGGAGGAGGCCAGGTCGAGGGCATCCGCCTTGGTGTCGATGGCCACCACCCGGGCCCCGGTGGTGGCCTTGATGATCTGGACGGCGATGTGGCCGAGGCCGCCGGCGCCTATGACCACCGCGGTGGCCTCGGGGGTGAGCTTGGGCCACGAGCGGCGAATGGCGTGGTACGGCGTCAGGCCGGCGTCGCTGAGCGGGGCCGCGTCGGCCGGCGACAGCCCCTCGGGCAGGGCCACCAGGTGGCGGGCGGCCGGCACCAGGAGGTAGTCGGCCATGCCTCCGTCGGCCCCC
This sequence comes from Actinomycetes bacterium, assembly GCA_021808785.1. Lineage (GTDB taxonomy): Bacteria > Actinomycetota > Acidimicrobiia > Acidimicrobiales > Palsa-688 > JAKCDU01. Next base: position 61,729 of record JAKBAX010000002.1, on the reverse strand, counting down.
AACCCGCACCCGCCGAAGGGGACGGGCATGGCCATGGGATCCTCGCAGTAGTTGTCCATGCCCACTCGGCAGCGGGAACACGCCCCGCAGCCCCAGGCCCCGTAGACGGCGACGGCCTGGCCGACCTGCAGGCCGGTCACGCCCTCGCCGAGCTCGTGGACCCAGCCGGCGTTCTCGTGGCCGATGGTGAACGGCAGCGGCCACGGGCTCGAATCCGACTCGTGGAGGATGTGCAGGTCGGAGTGGCATGCCCCCGCCCCGCCCACCTTGATCACGACCTGCCCCGGACCGGGGTGGGGTTGCTCCACCTCCCGCAGCTCCGGTTCGCTGTGGGGCTTGACCATCTGAAGGGCGCGCATGGTCACGAACGCTAGGCCCGGGCTCCCCCGACCCGCTCGTTTTCGGTCGCCCATCGGCGTCGGCTATCCTACGTGGCTCCTGGGTCGGTGCCCGAGTGGCCAAAGGGAGCAGACTGTAAATCTGCCGGCACAGCCTACGGTGGTTCAAATCCGCCCCGGCCCACTGGTACAAAACCGCAGGTGGGAGGCCCTTGTTGGGTCTCCCACTCGACTTTGGTCATCGCCTTGACGGACGCCGGCTGGTAGCCATTCTGGTAGCCATCCGGCACGGTGATGGCCGGCGTGCCCGGGCCGCTAATCCACTAGTAGGCCTTGGATAACACAGACTGTTATCAAGGCCTACAGTTTGATACACTTTCCGAATGGACCCGGTATCCAACCCGTATAGCCCCGGCGCAGGCTTGAGGCCGCCCGAGCTAGCGGGCCGGGAGGCTGACGTCACTAGCTTCACCACCATGATCGCCCGAGCCGAGGCCGGCCGATCCAATCAAAGCCTTGTTCTCACCGGTCTCCGGGGAGTCGGCAAGACCGTATTGCTGAACGATCTGGCTGAGCGAGCACGCAAACGTGACTGGATCGTCGCCCAAGTCGAAGCACGGGTCGATAGCGAGGCGGCTGGATCCAGTTTTCGGGCGATGGTCGCTCGAAGTCTGAACCAATCACTGCGTTACGTCACGGGCTCGTGGGGCGTGGGAGAGCGATTGAGGGCCGCCCTCGCGACGTTCAAGTCGTTTTCTATTCGGACGGATCCGAGCGGTGGATTGTCGCTCGGCATCGACATCGATGCGCAGCGTGGCCGGGCAGATAGCGGATCGTTGGAGATGGATCTCTCAGAGCTCGCTTTCGATCTTGGTAGTTCGGCCTCCGATCGCGGCACCGGTGTGGCGGTGTTCGTTGACGAGATGCAAGAACTCGACCAGATCGAGTTGGCCGCCATTTGTACGGCGGTTCATGAAGCGGGCCAGAGATCGGTCCCCTTCTATGTCGTCGGTGCCGGACTACCGAGCCTTCCGGGGCTCCTCGCCGAAGCCCGGTCCTATGCGGAACGCCTCTTTGACTACAGGCCCATTGGTCCACTCGATGGGTCTGACGCTGAAATCGCCGTCGTGCGACCAGCGGAACTTCAGGGCGTCTCCTGGCAGGCTGAGGCTGCTAAAGCGATCGTGGAAGCATCCGCCGGATACCCCTACTTCGTTCAGGAGTTCGCCAAATCAACTTGGGACTACGCACCTGGCCCTGGTGTGAAGGCGGGAGACGCGACGTTGGGGATACAGGCCGGCCGCGACAAACTGGACTCCGGCTTTTTTGCCAGCCGATGGAATCGGGCAACTCCTGGTGAGAGGGAGTACCTACGGGCCATGGCTCCGGATGGTGAAGGTCCAGCCGTGAGCGGCGAGGTTGCCCGTCGCCTCGGGAAGAGGACGGTGCAACAGGTTGGACCGATTCGAGCGAGGCTGATCCACAAAGGGCTTGTCTACGCTCCTGAACACGGACTCGTCGCATACACCGTCCCTGGCATGGCCGACTTCATTAACCGTCAAGTCGACTGACCCGGCTGGTGACGGGACGGACCATTTCTCCCGCCCACCGGCGCAGAACAGGCTTGCCATAATCCGTAGCCATCCGTCGCGTGAAGAGCGCGGAACGGCACCTCGGGAGCCCCGAGCCGCTGGGGCCTTCACAACTACTATCTCGGGCTGATTCGGCTGATTCAGCAGCTGTCATCGGCGGCTGGCGAGGGGTACCCGCTTGCTGACGCCACCTATGCCGTCGACAGTCTTCACGTGGACTGGGACGCCCAAGCGGCGTTGTCAGCCAAGAACTACCTCAGCATGGAGCCCTTCTCCTGCAGCGGGCTGGTGGAGCAGCTTTCGTCCGCAGCGGGAGAGCAGTTCACGGTCGGCCAGGCCCAGTACGGGGCCAAGGCAGCCGGCATCTGTTAGCCAAGCGATAGCGCTGCGCCCTATCGGCGTGCCTCCGGTCGACGACCCGGTGCTGGCATCGTCGTAGCGCCGCCCGTGAGTCGCTGCGCGGGCATGCCGGTAACGACAGCCGCTATCGATGACCAGCGCTCCCGGCGCCCGGGGGATAGGGCCCGACCGGTAGCCCTTCACGGCGTTACAGGGTATGTTGCAGAGGTGACGGCGGCGACAAAACCCCAGGTGCGAGCACTGCAGAACACTCCGTGGAGCTTTGGTCCACTCCCTGTAAATCTGCCGGCACAGCCTACGGTGGTTCAAATCCGCCCCGGCCCACTCGATGTAAAAGTGCTGGTGGGAGGCCATTGTGGGCCTCTCGTCGGCACCTCTCGTCGGCACCTCCGGCTGGCAGTGCCACTGCCAACCATCGCACATTTATCGCACACGCTGAGCCGCACCTCTAACGGATGGCCCTCCGGCCGTGCCACGGAGAGTGGCGCCTTGAATTGAGTGTTCTGTGTGGGTGCCCCCGCTGGGGGCGCCCTGGGGCCCGCAGCCCATGGATGACGCGGCCGTAGGTGTCATGGCACAGATCGGGTCGGTGGCCTTCGCACGGTGGGCTTCGTCGGGATCGGCCTGGCGTGGGGTGGTCCGACACCTGCCATCTTGACGTCGGGCGGCCTGAACGACTCGCCTGCCCAATTTGGGCCGTATTGGAACCGCCTCCTAGAGCCGGTCAGGACCAGGAGGACCCACGTCCCCACGGCTTGCTGAATTCTAAGTCGATTGCTTTCACTCTCCGGTTATGCTGTGATGAAGCGACATGGCAGTCGTGCGTCGGTCGACCAAAGAGGAGATCCTGCTGGCCGCCGAGAGGCTGATGGCTGCTCACGGGATCGACGGGGTATCCCTCCGGCAGATCGGGGCCGCGTCGGGTAACGGCAACAACTCCGCGGTCATCTATCACTTCGGGACCAAGGACCAGCTCGTCTCGGCCATCTTCGAGTATCGGCTACCTCGGCTGCGGGCTCGGCGGGGCTTCCTCATCGAGGAGCGGCGCCCCGCTGACCTGCGCGGATGGCTCGAATGTCAGATCCGCGCCGTGCTGGAGCAGAGCGAGCTGGAGGACAGCCACTACATGAGCTTCGTGGCCTCCCTCCAGATGCACGACGGAGCGGAGGGGTTCAAGCACCTGCCCGCCGAGTTCCACGACTCGGCCATCGATTTCGAGGCCAACCTCCGGTCGCACCTGACCGACCTGGAGGAACCGCTCCTATCACTGCGCCTGAGCCAGGCGCTGTCGTTCATCGTGCATGCCGCCGCAGCCCGGGAGCGGATGCGCGGTCGCGGCGAGACCCTTCTTCCATTCGCCCTCGAGGTCGGGAACCTGGTGGAGGCCCTGGAAGGCTTCCTGACGGCCCCGGTGTCATCGTCGACCAGGGCGGCGCTACAGGGAGTTCGCCCGGCCAAGCCCCTCCGGCCGCTGGTGCCCTAGAAACACTGGAGGCTTTCCTACATGACCTTTGATTTCTCCGACTCCGTAGCCGTGGTCACGGGGGCCGGCAGCGGGATCGGGCGCAGCTCGGCCCGCGCCTTCGCCCGGCTCGGCGCCAGAGTGGTGGTGACCGATCTCGAGGAGGAGCGGGCCCGGGAGGTGGCTGACGAGATCGGGGACGCGGCCATTCACCTCCGCTGCGATGTCACCCGGATCGAGGATCTCCAAGCGGTGCGGGCGACTGCGTTCGAGCGCTTCGGCCGGGTCGATCTGGTGCACAACAACGTCGGGGTCCTGGCCGTCGGACCGGCTGAGATGATCCCGATGGAGGCCTGGGATCGGGTGGTGAACATCAACCTCATGGGTGTCGTGCGCAGCCTGACGGTCTTCCTTCCGGGGCTTCTCGAGCAGGGCCGCGGCCACATCGTGAACACGGCCTCCACGGCCGGACTGTTTCCCTACGGGTACGACCGGCTCCCGTACACGACCACGAAGCACGCCATCGTCGGGCTCTCGGAATCACTAGCGGTCTATCTACGCCCGAAGGGAATCGGTGTCTCCTGCTTCTGCCCGGCCGGCGTCATGACCAACATCGCCGAGCAGATCACCTTCTACGGGAGCCGCCAGCAGGCGCCGCGGGCGCCGAACTTCGGGGTCATAGATGCCGAGACCGCCGGTGAGCTGGTGGCCCAGGGTGTCGCCAACGGAACGTTCCTGATCCTGACGACGCACGAACCGCTCGACGAGCTGCGCGAGCGGGGTAACGACATCGAGGCCTATCTCAATCGGCTGGTCGCCGCCGCGGAGTGACCCGGGTCAGCGGCCCACCGCCTCGAGCGCCTCGACGATCCGGGCGGGGCTAAAGGGCGCCTCCCGCACCCGGGCCCCGACCAGGTGGAGGGCGTCGTTCACCGCGTTGGCGACCGCGGCAGGAGCTCCTATGGCTCCTCCCTCGCCCACGCCTTTGAACCCGCCGGGCGTGGTGGCCGGAGTCTCGACGTGGCCGTACTCGATCTGCGGCACATCGCTGGCGGTGGGGAGCAGGTAGTCGAGGAACGTGGTGGTGAGCGGGTTTCCGTCGGCGTCGTAGATGAAGTCCTCCAGCAGGGCCCCGCCGATGCCCTGTACCGCTCCCCCGGCGATCTGCCCCTCGACCACGGAAGGATTTATCATCACACCGCAGTCCTCGCTGACGACGAATCGCAGGATGCGGACCGAGCCCGTGGAGCCGTCGACCTCCACCGTGCACATGTGACAGGCGTTCGAGAAGAGGAACGGCATGTCCGTCTTGTAGCGCTTCAGCGTCTCGAGGCCGGGTTCCATCCCGGGCGGCAGCGCGCCTAGGTCGAGGTAGGCGCTACGGCTGATCTCACCGATGGTTCTGGCCCTGGTCGGGGTGCCGCGAACGGCGGCCACGCCGCCGGTGACCTCGATGTCATCGGGCGAGGCTTCGAGCTGGTGGGCGGCGATCTCGACGATCTTGCTACGGAGGTCCCGGGCGGCCAGCTGGATAGCGGCGCCCAGGATCGGGCCGCTCCGGCTACCGCCGGTCCCGAAGGCGTACGGAGTGGTCCCGGTATCGCCCTGGTGGACCTTCACCGTGTCGAACGGGACGCCGACGTTCTCGGAGACTATCTGCGCGGTCGTGGTTTCGATGCCCTGCCCGTGGGAACCGGAACCGAGATACACATCGGTGCTGCCATCGGGTTGGATGCGGATGTGCGCCGGCTCGGCGGCATAGGGGCCCATGGCGCTCTGCGGCTCGATGTAGAGCCCGATGCCGACGCCCACCAGGCGCCCAGCGGCGAACTCCTGGCGCTGCCAGGCCCGGAAGCCGTCGTAGTCGATCATCGCCGCCGCCTGCTCCAGGGTCTCGGCCGGGGAGACGTGGTCCAGCGATAGCCCGATGGGCAGGAGATAGGGGAGCTGGTCCCGCTGGAGGACATTGCGCCGACGCAGCTCGATCGGATCGAGGCCCATATTGCGGGCCAGGCTGTCGACGGCCTGCTCCCGAACGTAGGTCTCGATCTGCCACGGGCCCCGGTACGGCGCACGGGAGCACGTGTTGGTGTACACCGAATCGGTGCTGAAGGACAGCTTCGGGATGCGGTAGGGCCCGGTGAAGATCACCGCTCCCATCATGGCTGCGCTTCCGGCCATCGGATAGGCGCCGACCTCGTCTATGTGGTCCACCCGAACGCCGAGGATGTTGCCCAGCTGATCGGCGGCGATGGACACCGTGGCGCGCTCGGCCCGAGATGAGGTCGCGGCCACGAGGTTCTCCCGCCGGTCCTCGATCCACTTCACCGGACAACCGAGGTGATAACTGGCGAGGATCACGATCTGCTCGTCGCGCGCCAGGTAGGCCTTCTGGCCGAAGCCCCCGCCGACGTCCCCCATCTGCACCCGGACCTGGTTCTCGGACACACCGGTGACCCGGGCGGTGACGGTTCGCACGTCGTGGGGCGACTGCGTCGACACCCAGATGTCGAACGACATCCGACCGGGATCCCACCACGCGACGATCCCCCGCGTCTCCATGGGCACGGCCAGGTAGCGGTTCTGAACGAAGGTATCGGTGGCGGAGTACGGGGCCGACTCCAGCAGGGTGCGGAGTTCGTCGTCGAGCGGCTGCACCATCCCGCCGGCCCGATTGTCCTCCAGCTGAGGATGAACGCGCTCGTCGCTAAGGAGCGCAGTTGTGTAATCAGCGACTGGGACGAGGGACTCGACGTCCAGCTCGATGAGCTCGACCGCGTCCTCGGCCTCCGCCCGGCTCCGTGCGACCACCATGGCGTATGGATCGCCGACGTAGCGCACCTCGTCGTCGGCGAGGACCTTGTGCGGACCCGGCGAGCCCATTCCCAGCGTTGGGGTTGCAGCTATCGGGCCGGCCAAGAGCGGGTTGAGGTCGGTACCGGTGAGCACCGCGACCACTCCGGGCGCGGCCGCCGCAGCAGTCGTTTCGATCGACACAATGCGGCCGCGAGCGATGTCGCTGCGGGCGAACGCCGCGTTCAGCATGTCGGGCACGACCACGTCGTCGACATAGCGGCCGCGTCCGGTGAGCAGACGGGGGTCCTCCTTCCGGTTGATCCGGCTGCCTACCAGACGGGACGAGGCCGCCGCGAACGTCATCGCCCGGCCACCGCTTTGACCGCCGCGATGATGCCCTGGTAGCCGGTGCAACGGCAGAGATTCCCCGACAGTGCGTGGGCAATCTCACCATCGGTCGGCGCAGGGTTCGATGACAGGAAGGCGGTCACCGACACCACGAACCCGGGAGTGCAGAATCCGCACTGGAGGCCGTGGTGGTCGGCGAAGGCCTGCTGCACCGGGCTGAGTGACCCGTCTTCGGCTGACAATCCCTCGATCGTCGTGACCTCGGCGTCTTGCAGTTGGGCGGCGAAGAGCAGGCACGATCGCACCGCCCCCCCGTCGAGCAGGACAGTGCACGCTCCGCAGACGCCGTGCTCGCAGCCCAGGTGAGTGCCTGTGAGGCCGCATTGCTCCCGCAGGAACTCGGCCAAGGTACGCCGGTCCTCGACGCTGGCGGTCCTCGGGATTCCGTTGACCGCCATGGTGACCTCTCGTTCAGGCATGGATACTCTCCCTCAGGGCCCGCTCCAGAGCCCGCTCTGTCAAGTGAGCGGCGACGCGCCGACGGAAGCCTGCGCTCCCATGGATGTCATCGCCGGGATCGGTGTTGGAGGCGGCCAGGCGGGCGATCTCGGCCAGATCGGCCCCCCTGGCCGGCGAACCGACCAGCGCGGCCTCGGCCGCCGACGCTCGCACCGCAGTCGGCGCCATTCCGAAATAGGCGATGGCCGCCCTCGCCACATCGCCGTCTTGGTCCACCTCGAGGCCACAAGCTACGCCGGCGATGGCGAAGTCCCCGCTTCGCCGGGCGAACTCCTCCAGCGCGAATCCGCAATGTCCCGGCCAGACCGGGTAGCGGACGGCCGTCAGTATCTCGTCCGGTTTCAGCCCTGTCGTCCAGGTGGAGACGAAGAATTCCCGCGCCGGAACGACGCGCCCACCCGCGGGACCGTGGATCACCATCTCGGCGTCGAGAGCCAGGGCCACGGCCGGCAGTTCAGAGGCTGGATCGGCATGGGCGGTCGATCCGCCCACGGTCCCTCGGTTACGGATCTGAAAATGACCGATCAAGGGGAGGGCTTGGTGGAGCAGAGGCACGAGAGCCACGTCGCGGTGCGCTTCTGCCGTCGTTTGACGGGTCATGGCCCCGATGGTCAGCCAGCCGCCCTCACGGGCAATGCCCTGGAGGGCCGCAATCCGGTTCACATCGACAAGGTGCTCGTAACGAGCCAGGCGGAGAGCCATCAGGGGGACCAGACTCTGGCCGCCGGCCAGGACCTTGGCCTCTTCGCCATGCTGGGAGAGGAGGCCCACGGCCTCCTCGAGAGTCGATGGGATGTGGAGCTGGAACGGGGCCGGCTTCACGTCTGGCTGGCCTCATGCTCTGCCCAGGCAGCCTCAGCCGTCGCCTGCAGGACATCGGCGCGGGCATCGTTGTCGTAGGCCCGGTAGTGCCGGATGAGCTCGTCCATCTCCGGCTTGGTGATATCGCCCGACTCGAGGGCCGATCCGATATGGGCCTGGATCGGGATCGGTGCCTCATCGAGCCCGACCGAGGCCACTGTGACGAAGCGCCGGTCCCGCCGCCCCAGATCCGGTCTCATCCACACGTGCCCGAAGACGAAGTTCAAGATGCCGGCGTGCTGGTAGGGCGTGTCGCGGCCCGGCGCCGGCACCAGGTTGACATCGCGGAACTCCTCCGCGCCGCGTTCGAGACGCCGCTCCCAGTCGTTCTCGCCCAGCTCCTCGACCCTACGTGGCGGAAGAGCGGGATCGCCCCCCCGTTCCTGTTGCAGCTTCGCCCACGACTGGCGGACATACATCTCCAGGTTCGAGGCCTTGGGCCAACCGCAGTACACCGCGAAGTGGAGGACCACCTCGAGCAACTCCTCGATCGACAGATCATCGCTCTTCAAGGCCGCATAGGTGTGGTCGATCAGCGGCTGCGCCGTGACGGCGAACGCCGCGCAGGTCAATGTGACCAGCCGCCGCTCCCGCCGGGTGATTCCGGGGCGAACCCAGATCTCGCCGAAGAGGTGCTCCAGCCGGGCCTCTTCCGTGGCGGGCAAGCCCACCGGCGGTTCGGCCAGCATCACGTTCCTGTACTCCGCCGCCGCTACCTGGTCCATGCTGTGCCCTCCCGTGGTCGACCTAGTGACCCAACCCTAAAGCACTTGACTCATTCATGCAAAGGCGGGAGAATGCCGACGGGACGATCACGTACCCATACGGCATCCACCGAGAGGACACCTATGACGCCGAACGAACTGTTCGACCTGACCGGCAAGGTCGCGATAGTCACCGGCGGTGCAGGTGACATCGGTCGGGTCTACGCCCGAGCTCTGTGCGAAACGGGGTCCCAGGTCGTCCTGGCCGATGTGAAGGAGGAGCCGGTCAAGGTGGCAGCCGGCGAGCTCGAAGCCGATGGGTTCGCAGCGATCGGGGTGGCGGTGGACGTAACCCGCCAGGAGTCGACCCAGGCGATGGCTGCTTCCGCCGTCGATGCCTTCGGCGGCATCGACATCCTCATCAACAACGCCGCCATCATGGTGGACCTTCCCCCCTTCGGCCTCAGCAACATGCCCGTTGACGAGTGGGATCGCGTCATGGGGGTCAACTTCAAGGGCCCCCTTCTGTGTACCCAGGCTGTCGTTCCCTCGATGACGGCACGTGGAGGGGGCCGCATCGTCAACGGCCTGTCCGCAGGAGGCTTCATGAAGATGGGCGGGATCTACGGGGTGTCGAAGCTGGCCCTCCATGGGCTCACCGCCAATCTGGCCAGCGAGCTCGGCCCGCTCGGCATCAACGTCAACGCCATCGCGCCGGGTCTCATAGATAGCGACAGCGGCTATGCCAGCCTGCCGAAGGACTCGCCCATGCGCGCCGGTCTCGAAATGATCATTCCCGGAAAGAAGTCGGGACCGCCAGGGAACCTGATCGGCACGCTCCTGCTTCTCTGTTCGGCGGCCGGGGACTGGATCAACGGCCAGTCGATCTCCGTCGACGGTGGATGGATCATGCGTCTATAGCTCTCCGGAGACGGAGTGACCGGCCGAGGGTCGGCTCAAGCGCGGCCCGACCTGAGGGCCCGACGGTTGCGGCTCCTGGCCGTCTCGCCCGGGGCCGGCACCGCCCTCAGGTCACTGACCAGACGATCGAAATAGCTGTCGTAGATCCTGACGAGGTCGATCTGCTCGGGATCCAGAAACCAGTGCAGGGAGGCACCCTGAATGAACGAGAGGACCTCGCAGGCGGTCGTGGCGGCGTCGACATCCCCTCTGATCGAACCGTCGCTCTGCCCGGATTTGATCGACTCGCCCAGGCGCTGGCGAAATCTGCGATGACGATTGACGAAATGGGCGTGGGCCGGGAAGTCGTCGTCAAGCGCTTCAGCAGTCATAACGACCGTCAGTCTCGAGAGGTTGGCCAGGCTCGAGTCAGACGTGAGCTCGCGAGCCCATACCCGCAGAGCACTGACCCGGTTCAGCCCGCAGTCGTCGGGCGACCGCGACATGCGTATCTCGTCGAGGCTGTCGGTAACTGCGACCACCGCAGTGAACAGGGCGTTCTTGGTCCCGAAGTGGTGGGTTATGGCCGGCACCGTCACACCGATCCTCTCGGCGATGGCCGCCATCGGAGTGGCCCGACTCCCTCCCTTGGCGAACAGCTCTACGGCTGCGGCGAGGATTTCGGACCGCTGTGAAGGTCGACCCCCCCGGCGGCGAGGGCCGTCGGCGAAACCTGCCCGGCGGTCAGAGCGCTGTGGCATCGGCGGAGGTCCCAGTGTGATTCCGGTCCTGACCCGACCTCGTTGGCATGGCCCGACGATAGCCAGTGACGACCGCGCTGAAGACCAATGATCCTCTTGATTACGAACTGTAGTGATGTAAAGTATGAACCGTCGTCACGGCAAGGAGCCGGTGCAGGCCTAGGGACCCCGTGTGCTCGGGTAACCCGATGGGTCGCCGACTGAGTGGGGGATGCATGGGCTTTCTAAGTGCGCCGAGTACGCGTCTGGGGCGGACAATCGAGGAGAGCGTCCTGGGCCCGGCGGTTGCGCCCGAGCCGGTTCGCGGTCCGAACGTCGTGGTCATCCTGCTCGACGACGTGGGCTTCGCCCAGCTCGGCTGCTATGGATCGGATGTCGCCACACCGAGCTTCGACCGCCTCGCGGCGGGCGGCCTCCGCTACTCGGGCTTCCACGTCACCGCTCTGTGCTCGCCGACCCGGGCATCACTGCTGACCGGGCGTAACCATCATGCCGTTGGCATGGGTTTCGTTCCCGACGTTCCGATGCGGCTGCCCGGCTACACAGGCCGGCTGCCGAACACCGCGGCCACGCTGGCTCGAGTGCTTCGAGACGCCGGCTATTCGACCATGGCCCTCGGGAAATGGCATCTGACGCCCAGGAGCGATCGCACTGCGTCAGGCCCCTTCGATCTGTGGCCGCTGGGACAGGGATTCGAACGCTTCTACGGGTTCCTGCACGCCGACACCAACCAGTGGACTCCGAATCTGGTGTCCGACAACCACTTCGTAGAACCTCCGCGGCGCCCGGAGGAGGGGTACCACCTGACGGAGGATCTGGTCGACAACGCCATCCGCCAGATAGCCGATCAGCAACATGCCACACCCGACAAGCCGTTCTTTCTCTACCTCGCCACGGGGGCCCAGCATGCCCCGCACCAGGCCCCTCCCGAATGGATCGATCCCTACAGAGGCCGCTTCGACGGGGGCTGGGAGAGGTGGCGGGAGGAAGCCTTCGCTCGGCAACTCGATCTGGGAGTGGTGCCCCCCGGGACGCAGTGCACGCCCCGGCCGCCCTGGGTGCAGGACTGGGACCGCCTTCCGGATGATGAGCGTCGGCTCTATGCCCGTATGCAGGAGGTCTTCGCCGGGTTTCTCACCCACACCGACCATCAGATCGGCCGGCTGATAACCGCGCTCGAGGACAGGGGCCTCCTCGACGACACGCTGGTGCTCCTGCTGTCGGACAACGGCGCCAGCGCGGAGGGAAGCTCGATCGGGTCGGTCAACGAAGGCCGGTTCACGCTGGGGCTGGACCGGCTGGACGACAACCTCGCCCATATCGACGACCTGGGTGGGTTTCGCCTGTTCAACCACTACGCATGGGGATGGGCGTGGGCCGGCAACGCTCCATTCCGGTTGTGGAAGCGCTACACCTGGTTAGGGGGGACCCGCGTACCCATGGTGGCGCACTGGCCGGCCGGGATCAGCCACGGCGGGGCGGTCAGAGACCAGTTCTGTCACGTGGTCGACCTGATGCCGACGATTCTCGACGCCTGTGGAGTGGAGGCGCCCACGGTGGTGGGGGGTATCGCGCAGCAGCCCATCGACGGCGCCAGCCTCCGAGAGACGTTCGCCGATGCAGCGGCGCCGTCCCCGCGACACTTGCAGTACTTCGAGATGCTCGGCTCTCGATCGGTGTATCTGGACGGGTGGAAGGCCACCACCAACCGGGTGCACCGGGGCGTGGCCGACGAGCAGCGAATGATGGACGGGAGCTCCACCCTGGACGAGGACACGTGGCACCTGTTCAATCTGGCCGAAGACTTCTCGGAGAGCACCGACTGTGCTGCTGTGCACCCCGAGTTGGTCGACAAGCTGGAAGAATGGTGGTGGGCCGAAGCCGGGCGGAACCAGGTGCTTCCGATGGGGAACTGGCTGAGCCGGACCGAACCCGACCTGCCCGCCGCGCTGGCGCCCCCGCCCCGTCCGGTGCCCAGATCCAAGACCTTCCGGACCGATGGTGGACCGATCGCCGACGAGGCCGTCCCGTCCCTGGCTTTTGGTGGGCGGGTGGAGGCGGACCTGCTCGTTCCCGCTGATGGTGGTGAGGGCGTGGTGTGCGCGCAGGGCAACTGGACCGGTGGATGGGCCCTGGTGGTCCGGGGCGGGCGCCTGTGGTACATGCTGAACTCCCTGGGCCATCCCTACGAGATCGCCAGCGAGTCGCAGCTTCCGGCAGGGCGGCACCGGGTGGGGCTCGAATCCCGACCACAGGACGACGGCGGCCGATTGGTCGTGCTGTCGTTAGACGGCCAGCCCATCGGCTCGGGATCGCTCCCACCGAACACCGTCACCACCGGGCAGGCGGATGGCAACGCCCTCCGCCTCGGTCATGATGCCGGGTTCCCGGTGAGCGACCGCTATGACCCACCGTACGCCTGGACCGGCGAGCTGTACGAGGTCGTCGTGGAGGCCACACCGCCCCGTAAACCCGATATTCCAGCCGAGATCGCCTCAGTGGTGCACCAGGACTAGGAGTCAACGTATGCCGTTGCAATCGCACGCCCAGTGGAGGCCCAGGGTGGCCACCTGTTTCGTAGCCACGGCGGTATTGGTCGGTGTTCTGGCCGGCTGTGGATCCGGCAAGCCGGGTTCCGCGCCGTCCAGCGCGTCTCCCTCCGGTCCGGGGGGCACCGTGTCGATCACCGAGGACCTGGGTGGCACATCGAGTGAGCCGGTCACGTTCGACCCCACCAAGTCCCATGTCCCCATGGTGCAGAACCCCTGGGACATGGCGATATACAGCACGCTGCTCAGGCCCACTCCCAGCGGCGGATATCTTCCGGAACTGGCCACCAGTGCCACTATCGTCGACCCGCGGACCATCGCCGTGCAGTTGCGCCCCGGTGTGGTCTTCTCGGACGGCACCCCGGTTACCGCGCTGGCGGTGAAGCAGGGCATACTGCGAAACCGCGATTCGAAGGCCTCGGCGTTCCAGGCGATCCTGCAGGACGTATCCGGCATCGACGTCACCGGCGACTCCGCCATCACCATTCACCTGTCTGCACCGGTCGCCGGCGCCTTCTACCCGTTGCTCGCCGGAGAGGAGAGCTTCATCGTCTCCCCGGCGGCATCCTCCGGAGACCTCAACAATCACCCTGTCGGCGCCGGTCCTTTCGTCCTGCAGCAGTACGTGCCAGACCAGAAGATCGTCCTGGCCCGAAACCCGAGGTACTGGGACGCCAAGGACATCAGGATCAGCGAACTGGAGTACGTGAACACCGCGCCGGGTCCCCAGCAGGTGAACGCCCTGGAGTCGAATCTGGCCAATGTGAGCCAGATACCCATCAGCGATGTACCGGCCGTTCGAAGCAATTCGGCCTACACCGTGGGGACGGCCGCAGCCCAGACGCAGTCCCTCTGGATGCCGGTCTGCAAATCGACGGCGCCGCTGAACCTGGTCCCGGTGCGTCAGGCCCTCAGCTACGCCATCGATCGCCCGGCCATCAACGCTGCCGTACTGAAGGGTGTCGGGGAGCCCCAGTGGGCGTTGTGGCCACAGGGCTCCATCTACTTCCCGGCGCAGCTGCGGAACTATTACGCCTACAACCCTCAGAAGGCCCAGCAGCTCCTGGCCCAAGCGGGATATCCGAACGGTTTCCCGCTGTCGATCCTCATCTCCCCAAGCCCCGTGATCGAGCAAGCCGCCACCATCATCCAGCAGGAGTGGAAAGCCATCGGGGTGAAGGCCACGCTGGTCACCTCCAGCAACTTCGTCAATGACCTATACATACGGAAGGTGGCGCCGCTGGGGATCAACCCGGAGGTCCGGGGCGGGGTGGCAGTGCTCACCGGCCCCTACCAGCCCGGCAGCGAAGGCGACCTCTGCAACTTCGACAACCACAGCCTGGACGCCATCGCATCGCAGCTGAGCAGCCTGGCGCCACAGAACCCGAAGGCGATAGACCTTTGGCGCCAAGCGCAGACCTACGTTGTCCAGAACGCGCTGTCGATCTGGCTGGAGTTCTCTCCCTATGTTTTTGCGTCGAGCAAGAAGGTGAGCGGCGTCCAGTTCCTGGCCCAATACGCCCTCCCGGTGCCGTACTACTGGTCTCTGTCGGTGGGTGGCTGAGATGTCCCTCTACGGGCGCCCTGCCGGCCGGGGGGCGGGTTCACCGTCTCCCGTCGGCCCGGAGCGGAGGGGGAAGAGCCGCTAGTGGTCCGGCTGGTCCTGCTTCGCCTGCTGAGCGTGGTCCCGGTGCTTCTGGTCGCATCCAGTGCCGTATTCCTACTGCTGGCCCTGGTCCCCGGTGATCCGGCCGTCACCTTGGCAGGCGGGGCCGATGCCACCCCCCAGGCCGTTGCCCACGTCCGCTCGCAACTCCATCTGAACGACCCGCTGATCGTGCAGTACGGCCGCTGGCTCGGCCATGCGGCGATCGGGAACCTGGGGAACTCCCTCGAGACGGGCCAGTCCGTGGCCCGCCAAATCTCGGAGCGGTTCCCGGTGACCCTCGGCCTGGTGATCGCGGCCGCTCTGGTCGGACTCCTGGTCGGAGTGCCCCTCGGCATAGCCTCCGGGGTTCGGCCGGGACGAACTGTCGATGCCGGTGCACGCTTCTTCTCGACCCTGGGGCTGGCCGTGCCGGGTTTCTGGCTGGCCATCATTCTGGTGTCCGTTTTCGCCGTTCACTGGAGGATCTTTCCTTCCAGCGGTTACACCGGGATCAGCACGTCCTTCGTCGGCTGGCTGAAGTGCATCACCCTGCCTGCGGTCACCCTCGGCCTCCTGGTAGCCGCGACGTTGGCTCGCCAGCTGCGCGCCGCTGTGGTCGACGCACTGGACACGCCCTATGTCCGCACGGCATGGGCGAAAGGCGGAACCCGGCGATCGGTGCTGTTCAGACATGCACTCAAGAACGCCGCAATGCCTGTGGTGACCGTCTTCGGTATCCAGCTCGGCTTCCTCCTCGGCAGCGCCGTCATAGTCGAACAGATCTTCTCGATCCCCGGTCTGGGCAGCTACATGCTCGGGGGCATCACCGCCCATGATCTGCCGGTGGTTCAGGGCGTGGCGATCGTCTTCGTCGTGTTCCAGATGTTCACGAGTTTGCTGGTCGACATCTCGTACACATGGCTGAACCCGAAGGTCCGAGTGGCTTGACCGGGCCCGCTGACAGCGTGACCACCCGGAACGGTCGCGGGATGGCTGCGTTCATGGCTCGACATCGGCGGCCGACGAGATTCCTGCGGCGCCCCTCGGTCGCGCTGCCGCTCCTCTGGTTGGTTCTGGTGATGGTGGGAGCGGCGTTCGCCCCCCTCATCTCCCCGCACGATCCAAACGTCCAGGACCTGCTGCACCCGGATGCCGGGCCCGGGACCAGGCACCTTCTCGGTACCGACGACCTGGGCCGAGATGTGGCATCGCGGCTCATCTACGGCGCCCGTCTCTCGATGCAGGTGCCCTTCGAGACGGTCAGCATCGCCTTGGCCATCGCGCTGGTGATCGGCCTGATCGCGGGGTTCTGGCAGGGCTGGATCGACTACGTCCTGATGCGTGTCACCGATGCCGGGCTGGCGTTTCCACCGCTGGTCCTGGCGCTGGCAGTGGTGGCCATATTGGGCAGCAGCGCCAACGACGTGGCCCTGGCGATCGCCGCCGTGATCGCACCCGGATTTGCCCGCTTCATCCGGGGCCAGGCGTTGGCGGTGAAACAGGAATCGTTCATCGAAGCCTCCAGCGCCATCGGTTCGGCCCCCCTCCGCATAATGGTCACCCGAATCCTTCCGAACGTCATGACCGGTTTGATCGTCCAGATCGCCATCGCCCTCGGAGGGACCCTGCTGGCCGAGTCCGGTCTGGCGTTCCTCGGTCTGGGCCCACCCCCACCGGCCTCCAGCTGGGGGTCCATGCTGCGCGAGGCCTACGACAACTCGCTGCTGACACACCCCTGGTCCCTGGTTCCTTCCGGCGTCGCGATCGCCTTGACCGTACTGGCGTTCAACACCCTCGGAGACGCCATTCGCGACAACCTGACGACCACCAATACCACTGCGAAGCCGTCGGTACCGGCCCGGGCCCGGAACCGGAGGGGGCTCACCATGGTGTCGAGACCCCAGGTCCCCGTCGCGCCAGCCGCCCCGGGGGCGCCGGCCCTGCTCGAGGTGAGGGACCTGACCATCGAGTTCGACGGGGAGCACGGACCGCTGCGGATCACCGACCGGGTTTCGTTCGACGTGAGACCCGGCCGTATGGTCGGCCTGGTCGGGGAGTCCGGTTGCGGTAAGACGGTCAGCTCCCTGGCCATCCTCCGGCTGCTTCCCACACCACCTGCACGAATAGTCGGTGGCTCGATCAGATTCGAAGGCCGGGACCTCCTCGATGCCGACTTCGCAGAAATGCGCCACATCAGGGGTTGCGGCATCTCGATGGTGTTCCAGGATCCACTGGCCAGCCTCAACCCGGCCCTAACCGTGGGCTCCCAGCTGGTCGAGGCGGTCCGCCTGCACGAGAAGGTGTCCCGCAAGGCCGGTCGGGACCGGGCCCTCCGACTTCTCGAATCGGTGCACATTCCGGACCCGGGCCGGCGCCTGTCCGCATATCCGCACCAACTCTCCGGGGGGATGCGCCAACGGGTAATGATCGCTATGGCGCTCGCCTGCTATCCCAAGCTGCTCATCGCCGACGAGCCGACCACGGCGCTCGATGTGACCGTGCAGGCCCAGATCGTGGAACTACTGCTCGAACTGCGTGAGACCGACGATCTGGCGGTCCTTTTCGTCACCCACGATCTGGCCCTGATCTCTGAACTGTCGGACGAGATCGTGGTGATGTACGCCGGTCAGGTGGTGGAGCAGGCGCCCACGGCGGATCTGTTCTCCCGCCCGGCACATCCGTACACCGCCGCTCTTCTCGCCGCCCAGCCCGGGGTCCGGAGCCCCGGACCGTCGGCGCTGCTGGCCGGCCATGTTCCCCCGGCCGGGCACCATCCCGACGGGTGCCGGTTCCATCCCCGGTGCCCCTACCGAGAGGAAGCCTGCCAGATCGGGAGCATGGAACTGTCGGATGTCGGACCCAGCCGGAGCAGTCGGTGCCGGCGCCACGGCGAGCTCGACCTATCCGGCCTGGGTGAGCCGCCGGCCGTACTGCATCATGCCGACCTGGCGGGACAACGCGATGAACCATGACGCTCCGGACCGGCCGGTCGCCGAGCTGCGGGGGGTGTCCTGCCATTTCAAGGTCCGTATACCCGGGGGGCGCCGAGGGACGGTCCATGCCCTCGACGACATCGACCTGGTGCTGACCGAAGGACGAACCCTGGGCCTGGTCGGTGAGAGTGGCTCGGGGAAGTCCACTCTCGCCCGGGTCCTGCTCCGGTTGCTGCGGCCGGACCGTGGTCAGGTGCTTCTGGCCAGCCAGGACATAACCGAGACCAAGGGATCGGCGTTGCGCCAGCTGCGCCGACACATGCAGCTGGTGTTCCAGGATCCCTACTCGTCGTTTGATCCTTTGGCCACCATCGAGTCCTCGATCGGCGAGGCCATCTCCGTCCACCGCGAGCTGTCCCGGAGCGGTCGCGCCCAGCGGGCAACCGAGCTGCTGGACCAGGTCCGGCTGCCATCGGCCTTCGCCCATAGACGTCCGAGGGAGATGTCCGGCGGCCAGCTGCAACGGGCCGCCATTGCTAGGGCACTGGCCACCGAACCGGAGTTGCTGGCCCTCGACGAGCCGCTGAGCTCGCTCGATATCGCCACTCAGGTCCAGATCGTCGACCTGCTGCACGAGTTGCAGGAGAGACTCGGGATCGCCTACCTGTTCATCTCCCATGACCTGAATCTGGTGCGCACCTTGAGCCACAGGACCGCGGTCATGTACCTCGGACGGATCGTCGAGGAGGGCCCGGTCGAACAGATCTACCGGGATCCCGGCCACCCCTATACGCAGGCGCTCCTATCGGCTTCGCCTTCACTCGATCCGGCATCCCGGCGACGGCGAATCGTTCTCCAAGGCGACATACCGTCGCCGGTCGAACCTCCTACGGGGTGCCGGTTCCGCACCCGGTGTCCTCTCGTCACCGCGATTTGTGCCGAACAGGAGCCGCCTCCGGTTCCCGTAGGTGGGGCCACAGTGAGATGTCACCACCTTTGACCCTCGCCGCGGATGGCCACCACGATCCGGCCACCCGGCCCCTGGCCGGCCGGTCCCTGGTCAACAGGCACTAGGCGTCGACGCCGCGCCCTGAGATGGCCGGCGCTTCGGAGCCTCGTAGGACGGTCCCGGGCCGGGTGGCGCGGTCGGAGACCGGGCGCCCGTCCTGGCGGATGGCGCAGCCGTTGACGAAGACGTGGTCGACGCCAAGCGGGGCGTCGGCCGTGAGTCGCTCGCCATTGGCCGGGAAGTCCCTAACCCGCCGGAGTGGCCCGGGAGCGACCGAGTCGGGATCGAAGACGACCAGGTCGGCGGCCTTCCCCAGCTCGATAGTGCCACGATCGGTCAGCTCGAAAAAGGCCGCCGGATCGCCGGTCAGCATCTGCACCGCCCGCTCAAGGGGCAGCAGCTCCTTGTCGCGGATCCAGGAACCCAGAAAGTCGGTTGCGAAGCAGGCGTCGCAGAGCTGCGATACGTGGGCGCCCGAGTCCGCCAGTCCGAGCAACACGTGGTCGCGGCGGAGCAGCCAGCCGACCACCTCCGGATCATTGTTGGCCACCTCCGACCAGAACCGGGTTGCCAGTCGCTCCTCCAGGGAGAGGTCGAGCACGACGTCCAAGGGTCGCACGGCACGCTCCCGAGCGATGTCGAGGACCCGTCGGCCGATCAGCTCGGGGTGAGCATCCGACTCGGCGACACGGAGGGTGTCCCAGTCCACGAAGCTCCGGGCTCCTCGGTTCATGTCGGCCCAGGCCTCGTCGCGCCATTCGGGATCGCGGTAGCTGGCGCGTCGCTCATCCAGGGTCGTTCCCATGAGGCGGGAGAATGACGGAACCGTATTGAACACGAACGGCTCGGCCATGGTGACCTGGAACACGATTGGTCGACACGAGACCTGCGGCCGGACGTCGATGCCGACCGCCTGGGCCCTCTCATGGGCCGCCGTGACCTCGAGGTGCGCAGTGCTCCCCTTGCTGGACACCAGGGCGGTCCAGGTCACCGGCCGACCCAGCGACCGTTGGATCCGGAACATGTCATTGTGGGGAATCTGGGTGCCCGGGAGCAAAGAGACCACGCCTCGGCCCAACTCCCCGAGGGGCGCCAGGAGGTGCTCCAGTTCGTGCAGATCCGAGACCCGCGACGGCACCGGCCGGCCACCGTCCCCGTTGTGGGTGCTGGCCGTGCTCGACGCAAAGCCGATCGCCCCGCTGATCATGGCGTCCCGCACTTCAGCCTGCATCCGGTCGATCTCCGTGGGGGTGGCCGGCCGCACGTACGCCTCATCACCCATGACGTACAGGCGAACTGCCGTGTGGCCGACGTAGCAGGCGTAGTTGAGTCCGACTCCCCGACGCTCGACCGCGTCGAGGTACTGGGAGAACGTGCGGAACTCCGCCCATGGGACTCCGGACACCAGCGTGTCGAAGTTCATGTCCTCCACGTGCTGGAGGGTTCGAGCCAGGAGCTCGACGCCCTCTGGTCGGGCCGGGGCGATGGAGAAACCGCAGTTCCCGGCGACCACTGTCGTCACACCGTGGTGGGATGACGGGGTCAGATCCGGATCCCAGAAGACCTGCGCGTCATAGTGGGTGTGGACGTCGACGAAGCCGGGCGCGACCACCCTCCCTGACGCGTCGATCTCCCGGCCACCGGCGCGCAGCCGGGTCCCGATACCCACGATGCGGCCGTTGCGTACAGCTACGTCGGCGCGCCGGCGGGGCCCGCCGGTGCCATCGACGAGGGTCCCGCCACGGACCACGAACTCTGAGCCTGCCGTCGGGGTATCCACGACCGGACTGTACACTATTCAGCAGAAGTGTTCACCCGCCTCCCTGCGCCCGAGGGGTTGGGATGGGTGCTGCGGCCCCCGCTCGGGACCAACCGGGATCGGGCCTGGCTCACGTCCCCCGGCGGGCGCGAGTCGATTTGACGGGCCGCCGGCGGGGGGCTTTGTCGGGATGGCTCGGCCCGGCGTCGGGGGGATCCATCACCAGTTCGACGATGGCTTTGAGAGGCGTTGTGGGGTCGGCCGCCGGGAGCAAGTAGGCCGATATGAGCATCCGCACCGCCAGGTCAGCCAGCTCGGCCGAGGTGAGCCGGCCCTTCCGGACCGCCGGGGCCTCCGCCAGAGCGGACCTCAACGACTTTTCCAAGCGGGCGCTCATGTGGGGGATCTGCTCCTCCAGGTACCGCAGGAGGAAGCGTGGCTCGTGCTCGACCATCCACCGTGTCGGATGGAGGGTCAGGTACCGGTAGCAGTAGTCGAGGAAGGCGAACAGTTGCTTGTCGGGAGTTCCGGCGTTGGCGAGGGCGCGCGCCGCGCCCTCGTCGAACCGGCGCTGGTCGTAGGTGGAAACCGCCCGCAGTACCTCATTCGTATTGTGGAAGTAGTGGTAGACGGTGCCACGGGAGACGCCGGCAGCCTCGGCGATCTTCCGCATGCTCAGCGACCGGACCCCATTGGTGCCGATGGCGTGCAGGGCGCCTTCGAGAATCCGATCACGGGTATCGGTGCCCGGGCTCTGGATGTTGGACTCGGCGACCACGCCCGGAGACATTAGGTCTCCGGCGCCCTCGACGCGCTCTCGGGGGAAGATCGACCCGGCGCACGAACTGTACAACAAATCGTCTAATATGTTCAGTGCATCCCACGGGGGGATGAGACCTACATGTCCGGAAAGGACACCGATGGTGGTGCTGCGAGGCGGCCGGACCCGGCCGGAACCGTTGTGACGGGCACTCACTCGGCGACACCATCGCCGAATGACTTCAGCCCGTCGGCGAAGGTCCGAGCGATCCGGGAAGAGATCGGACACCCCGTCATCGATGGTGACGGCCATCTGGTGGAGATTCTTCCGCTCGTCATCGAGATGGTCGGTGAGGTCGCCGACCCCGGGGTGGCGCAGGCGTTCACCAGCTACCTCGGCACGATGTTCGGCGAGGGCTCGGGTTTCACGCCGGTCCGCCAGCCGTTCTGGGGGTCACCCGGCCCTACGGTGGATCGACTGACCACGGCCCTGCCGGCCCTTATGTACGAGCGGCTCGACCAGTTCGGCCTGGATTTCGCCCTCTTGTACCCCGGGGTGGGCCTGGCCTTGATGTCTTGTGCGAACGCAGAGGTGCGTCAGGCCGGGACCAGGGCAATCAACACCTACTACGCCGAGATATTCGGTTCCTACGGGGACCGGATGACTCCGACCGCCGTCATACCGATGTTCACGCCCGACGAAGCGATCGCCGAGCTCGATCACGCCGTCGGGGCACTCGGGCTGAAGGCCGTGGTCATGACGGGTGTCGTTCCCCGGCCGGCTCGTTCCGATGGCGCGACCGGGTGGATCGATACGCTGGGCCATGACTCGGACTTCGACTACGACCCGTTGTGGGCCCGGTGTCAGGAGCTCCGGATCGTCCCCGCGTTCCACGGGATCGGTTTCGGCTGGGGCTCCAGAACGTCGCGCTCGAACTACGTCTACAACCACCTGGGGAACTTCGCCGCCGCGCAGGAAGCCATCTGCCGGTCACTGATAATGGGCGGCGTCACCACCCGCTTCCCGGACCTCAGGTTCGCCTTTCTGGAGGGCGGCGTAACCTGGGCTGCCCAGCTCTACGCCGACCTGATCGGGCACTGGCAGAAACGTAACGGCCAGGCCATTCGGGCCAATGATCCAGCGGCCATAGACGTGGCCCTGGCTGACCGGCTCATCGCGGCCCATGCGTCGGGTCCGTTGGCCAACCGCCATGACGTGATTCGTGGGTCAGTCCGTTCCAATCCGAGCGCCGCAGTGGATCGTGCGACCGTCGACGAGTTCGTCACGTCCGGTATCGACGGAGCGGCGGATGTAGCCCGCATCTTCACCGAACAGCTCTTCTTCGGTTGCGAGGCCGACGACCCATTGAACGCGCTGGCGTTCACGCCCGGGATGCTCCCGCTCGGAATCCGGCTGAACGCCTTCTTTGGTTCGGACATCGGCCACTGGGATGTCCCCGACCAGAGAAACGTGCTGCCCGAGGCCTGGGAGCTGGTGGAAGATGGGCACGTCGGCCGGGAGGCCTTCGGGGACTTCGTCTTCGGCAACGTGGCCCGGATGCTGACCGACGCCAACCCGGCGTTCTTCGACGGAACCTCGATCAAGGTGGCGACCGCAAAGTGAATGAGGAAGGGCCAGGCGACGAGATATCGAGCCAGGGCGGCGACCCGGGTGGCGGAGGCGCGCCCTTCGACCCGGACGCGGTACACGCCAAGTACCTGGCCGAGCGGGACAAGCGCTTGGTTGAGGGGCGAGCGGCCATTCGGGATCTCACCGGCGACGGTGTCTTCGCCCGGTATCAGGATGATCCCTTCACACCGTTTCAGCACAGGGACAGGATCCGCGATGATGTGGATGTCGTGGTGATCGGGGCCGGCATCGGCGGCATCGTCTCCGGAGCGGAGCTGCGCCGGGCCGGCATAGCGAAGATACGACTCATTGATTCCGCCGGTGGTATCGGAGGTACCTGGTACTGGAACCGATATCCCGGAGTGATGTGCGACGTCGAGTCCTACATCTACATGCCCCTGCTCGAGGACCTGGACTACATACCCTCGCGTAAGTACGCGTTCGGCGACGAGATCCGCTCCCACCTGGAGCGGATCGCCGAGAAGTTCGACCTGGTCCGTGACGCCCTGTTCCACACCGTCGTGGAACGATCGGAATGGGACGAGTCGGACGCCCGTTGGGTCCTGCACACCGATCGAGGGGACGAGATCCGGGCTCGGTACGTGGTGATGGCCGTCGGCATCCTCAATCTGCTGAAGCTTCCCGACATACCGGGGATGGAGTTGTTCAAAGGGAGATCGTTCCACACATCACGCTGGGACTATGAGTACACCGGTGGTGACATGCACTCGCCGATGACCAACCTGGCTGACAAGGCAGTGGGCATCATCGGTACGGGCGCCAGCGCCATCCAGTGTGTCGGACCCCTCGCCCTCTCGTCTCGGCACCTCTTCGTCTTCCAGCGCACGCCCTCGGCGATAGGGGAACGTAACAACCGGCCCACCCCGCCCGACTTCGCCCAACCGTTGGGTCCCGGCTGGCAACGGGAGCGGATGGGGAACTTCCACTCCGTGCTGGACGGTCAGAGCGTGCCCGACCTGGTCGACGACGGATGGACCCACCACGAGGCCAAGGTATGGAGTCCCCGCTTCGAGCCTGGCCTGTCGCCGGAGGAGTTCATGCTGCGCGCCGAGGAACAGGACTTCGAGATCATGGAACAGCACCGCAGGCGCATCGACCAGATCGTCGAGGATCCCGAAGTGGCGGAGATCCTCAAGCCCTACTACCGCTACCTCTGCAAGCGCCCGTGTTTCCACGACGAGTACCTGCCGGCGTTCAACCGGGCCAACCTGACACTCGTGGATTGCCCGGCCGGCATCGAGCGGGTGACCGAGGAGGGCCTGGTCTGCAACGGCCGGGCGTTCAGCCTGGACTGCATCGTGTATGCGACCGGTTTCGAGCCCGAAGTCACACCGTTCCCGCGCCGTGCCGGCCACGACATCGTCGGGCGTAGGGGCGTCCGGCTGGCCGACAAGTGGGCGGACGGGCCGGCCACTTTCCACGGGATGATGACGAGCGGCTTCCCTAACATGTTCATGATGCCGGCTCCCGGTCAGCAGAGCGTCGTTACGGTCAACGCCACCTTCTTGAATGTGGAGGGAGCGGAGCACATCGCCGAGACCATCCGACTCCTCGACCAGCGGGATATCCGGATCGTAGATGTCCGCCCAGAGGCCGAGGCCGCGTACGTGGACGGCATCGTCGGGAGCTTTCGCGACGTGAGCGCGGTGATGGAGGCGTGCACCCCGTCGCGCCTGAACAATGAGGGCAATCCCAAGGCCATGAACCCCAAATCCGGCGCGTGGGGTGGAGGCCGTGGTGATCTCTTCGGTTGGCTTCACATGCTCGAGACCTGGCGCCGGGCCGGAGACTTCGAAGGGCTCGAGATCAGCTGAGCCCGACCCGCCCTTGTAACCGATCGTACCGGCTGGCTGCCGGGCGACCGCTGAACGAGGCCTGACCAGAAAGGGAGAAGCGGGGTCATGTCGTCGACCGACCGTGTGACGGGGAAGAGGGTGGCCGTGGTCACCGGGGGGGCTGCCGGGATCGGCGCAGCGATCGCCGAGGACCTGGCCCGGACGGGGACCGTGGTGGTCACCCTGGATCCCGGGGTCTCGCTCGACGGCTCGGCCCGCTGGCGCAGTGCCGGTCCCACGACGGCCGAGCGGATCGTGGCCGCCGGGGGTTCTGCGAGGGCGGCTGAGATTTCGGTGAGCGACCGTCCGGCGGTCACCCATCTCTTCGAAAGCCTGGTGGAGGAGTTCGGCCGACTGGACGCCGTCGTGAATGTGGCTGGCATCAGCCGACCCACGGGTTTTGCCAAGGGTGGCGAATCCGACTGGGCGGCCGTACTGGATGTCCATCTCGGCGGGTACCTGACCGTCCTCGAGGCTGCCTTACCCCTGATGGCCGCCGCCGGGCGGGGACGGATCGTGGGAGTTACCTCCGGTTCGGGGTGGCGCGCCGCGGACGCCGGTGCCTATTCGTGTGCCAAGCGGGCCGTAGCCGCGCTCACCTGGCAGATCGGACCGGCCGCTCCCGATGGCGTGACCGTGAATGCTCTGTCGCCCATCGCCGCCACGAGGATGGTCGCCGGCCGGATCAGCCGCGATCCGGGCACGGTGGCCTCACCCCCCTCAGACACCGGCGGGGTGGCTCTGGGCGCCATGCCGCCGCCCGATCATCTCGGTCCGATCGGCACATATCTGGCCGGCGAGCAGTTCGCCTGGTGCCGCGGCGAGGTCATCTTCTCCAACGGCGAGGAGTTGGCCGTGGTGACGCCCCCTGCGCTGATCGAGGTCTGCCGGACGTCCGGGAGTCGGTCACTCGCCCACGTGGTCGGCTCCGCCGTCGAAACGGCCTTCGTTCCCGCAGAGGAAGCCCAAGCGACGACGGGAGGGGGCATCCCGCGCTTCGCAGCAGTGTTCGCAACGATGCCTCCGCAGTCCTCGCCGGCGCCAGGTGCGACCAACTGCCTCGCCGTAACTGATCGCGACCACTGGGATGGCCTCTTTCGAGGGCTACTGCCCGAGAGGGGGTTGACCGTTAGCCGCATCAACGAAACGAGTGCCCGCCCGGCGCCGGGAAGTTCCCGCGGCTGGTTCGATACGGCGTCCGACCACCTCATGCGGAGCACGTCCGAGACCGACCCGATAACCAGCGTGGTGCTGGCCCTGGGCGGGGACCGGCCCCACGCCGGCGCGGACCTGTACGCGTGGCAGCGGATCCTGGCCGAACACTCAGGCCTGGCGGACTTGATTCTCGCCGACGCAGCCTGGATTCGAGCTGCCGCTGATTACGCCCGGAGTATCAACAGGCCGGTGCGTGTCGTCGTTCTCACAGAGGCGATCACCGCCGGCGGTAGGAGCCGGGCCCAGGCCGTGGCCCAGTTGTGCCGAGCGGCCCACACCGCTACTGATGGCTTGGTCGACGCCTTCCCCGTGAGCATCGAGTCCATCGGTACTGCCGATCGACGGGCCGCCGCCGAGCTGGCCGCCCATCTGCTGCGCAGCGACGGTGTGGCGTCGATGTCGGGCGCCGAGCTGGTGGTCGGAGCCGGTTGGTTGGGACTCCGCAGTCATCCCCGCGCCTCGAACAGCATCACATTCGGAGGGCCGGAGCTACCCGAATGGCTCGACGGCGCCCTGCGGGCCATCCTGGGCCGACCGGGATTCTGAAAGGGAAGGAGGAGCTATGGCGGACAGGGATCGGCCAGCGTCGGATCAAAGTGTCGGCAGGATCGTGGATGCCCATGTGCACCTGTGGGATCCGGCCAACACCGAGTGGTACCCCTATCTATCCGGGCTGCGTGACGTAGGCATGGGGGAGCTTTCCGGGTGGGCCCGGTACTTCGACCAGTCCACCTATTTCTCCGAGTCCGCCAACTGGCAGATCGAGAAGTTCGTCCATGTGGCCGCGGCGTCGGATGTGGTCGCCGAGACCCTCCAGAAACAGGAGGAGAGCGAGGCCACGGGGCATCCGGACGCCATCGTAGGTGGCGTCCACCCCACTGACGTGACGCTGGCCAGAGGGCAGATCGATCGCCAACTGGAGGCCAACCGATTCCGTGGAGTGCGGCCTATGGGGGGCACATCCGAACATGGTGTCCCGGCCCAGGAAGTCCTGAAGGTGCTCCAGGAGCGGCACCTGGTGCTGGACTTGATGGCCCACCCGGATCAGCTCCTGGGCGCAGCCACGGCGCTCCGGCCGTGGGACGGCCTGGTCGTCGTCGTCGAGCACGCCGGATGGCCCCGGTCCGACACCGATGACGAGTTCCGGCTCTGGCAGCAGGGCATGAGCAAACTGGCTGCGCTCGGCCCGAACGTGCACTGCAAGCTGTCGGGCCTGTCGATGCCGTTCCGGTCGATGGACCCGCGGGTACTACGCCGGTGGACGGATCAGTGCCTCGAACTGTTCGGGGTCGATAGGTGCCTGTTCGGGAGCAACTTCCCTCCGGACGGGGCGGCGGGGTCCTTGGATCAGCTGCTGGGCAGCCTTGTCGAGTTGACCGCCGACCTGGATGCAGTCGACCGGGCGATGGTGTTCGCCGGAAACGCCGAGAGGGTCTATCGCTGCTAGGCGGGGCGCGACTCGGGGCGCCGTTCGAGTGGACGGACTGAACATGATCTTGTTCAATCTGTACAGTAATCTGCTACGGTGAGCGGGCGGGGCCGTGCGGCCCTCCGCACGGCTACTTGGGGGTCACCTTGGTGAGGATCCGGAATATGCGACCGGCAGAGCGGAGTCCTGCCGAACCCACCGATGCCCGGGAGATCCAATGGTGAGTTTGCGCGAGGACCTCTTTCTGCCCGATCCGGAGGCCAGAGATGTCTTTGCCACCATCATCTCTGTCGACGACCATGTCGTGGAGCCGCCGCACACTTTCCAGGGCCGGCTCCCACGGCGCCTGGAGGGCGAGGCTCCCAGGATCGTCGAGACGCCCGAGGGACACCAGGTATGGGAGTTTCAGGGGAAGCGTTACAGCCAGGTGGGGCTCAACGCGGTCGCCGGGCGTCGCCGGGAGACGGTTCGGATGGAGCCGTTCCGCTTCGAGGAGATGCGGCCTGGGTGCTACGACATCGAGGCCCGCATCTCGGATATGGATCTGGCCGGCATCTGGGGGTCGGTGAACTTCCCGTCGCAGATCACGGGCTTCTGTGGGCGGGTCTTCTTCGAGGCCCAGGATCGTGAACTGGGACTGGCCTGCATCCGGGCGTGGAACGACTGGCTGTACGAGGAGTGGCGGACCCCTTATCCGGATCGCATCGTAGGGCTGGGGATCACCTATCTCTCGGATCCGAAACTGGCTGCGGAGGAGATCCACCGGAACGCCGCCAGAGGGTTCACATCGGTCACATTGCCCGAGCGACCCCACGCCATAGGGCTGCCCTCGCTCTGGGACCGGGACTACTGGGAGCCGGTCATTCAGGCGTGCGTCGAGACCGACACCGTCGTCTCCCTCCACGTCGGCAGTTCAGGGATCTATCCGGGCCCTCCCGGAGTGTCGGGTCCCGGGCTCGGGGCCACCCTGTTCGGCCAACTGTCCCTCAGCGCCTGTGCCGAGTGGCTGTGGTCGGGATGGCCCCGGGACTTCCCCACACTCAGGATCGCCATGAGCGAGGGGGGGATCGGATGGGTGGCCATGCTGTTGGATCGGCTGGACAACGTGGTCGACCGCTCGGGATACGGCCAGGGCTGGGATCTCCGCCCGTCCGATGTCCTCCGACGCAACTTCTGGTTCTGCACCATCGACGATCCGTCCACGATCGACACGCGGTACCGGATCGGTGTCGACCATGTGATGGTCGAGGTCGACTACCCCCATGGCGACAGTACGTGGCCGTACACCCAGGACGTCATAAGGCGGGCCTGGGGTCACGTGCCCCCCCACGAACTGCGCCAGATGTGTGCGATCAACGCTGCGGAGCTGTACCGGTTGCCACTGCCGGACGTGCTGCTCCCCGAGGACGGCTCGGTCGAGGGCGAGGGGGTTCGGTAAGGATGTTCGACCTGGTCATCGAAGGCGGGCTGGTCGTCGACGGGACGGGAGTGCCTGGTCAGGTCTCAGACGTCGCGGTGGCCGGAAACCGGGTGGTCGCCCTGGGCCCGGCCGGGTCCGCGGGATCGTCACGCCGCCGGGTCAGAGCCGAGGGGCTGGTCGTGGCTCCGGGTTTCATCGATATTCACACCCATCTCGACGCCCAGGTGTTCTGGGATCCCTACTGCACGCCGTCCTCCCTCTATGGCATCACATCGGTGTTTGCCGGCAACTGCGGTTTCTCTATCGCCCCTCTCGGCGATGGCGACGGGGGGTACATGCGGAGGTTGCTGGCCGAGGTGGAGGCCATCCCGGTCGAGGCACTGGAGAAGGGGGTGCCGTGGTCATGGAAGTCGTTCGCTGAATACCTCGACGCCGTCGAACGGGCCCGACCCGCGGTGAACATCGGCTTCATGGCCGGTCACTCGGCCATCCGCAGGGCGGTCCTCGGCGAGGACCACGCCATCCCAGATCCGGGGGACCAGGCGCGCCACGAGATGCAGCGGCTCCTCAGCGCCGCCATGGAAGCGGGGGCCATGGGCTTCTCATCGTCCTGGAACTCCATCCATGTCGACGGCGAGGGCGACCCGGTCCCCAGCCGGTCGGCCGACTCGGACGAGCTCGTCGGTCTCTGCGCCGTGCTGGCTGGCTATCCCGGCTCCCAGCTGGAGTTCATACCGACAGTTGGACCATTCACCGACGCCCACGTGGATCTCATGATCCGGATGGCTCTGGCCGCCGGGGCCCCGCTCAACTGGAACGTCCTGATCCCGCAGGACCGCCAGCTGGTCGAACAGCAACTCGAGGTGTCGGACAGGGCGGCCCGGCAGGGAGCCACCATCGTGGCGCTGACCTACCCCGGCCCCACCGCCGTGCGCGCCTCCGCCAAGAGCAGACTATTCCGGTCGGTCCCGGGCTGGGGCCCGTTGCTCGCCATGGCGGTTCACGACGCCGTGGCCGCCCTGGGGCAGGCGGAGACGCGGACGGAGCTGCGGGCCCGCGCTACGGATCCGCCATCTGCCCTGTCGCGGGCTATCGACTCGCTGGTCGTTACCGACGGTCACAGCCCGACCACTGCGGCCCTGGCGGGCCGAACGCTCGGTGACATCGCATCCGAGTGGGGAACGGACGCCTTCGAGGTCCTGTTCGACTTCTGGCAGCTGGACAGGATGCGCACTGGTCTCATGCCTGAACCCATGGCCAACAGCATCGAAAGCTGGGAGGTCCGATACGAGACCTGGGCGGACCCCCGGGTGATCATCGGAGCATCCGACGCCGGAGCCCACGTGCACATGCTCTCGACCTTCGACTACCCCGCGGCCCTTCTCCACATGGCCCGTGAGTCCGAGCGCATGTCACTTGCGGGGGTCATCCAGCAGCTCACGTCCATCCCTGCCTCGCTGTACCGCCTGGCCGATCGCGGTCGTCTGGAGGTCGGGTCCATCGCCGACATGGTGATCTTCGATCCCGCCACCGTCGGTCCAGGCCGGCCCGGCTGGCGTGACGATCTCCCGGCAGGGGAGGGGCGTATCTATCGGCAACCGGAAGGCATCCACCACGTGATAGTGGGCGGTACCGAGATCGTCGGCCCGGAGGGCCTGACCGGCGAACGCCCGGGCCAGGTACTCCGTCGGGGAGTGCACACCGGGATGGTGGCCCCCTAAGCGGGCTACTGCGGCCCCTGAGCTCCGTGGCCCGCTGGCGATCATGCGGATCAGGTGATGACTGACTGACTCATTCAGTGTAGAGTCGGGAACCGGTGCCCCGACCGACTGCAGCCCGGCGACTTGAACGGCTGGGCGACGCGGCGACCGCGGCCTTCGGCCGATTTGGCTACCGGGGCACCCGGATGGCCGACGTCGGGGCCGCGGCGGGCATGTCGTCGGGGTCGGTGTTCAACTACGTGGAGAGCAAGGAGGCGCTGTTCCACCTGGTGTTCGTCCGGGCGTTCGAACCCGCCGGCGGGCGCTCCTGCGAGTTGCCCCTTCCCACCCCGGAGTCCGGAGCGACGGCCGCCCTGATCGAGGCCAACCTGAGGTCGGTGCCGGCGCCCTGCCTAAAGGCGGCCCTGGCCGAGGACGAACCGGCCGACGTGGAGGCTGAGCTCCGCGGCATAGTCCTGGAGCGCTACACCATCCAGGAGAGATTGTGGCCGGTCCTGGCGGTGATAGAACGCTGCGCCGCCGAGATCCCGGAGATCGAGGAGTTCTATTACCGGCGGACACGCGTCGGATACTTCGGGCGGCTGGCCGCCTATCTCGAGAAGAGGGCCCGGTCCGGCCACCTGCGGGCCCTGCCCAACTTCGACATCGCCGCCCGAATCGTTTCGGAGACGATCTCGTGGTTCGCTTGGCACCGCAAGGAGGGCCGCGACGCCGCCTTGTACGACGACGAGGCGGCCCGGCGGACGGTCGTGGCGTTCGTATGCGGGGCTCTACTCCCCGGGTACGGGTCATGACCCTCTCTGGGGCGCCGATCACCGCAACCGGCCGGAGCGCAGAGAGCTGGTCGGGCCCGGAGAAGCTGTGGAAGGCCGGCGTGGGGCCCGTAGCGGCGGCGTTCGTCCTCCTGGAGCTGGCCATGTCAGGCCGGTACGGGTTTCACCGCGACGAGCTGTACTTCCTAGCCTGCTCCCGTCATATGGCGTGGGGCTACGTCGACCAGCCTCCGTTCGTGCCTACTGTTGCGTGGCTGGCGACGCACCTGTTCGGGACGTCGGCGCCGGCGTTGCGGGTGTTTCCCGCCCTCGCTGGGGGAGCCACCGTCGTGCTCTCAGCCGTAATGGCGCGCCGCCTGGGCGGAAGGAAGCCGGCCCAGCTGCTGGCTGCTCTCGCCGCGGCCACCTCGCCGCAGGTGCTGGCCGCCTTCCATCTCCTGTCCACCGCCAGCTTTGACATGTTCTTCTGGGCCGTCATCTGCGACCTGGTCCTCCGCTGGCTGCTTGGCGGCGACGACCGGCTGTGGCTGGCGGTGGGGGCGGTGTCGGGCGCGGCCCTGCTCAACAAGTTCAACGTGGCCTTTCTCCTCGTCTCCGTAGCGGGGGGCCTGCTGCTCGCAGGCCGCGCCCGGGATCTGGTCAACCGGTGGACCTTTGCCGGGATCGTGGTCGCTCTGGCGATCTGGTCGCCGAACATCGATTGGAATGCCCGCCACCACTGGGCGGCCGTATCCATGATGCACAGCCTTCATAACGAGAATTCCTCTGTCGGGGCGTCCATCGGGTTCATCCCGTCACAGCTCATCGTCGTGGGCCCGGCCTATCCCCGAAGCCCGCCGCTTGGCCGCCCCCGATCGTCGGGTAGGTGGGGCACTCGGGAAGGGGCCACTCTTAAATCACTCCTCGTGAAGAGCACGAACTACCACATATACGGACCCAGCCCCAGCCCGGTCGAACAGATCAACACGGCCACCGGCACCCCCGACTGGTATGTGAACGACCAGATCGGATCCACCCGGGCCCTGCTCGACACGTCCGGGAACACCGCCGCCACCTACACCTACGACCCCTACGGCAACACCACCAACACGTCAGGAACCCCGGGCCTGACCAGCCTGCGCTGGCAAGGCCAATACCAAGACCCCAACACCGGCCTCTACTACATGAGAGCCAGGTGGTATGACCCCCAAAGCGGACAATTCCTAGACGCCGACCCACTCCTCGCCGCCACCCACCAGCCCTACAGCTACGCCGGCGGCGACCCCATCAACTCGGCCGACCCCAGCGGGCTCATGCACTGCCCCTTCCTCGCTGGGTGCTCCTTCTCCGCCGCCTTCAAACGAACAACCGGATGGTTTGACAGGCTGAGCCCGTGCCAGCAGTCGGAATACATTGACTGGCAACAAGAACGAACCACCGTCTACCAAAGCATCGCAGCCAACCAAGCGGCCTTGGACGCCCTTGAAGCACAGGACCGACAACAGCGGCGGTGGGTTTGGATGGCAGGCCATCGCCCGGTCGGTAAGCGCCGGTGCATCACTAGTTGCGGCTGGAGCCGACACCGTCGCGCTTGTAACTGCTCCTATCCCTGGGGTTGATGCTGCGACGACGCTTGTTGCGGGCGCGGTTGCGGAGACAGCCACTGGCGTCGCCACGGTCGCTGACGCCTCCTTGTGCGTTTCGGGAGAGTGCAACTGGACTAACCTGAGCTTGGATGTTGCGGGGCTAGCGTCGGGTGGTGCTGCCGAATACTTCCGGTCTGCAGAAGCGGCAAGTGCCGCATCCAAGGCCGTTGAAAGCAGTGCACGTGCCGCGTACGGAGGCCCAGGGCTCTACGATGCGATCTCCTTCGGCGCTGCGTGGGGGGCGCTTCCAATGTCGCTGTATTCAGCGCTGAGCGGGAACTAACCATTAAATGCGGAGCCAACTACCGAGATGAGATCACGTAAAGACGTCGATGCGCCGGAATCATTGATGCACCTCCGGCACCAGGGATTTTGGATGATGATGAGCGCGGGCGCAATCGTGGTTGCGATTATCTGTCTTGCGGTTGTGAACTCGGCACCAAAACACGACCGAATCTGGGATTGGGCACTAGTTGTACCAGCTGTCGGATTTGCATACTGCTTCGTGAGAGTCATGCGCGAGACCAGAGCAGGGCTGAAGGCACGGCGCGAGGAACGGGAACGCCAGTAGGAACCCACATCGATATTGTTTACATATACGGGCCCACCGCCACCCCCGTCGAACAAATCGGGATCAGCACCGGCACCCCCGACTGGTATGTCCAAGATAAGATCGGATCCACCCTAGCCCTGCTCGACACCACCGGGAGCACCGTCGCCACCTACACCTACGATCCCTACGGCAACACCACCAACACCAGCGGCACCCCCGGCCTCACCAACCTGCGCTGGCAAGGCCAATACCAAGACCCCACCACCGGCCTCTACTACATGAGGGCAAGATGGTATGACCCGGGGAGCGGCCAGTTCCTCGACACCGACCCGCTCCTGGCCGCCACCCACCAGCCCTACAGCTACGCTGGCGACGACCCCATCAACTCGGCCGACCCCACCGGGCTCATGCACTGCCCGTTCCTCGCCGGATGCTCATTCTCCGCCGCCTCGAAACGAACACCCGGATGGTGGGGCAGGCTGAGCCCATGCCAGCAGTCGGACTACATTGACTGGCAACGAGAACGGAACACCGTCTACCAAAGCATGGCCGCTAACCAAGCCGCAGAAGACGCTCTCCTAGCCGCCCAAGACAACACTCCCGGGTGGCAGCGGGCCCTCGAAGGAGCTTCCAACTTCGGGGCCGGCATCCTCAACTTCACCGTCTCGACAGTCACACTTGGCAACGCTAGCTACAGCGCACCTTACTCCGGCCCAGGCCTCGGCGCCTCCTACCAAATCGGCGAGGCGCCAGCCGGGCCAAGAAGCGTTTCACGACCCGCCGGGACCCAGCGGCGCTTCGCGCACCGGACCTGGTGAAACGCAACTTCGTCGCCACCGGACCCGACCAGCTGTGGGTCTCGGACTTCGAGCGCCACGAGGCGCTCTCGAACCCTGCGGTGGTGAAAGGGCACCGCCTGCGGCTCGTCGCAGCGAGCCGCTGAAGCTGAGGGCAGCCCGATCCCCGAGACGGGGGTGAGGGTGGACAGCAGCCCTGACAACGACGGGACGGGCCAGCACTGCCAGATGGTCCGGGTCCGGCAAGCGAGACAGAAAGGCGTACGTGAGGAACCAGCGGCAGAACGCCCCTCAAGAGACCCAGCGGCTCGAACCTGGTGGATCTGGGCCGCAGAGCAGCGCGCACCCGCACAAGGTTGTGCGGGGAACTCCTCAGTCGGGTGAAGTCGCCGACCAGGAGGCCACGATGAAGGACTGCGGCGTAGTCGTGGCGATGTTGCAGGGGCATAGCTGGGCGCCGACCCTGTCAATGGGATCGGGAGTGAACGTGGGAACCATCCCGGTGGCCCCCTACCCGACCAGCATCCAGCTGGCCGGCGGGAAGGCACGTCGTCGGCTGATGCCACCGGGATGGGACGGAGGACCCGTAGTAGTCCGAGGCCGGGAAAGCCGGTCACATGGCGAAGGGGTCCAGCGTGTTCGCAGCCTCCAAGCTGATCGAGGAGCCCGCCGGTGAATACCGTCGACCACTTCGCCTTCTGGCGGATCGTCGGCTGGTTGAAAAGGCGGCATCTCGGACTGAACATGCATTCCTTGGTCCGTCGCTATCTCCCCGGTTGGGAGATCAGTGACGGCGGGATCGAGATGTTCCGACCACGAGCGATCGCCATCGAGCGATACCGCTACCGGGGCACCAAGATCCCGACCCCATGGACGAGCGCGACACCAGGACCACACGCACCAGCGGCATGAATACGTGGAGAGCCGGATGCAGTGGAAGCTGCACGTCCGGTTCGGAGGGCGGGCCGGGGAAACCCACTCGATGAGAGTCGAGCAGGGCGCCCCGGTCCGACCCCTACACGTACTGCTCGACGTGGTCAGGCGTCGTCTACGTGGCCTTCGTCATCGACGTGTTCTCCCGGCGGATCGTGGGCTGGAAGGCGTCGTATTCGATGAGCGCCAACTTGGTCATCGACGCGCTGAACATGGCCGCCTGGACACGGCGCCACAGCGCCCTTGACCGTCTTGTATGTCACAGTGATTACGCGGGGAGCCAGTACACCTCGATCGCCTATACCGAACGCCTCGACGACATCGGCGCCGCGCCATCGATCGGCACCGTGGCTGACAGTTATGACAATGCGATGGCCGAGGCGGTGAACGCCTTGTTCAAGGCCGAGCTCTACCGCAACCCGGCCGTGCTCGCCCGGGTCGGCGGCCACTGGAAAGGCCTCGATGATCTCGAGGTCGAGACCTGCGGGTGGGTGAGCTGGTTCAACACCGAACGCATCCACGGCGAGCTCGATGATCTCACCCCCGAGGAAGCCGAGGCCGCCTACTACGCGCTCGACCCTGCTATCTCTCCGGCTCTCGACAGCGGTCGCAGAGCCAGTTGACGGTGCAGGCATCAAGATTATGTCATGGTAATGTTGACGTAATGGTGAGACCGAAGAGCGTGTTGAGCGACACAGGTCAGGAACTGATGGACCGGGTCGCCACCGCGGCGCGCGCCACTACCGCGGCCGAGACGGCCCTTCACGACGCGGTGGACCACGCCCGCCAAGCCGGGATCCCCTGGGCGATCATCGGCGCTGCGGTCGGGGTGAGTCGCCAAGCCGCCCAGCAGCGGTTCTCCCGGCCAGCGCCGGGCCGGCTGCTCTAACAGCACCACCCGCAGAAGGCTCGGTCAGGTGCGCGCGGGCGGAGACCCGGCCATCCCGAGTGACCCAACCGCCGCCGGCCGCCGCCGGTCCATCCGCTACCCTCCAGAGTCTCAGGGTCACACAATCCTGAGGACACCAACCGGAAAAGCCTCCGTCAAACCCAGGCCGAATCAGGTCGCCCTTTGGGCGGCGCGTTTGGGGGCAGGGCGGTTCACCCTTCGCCGGGATCCTCGTCGGCCAGCCAACCCTTGCCCGCCAGCTCCGCATGGGCGTCTTTGCGGCCTTGGACCGGCGCATCGCCAGCCGCTACCACATAAAGGCCATGGACCTCGGCACCGCCGCGGCGTCCTCGATCAACGTTGCCGCCAGCATGTGTCAGGCTTGTCAGGCCTGGAAGGCTGCGAGTTGTTCGCGGTTGGTGATCCCAAGCTTCTGGTAGGCGCGGGTGAGGTGCCCTTCGACGGTTCGAGTGGTTATGAACAGGTTTTGGGCGATGTCGCGGTTGGAAAGGCCGGCGGCGGCGAGCCGGACGACGCGACGCTCGCTTGGGGTCAGCGAGTCGGGTCCCGTGAGGAGGAGTCGTCGGGGTCGCCCGCCAGCGGCGATGAGCTCGGTGCGAGCCCGTTCTGCCAACGCGAACGCCCCGCAGCGATGGGCGAGGTCAAGCGCCGGGCGTAGCACCTCGCGGCTCTCCGTTCGCTGTCCGGCGCGCCGCAGCGCTGCCCCAAGGTCGGTCATGGCGCGGGCGTGCTCGAGTCGCGCCCCGGAACCCTCGAGCACCCGTACCGCCTGGCCGAGCAGCTCGATGCCACGCCTGCCGCCCTCCGCGAGGCCGGTTGCCCGTAGCGCCATGCCGAGAACACGCCGGGCGTTGTAGGCCCGGGCGAGCGCGAGCTCTTCGGCCGCGAGCGCCCTCGCTTCGTCCTGTTGGCCGAGCGCCAGGTGGGCAAGGGCAGCGTCGGAGCGCCACGGCGTGGTCGGCGGGCTCGGGTTGTGGATGCGAGTGAAGAGGTCACCGGCGGCCAGGAGGTCTTTGAGCGCCGCCGCCGGGCGAAGCTTGGCGAGGCTGAGCCGGCCTCGGGCCGCCAGCACATAGCCGCCGTAGACCATAGACGGGTACTGCTCGGCGAGCCGGTAGCGCTGATTGGCCGCTTCGGCCGCCTCGAGTTCACCGCGCTCCGCAAGCGACTCGAGCAGCACCACGAGGGCGTGGGCGGCAGGGGGCCCGGGCGGGCGGGGGGCAGTCTCGAGCGCGGCGCGGGCGTCCGCTTCGGCTTCGGCGAGGTTGCCGAGGCGGAAATGAGCAAGGGCGCGGTAGCACGACACGACGAGCACGTGCCGCAGCGAGCCGAGCCGGCGGGCGTCCGCTAGAGCTTCGTCGAAACGCGGCAGCGCCTCGTCGTGGCGCTCCGCGAGGACAAGCGCGGCGCAGGGATAGTAGAAGGACTGGGGTCGCTCGCGCACCACCGACAGGAACTTCGGGGCCTCCTCGAGCGCGCGGAGCGCGAGTCGCACGACCGTCTCGGCCGGCTCGATCGCCATGGAAGCGGCGAGCGCCAGCGTGCCGAATACGTTCGACGGAACGTCTTTCTCGTCCAACCCGCGCAGGTGCGCGATGCGCGTTGCGGCCGCGTCCGCGGTGTCAGCGTCGAGCTGGGCCACGCCGAGGGTGGCAGCCTCGAGCGTCAGGGCCGCAGTACGGTCGAGACCGCTGAGACGGGCGCCTGTTTTCTCGAGCACCGCTAGCGCCTCGCGGGTGCGGCCATCGACCTGGAGCACGGCTGCCAGTTCGAGCGCGATCGTGACCTGGGCGCTCGCGTCGGTTGCTGCCTCGAGTGCGGCCTCGAGATCGGTCACCGCTAGCGGGTCCTCCGCGTAGGACTCGGCGAAGCCCAGCTGGCGCAGGAGATCGGGGCGAACGGGCTCGGGCGGGGGCTCGGCCAACGCCCGCCGCAGATGCGCGACGGCCGAGCTTGGAGCGCCGTTCGCGATCGCGGTCTTGGCGGCCGCGCAGAGTGAATCGACGACCCAATCGTCCCGGGCGGGATCGGTCGCCAACAGGTGGGCCGCGATGAGCTGCGCGGACGCGCCCTCGTTCGCCAGGGCGCGCGCCGCCGCCGCGTGCAGGGCTGCCCGCTTACCGGGGTTGAGGTCCGCCTCCACCGCCGCCCGTACCAGCGGGTGCACGAAGCGCAGCGGCCGACCCTCCTCCAATAGCCCGGCGACGGTCAGCTCGTCGAACCCGGCACCGGCTCTCCTTGGGTCCACCTCGGCGAGGGAGGCAGCCAGTCGAAGCTCGGCCTCACCTAGAACGGCGGCCGCTCCTGCCAGCCCGCGGGCGACGGCTGACAGGCGGCTCAGCCGCCGCACGACCCACTGCGAAACCGCGCGGGGGGCGAGCATCTCGAGGCGCGGACTGGCCGCCGCCGTCGGCTCGATGCCCTCCTCACCAATGGCGCGTATGAGCTCCCGCACGAGGAATGGAACGCCGCCGGTGACCTGATGGCAGGCGTTCCCGAAAGCCGGCTCCACGTCGGAGCCGAGACCCAGCCGCACCAGCTCGGCCACCGCCCGCGCGGTCAACGGCGCAAGCGCAACTACCTCCGTGGGAAATTCGCCGGAGAGGGCGGCCAGAACCGGCGGATCATCAGGCGACCGAGCGGGCCGTGCCGCCGCCACGACC
This sequence comes from Actinomycetes bacterium, assembly GCA_021808785.1. Taxonomy (GTDB): domain Bacteria; phylum Actinomycetota; class Acidimicrobiia; order Acidimicrobiales; family Palsa-688; genus JAKCDU01. The sequence continues at coordinate 22,906 of JAKBAX010000002.1, read as the reverse complement.
GCGATCGGCAGCTCGTCAACCCTTCGCCCGAGGTAGTGCAGGAAGCGCAGCGACGCCTGGTCAGCCCAGTGGACGTCGTCGATGCACAGCAGCAGTGGGGAGAGCCGGCCCATGTTCGCGCACAGCCAGTAGAGGCCGTGCAGGATCGCGAACGAAGGGTCGGGCAGCGCCTCGGTGACCTCACCCTCAGGTGGCGCGACGCCGAGCAGGGCCGCCGCGTGCCCGGCGGCGCCCGCAAGCAGCTCCGCTCGCTCCGAGGGCGACGCCGCGACCAACAGAGCCTCGAACAGCTGGCGCACCAGCCCGTACGCGAACTCCCGCTCTAGTTCCGATCCCCTGGCGCTCAGGGTCGTGAGGCCAAGCTTGCGACCACGTAGGCCTGCCTCCAGGATCAACCGCGACTTGCCGATCCCCGCCGGCCCCTCGAGCAGCAGCAGCGAACCGCGGCCCGCGATCGCGTCACCCAGGCGCTGATCGATCCGGGCTAGAGGCGCGTCTCGCTCCAGAAGCACTGGCGCGACTTCAACCGTGGTCACCGGTGCCGATCGTACCCCGCCAAAACTCCTCGGTCGGCCCCCGCAAATACAGGTGGTCTCCCACGTCGCGAACCCGACCCGGCTCGGCCATCGTCAGACCTGTTGACCCAAACGCGGCGCGGCCCATGACCATGATCCATCCCTACATTGCCAGGAACCACCGAGTGCCGTTCCGGCCGCGGCCCCAGGGGCAGCCGAGGGCCGCCTGCTTTGGGCCGAGGCTCAACCTACAAATTTGTCGGACACCCCCTACGGGTTGCATTTACGCCATTGGCTAGGTGCATCGGGTTGAGGGGCGCATCACATCGAAGTCCGACCTGCTGTGGGTCGGTAGCGTACCGAGAGGGGTTCCGCGTTGCGTGGGCATCGGCAGTCACGTGTCTTTTCGAAGGGCGAGGCGGTAGCTCCGTCCCTCAGCGGCGACGGAACAGCTGAGCTGCATCGGCGGAGCATGCGCCGTGGCCGCCTCCCGCGGCTCTTCGCGTGGCCTCGAGGGGGCAGGGCGCGCTGGGCTGTGGCGGCGCTCGCACCGGTCGTCGCCTCCGGGCTGGCCTTCGTGGCTCCGGCGTCGGCGACCCCGACCGACTCGCCGACTGCCACCATCCCCGTCGGGAGCAATCCGACAGCCGTGGCGGTGAATCCCACGACTCAGATGGTCTATGTGGTCAACAGCAGCTCCAACAGTGTGTCGGTGATCGACGAGGCGACGAACCAGGTGACCGCCACGATCGCTCTTACCGCCGCCGCCGGTTCTTTTCCAGGGCCTGGCCATGACTCCATCGCAGTGAACCGCGCCACCAACACCATCTATGCGGCGTATGAGACGACCGTGTCGTTGACGATCGGCGGCTCCACTTTGAGCGTGTTCCAGGGCCAAGTGGCGGTGATCGACGGGGCTACGAACCAGATCGCGACCACGATCACCCTGCCCTTCGGTCCAGCCGGCACTCCCATGCTTCCCCAAGCCATGGCCGTGAACCCCGTCACCAACACCGTCTATGTGGCAAGTTATCCAACCGCAGACGCAGATGACGCGGTCGCGGTGATCAACGGCTCGACCAACCAGGTCGCCACCTCGATCGATTTGCCCGACTTGGAAATCCCGACCGGTGTCGCGGTGAACTCGATCACCGACCGGGTCTATGTGACGACGTGGGACAATCTCTGGATCATCGACGGTTCGACCAACACCTCTTCGCCGTCCACCGGGATGGCCGGCGACCTGCTCACGGGCGTGGCGGTGGACGAGAGCACCGACATGGTCTACGCGACCGCCGGGCTTAGCGTATTGGTGCCGCTAAACGGGGCAAACAACGTAACCGGATACATCCCGGCCAACCTGGCTGGCGCCGAGGGCGTCACGGTGGACGCCGACACCTCGTACGCCTATGTGACCAGCGATAACAACACCGTGACGGTGGTCAACCTGGCGACAAGTCAGATCACGGCCAGTTTCGCAGTGGGGAGCGGTCCAACCGGCGTGGCGGTCGACCCCGGCACCGACAGGGTCTACGTGGCCAACTCCGGCTCGAACACCGTGTCGGTGATCGCGATCGCGCCGCCATCGGTTTCGGCCGGCGGCGGTGCCGCCGGGTACAGCGGGCAGGGCGGGTCGGCGATCGCCGTCAGCGGTACGGCCTCGGATGACTACCAGTCGGCTCCCGCCACGGCCTGGAGCGCCACCGCCGACAGTGGCGCCTATGGCACCTGCTCCTTCGCCGACGCGGCTGCACTGACCACGACCGTCACCTGCAACGGTCCGGGCACCTACACCTTGACCCTGACCGCCGACGACGGGCTCACCGTCCCGGCGACGAGCACGGCGCAGCTGACGGTCACCCCGGCCCCCATCACCGTCTTCGACACGGCGGTCGTCGACCAGTACACCCTGACGACTGCGAGCCCCGTCACCGTCGACGCCAACTGGTCCGACCCCGACACCGCCGACGTAGAGAGCGCCACCGTCGACTGGGGCGACGGCACGATTTCAACACCGCTCCTCGGCGTCGTTACCCCCGGGTTTGGTTTCGTGTCTGCTACCCACACCTATGCCAAGGCGGGTACCTTTACGGCGACGGTCACAGTGCGCAATGGCCTCAACCCGCCGGTCACCGCTTCCCAGTCGATCCAGATCACCGTCGTGGCCAACACGCCCCCGACGGTGAGCGCTGGAGGGCCCCTCTATGGCGGAACCGAAGGCAGCCCGGTCACGTTGGACGGTTCCGCCGTCGACCCGGACGGTGACACCCTGACGAGCCAGTGGAGCATCCCTCTAGGCGCCGAGTCCGGCAACGGCACATGCACCTTCGCCAACCCGGCCGCCCTGGACACCACGGTGACCTGCACCGACGAAGGACACTACGAGCTGATCCTGACCGTCAGCGACGGGGTCAACAACTGGACGACCTACTTCTCGACGGCAGGGCTCACGCTGGCCAACGCCCCGATCACGGTCGGAGCGATCACCGGACTACCCGCTCTCGGCGCCTCGGTGAAGACCCCCGTCACAGCCAACGCCACCTTCAGCGACCCCGGCACCGTCGGCGCTCACACTGCGACCATCGACTGGGGTGACGGCACCACCACAACGGGAACCGTGACCGAGACGGTGGGCTCGGGGGCAGGTTCAGTGAGCGGCAGCCACTCCTACGCCACCCCAGGCACTTACGCGGTGTCGGTGTCGGTGTCGGACCAGGCAGAGTGCGTGCCCGACGGGTTCTATGGGGGGATGTGCCTCCCCGGCAACACCCTCTTACCGGCGGTGACCGGAACCAGCTCCGCACAGGTCATCGTCAACACGCCCCCGACGCCGAGCGCCGCCGGCCCCTACAGCGGCGCCGAGGGCTCGGCCATCGGTGTGAGCGGCACGGCGTCCGACACAGACGGTGACGCCGTGACGACCGTCTGGAGCGCGACCGCCAACAGCGGCACCGACGGCACGTGCATCTTCGCCAACCCGGCGGCGTTGAACACCACGGTCACCTGTACCAACCAAGGCAGCTACACCCTCAGCCTCACCGCCACCGACGGCATCAACGCTCCCGTGACGACCACCGCCGCCTTGGCGGTGAGCAACGATCCGATCACAGTCGGGGCCGTCACGGCCTCGCCGTCGCTACCGGTGGCGATCAACACCCCGGTTACGGTCAGCGCCAACTTCACCGATCCCGGGACCACCGACGCCCACAGCGCGACCGTCGACTGGGGTGACGGGACCTCGTCGCCGGCGACGGTGACCGACACGGTCGGCTCGGGCAGCGGCTCGGTGAGTGCCGGCCACTCCTACGCCGCCGGGGGCACCTACACGGTGACGGTGACCGTGAGCGACGGCGACTCCTCGCCGGGAAGCGGTACCAGCTCGACGCAGGTCATCGTCAACACGCCCCCGACGCCGAGCGCCGCCGGCCCCTACAGCGGCGCCGAGGGCTCGGCCATCGGTGTGAGCGGCACGGCGTCCGACACAGACGGTGACGCCGTGACGACCGTCTGGAGCGCGACCGCCAACGCCGGCACCGACGGCACGTGCATCTTCGCCAACCCGGCGGCGTTGAACACCACGGTCACCTGTACCAACCAAGGCAGCTACACCCTCAGTCTCACCGCCGCCGACGGCATAAACGTACCGGTGACGAGCACCGCAGCGTTGAGCGTGAGCAACGCCCCGATCACGGTCGGGGACCTCACCGGACAGCCGAAGACCACCTCGCTGGCCGTCAGCACCTCCTTCTCCGATCCCGGCACCGCCGACGCCCACACCGCGGTCATCGACTGGGGTGACGGCACCTCCTCGCCGGCGACGGTGACCGAGACGGTCGGCACCGGCACGGGCTCGGTGAGCGGCGCCCACTCCTACGCCGCGCCGGGCACCTACATCGTGACCGTGACGGTGAGCGACGGCGACTCCCCGGCGGGATCCGGCGCCAATTCGGCGCCTTTTACCCTGAACACCCCGCCGGTGGTAAATGCCGGCGGAACTAGCGGATACAGCGGTGTCGAGGGCTCGCCGATCGGCGTGAGCGGCACCGCCACCGACGTCGACGGGGACGCCGTCACGACTACCTGGAGCGCGACCGCCAACAGCGGCACCGATGGCACGTGCACCTTCGCCAACCCGACAGCGGCGAATACCACCGTCACCTGCACCGACGAAGGCAGCTACACCCTCAGTCTCACCGCCACCGACGGCATCAACGCTCCGGTGACGAGCACCGCCCCGTTGACGGTCAGCAACGCCCCGATCACCGTCGGGGCCGTCACGGCTTCGCCGTCGCTTCCGGTGGCGATTGGCTCCCCCGTAACGGTCAGCGCCAACTTCGCCGATCCCGGCGCCGCCGACGCCCACACCGCGGTCATCAACTGGGGTGACGGCACCACTTCGGCGGCGGCGGTGAACGAGACGGTCGGCACCGGCACGGGCTCGGTGAGCGGCACCCACTCCTACATCGCCGCCGGCGTCTACCCCGTCACGGTGACCGTGAGCGACGGCAACTCCCCGGCGGGAACCGGAACCAACACATACCAGTACGCGGTCGTCTACGACCCCGCGGCCGGTTTCGTGACCGGTGCCGGCACCATCATCTCTCCGACAGGCGCGCTGGTTGCCAGCCCGAACCTGACCGGGCCCGCCACCTTCGGGTTCGTCTCGAAGTATCAGACCGGCAACAACACGCCGGTAGGGCAGACCCAGTTCCAGTTCCAGGCGGGGAGCTTGAACTTCCACTCCAGCGCCTACGATCCCGGATCGTTGGTGATCTCGGGGCCGCTGGTCCGATACACGGGTACGGGAAGCGTCACCGGCTCGGCGGACAGCTACTCATTCCTCGTCGAGGCATACGACTGCACTGTAACGGGTAGCTGCGCAACCTCGCCCTCCGGCTTCCGGATCGAGATCACGGACACGACGACCCACGAATTGGTCTATGACAACGTGCCTAACGGAACCGATGCGTTGAGCCAGGCCAACACTGAGCCGATCGCCACAGGAGAGATCGTCATCCATAAGGCGTCGTAGGCGAGCGAACTCGTATCCGGTCACCGATACGGGTGAACGATCTCCGTTCACTCGCCGTCTGGCTCGAGACATGGACGAAGCTGCCCCGCAGTATCGGCGCTCGGTTGCGACCGGACTACTGCCAACCTGGTGCGGACCTCTGATGCGTTCCTCCCCCTGGTGCAGCGACCGCGTCGGGAGATCGCCGACCTCTCAGCGAGTGGACTCCGGGCGCTGGCGATCCTCGAAGGAGCAGGCGAGCCGCCCGCCGGGCACATCATCGCCAATCGTTTTCTCGTGAGCAGCGCCAGCATGACGTCGCTGCTCGACACTCTCGAAACACGAGGGCTCGTGGAGCGCCAACCGCACCCAACAGACCGGCGCAAAGTCCTGATCCAGCAGACCGACCAGGCCCGCGAGATCGTCGATCGGATGCTGCCGGCCGCCCACCTCTGAAACACTGAAACAATGGCCGACCCACCGAGCGCGAGCGGGAGAAACTCACCAGTTCGTTGGCGACCATTCACGCTCGCCTCGCCGCCATGGCCAGACAGCCACCTTCGACTCCCAAACCGCGTCGTAAGCGTCGGACACCACGTGGTCGCCCATAATCGCGGGCAGCGGTGCCCCGAAGACCGGACGCCGTGCGTCCCCGATCGCCGGCTCCAGGGCGCGGGACGCGGTCCCTGTCCCGCGCTTCAGTGCTCGGCAGGTTGGGGTCCTTGGTGCCGATCCAGCCGGGTGCGGAGGCGGGACTTGACTGTCGGCCAGTCGGCCGCGATGACCGAGAACATGGCTGAATCGCGCAGGCGGCCGTCTTCGCCGGGCGCGTGTGACTGTGACCAACTCCGGAGGACCCCTTCGAAGATCGCCCCGAGACCCTCGATAGCCTGGCGGGACCGCAGGTTGCGAGCGTCGGTCTCGAGGTCGACCCTGGCCACCTCCATGGACTCGAAGGCGTGCTCCATGAGCAGCAGCTTGGCCTCGACGTTGATGCCAGTCCGCTGAGCTGAGGCCGCCAGCCACGTCCAGCCAATCTCAACAGCGCACAGCTCGCTGCGCCCCGGCCATAGGCGCGGGTCCCAGTAGGCGGTGCAGCCGACAACGCGCCCGTCAGCACGGCGGATCTGGGCGAAGGGGGCCAGCTTTGCGTCCTTAACCCTGCCGAAATGCGCAGATAGATAATCCTCGATCTGCCACGCGCGAGGGACGGTCGTGAACCCGTAGGCGGAGCGCTCCTCTTCGGCGGCGACCCGAAGGTCGCTGGCATGCGCTGCCGTGAGCGGCTCGAGACGTACGAGTCGGCCGTCAAGTGGCGGAACGTCGAAGCGGAATGTCACTGGTCCTCCTCATCGATCCTGGCGTTGGCACCTTGCGAAAAGCGCAGGTTGCCGGACCGTCATAGGGCCAGGTCCCTCGGGTCCTCTGGATGACTGTGGGTGATCAGACCCTAGCCACGAGCCGACAGCTCACGCAATCAAGTTTTCTGCCCCGCGGGTGTCCCCGAAAGCAGACAAGACCATCCCCGACCCTTCGCAGGAGAGCGTCCTGGTACGCCGGGACCGGGTCGCAGTGGTAGTGGTCGACTCCGCTTCCCCGCGGACGAGTTTCGCGATACGATATTGGACGTTGAGAGTGCGTGGAGATCTATGAGTCGGCCCGCAAGCACGGGATCAACGACGAGGACATTCGCCACGGGGTCGAGAATGCGCTCGTCGCCGCGGACGAGAACGACACAGGCAAAGTCCTCTACCTCGGTCCCGACCGGGCCGGGAACCTCTTGGAGATCGTGACAGTGCTTCGCGACGACGGCACCGAGATCGTGATTCACGCGATGAAGATGAGACGAATCTACGAATCGCTCCTGGGTGAGATCGGAGAGAGCGATGGCTGACAAGAAGGCCTACGGACGTTCTAAAGCAGGTGTCGAGTTGACCGAAGAGGTCCTGCAGCAGATGGCCGAGGAGGCCGAGGCTGGGCTTGACGTCTCCAAACTTCGGCGACGGCCGGGCCGCCCATCGATGGGATCAAGTCCGGCCGACACGTTTCCGGTCCGGCTCGAACCAGAGCTACGTAAGGCAGTCGACGATCGAGCAGCAAAGGATCACACGACCGCTTCAGACGTCGTCCGCGAAGCCCTTCGGGAATATCTCAGGGTCAGCTGAAGCGTCCCCAAAAACTCACGAGCGGCTATCCCCAAACGACTGAGCCCAAGCGTCTCGTAACGCCGGACCGGGGGCGCTGCTCTGGCGCCCATCGCGCATGGCCCGCCGGAACCTGCGAGGCGAGCGGAGCGCGGGATCTTGTGCTGTGGACGGTCGCGCCGAAGCGCCTGGAGCCGCCCGAGATGGGTATTCGGCGGCGATCCCGCCTGCGCCTTGATTTACTCGGCTCGGTTGTTGAGCCACGTGACCATCGCCGGGTCGCGGTGATCGAAGAATAGGGAGGCGCCGGTGTCGAGGCTGGCGATGCGATTCATCTGTTCGTCTTTGAGCTTGAAGGTGAAGATGTCGATGTTTTCCTTCATCCGCTCGGGCTGGACGGACTTGGGAATGATGACGACTCCGCGTTGGGTGAGCCAGCGTAGGACGACCTGGCCGACGGACTTGCCGTGTGCCGCTGCAATGTCGCTGAGGACAGGGTTGGTGAAGAGGTCGTTCTTTCCCTCAGCGAACGGACCCCAGGATTCGATCTGGACGCCGCGGTCGCGCATCAGTTCCTGGTCGGCGGTGCGCTGGAAGAAGGGGTGGGTCTCGACTTGGTTGACTGCCGGGGTTATCTCGTTGTGCTCGATCAGGTCGATGAGACGGTCGGGGTAGAAGTTGGACACACCGATCGCCTTGGCGAGTCCATCGTGATTTAGTTCCTGCATGGCCCTCCAGGCGCTGTAGTAGTCACCGAGCGGCTGGTGAATCAGGTACAGATCGACATGATCGAGGCCGAGGCGCTGCAGTGAGTTCTCGAAAGCCTCCCGGACGGCCTTCTCGCCTGGGTGCTTCTGGATCCACAGCTTGGTGGTCACGAACAGCTCAGTGCGCGGGATGCCGCTAGAGGCGATAGCTCGCCCAACCGCCTCCTCGTTGCCGTACGACGCGGCGGTGTCCAATGCTCGATACCCTGCTTCGAGGGCGTGCAGGACGACTTGTTCGGTCTGTTCGGCCGGAACCTGGAACACGCCGAAGCCGATCAGCGGCATCTCGACACCGTTGTTCAGCGTGACGTTGGGGAACCCGCTCATGGCCGTGCTCCTTGCGCTGCGTTGTAGTCGTCGTCGCTGACGTGTTCGAGCCACGTCACTACCTGGCCGTTGTAATCGGCTTCCTGCATGGCGACATGGGCCATGAAGCGGTCGGCGGCGGCGCCGTGCCAGTGCTCTTCGCCCGGCTCGACGTACACGACGTCGCCAGGGCGGATCTCCTGGACGCCACCGGCGCGCGTCGCGACCAAGCCGACGCCGTCGGTTACGTAGAGCGTCTGGCCCTTGGGATGGTGGTGCCAGGCGGTGCGGGCGCCCGGTGTGAATCGCACATGGCTGCAGCCGATGGCGGTGTGATCATCGGGATTGCGAACGCCGTCGATGTAGACGTCGCCGGTGAAGTTGGACTTTGGCCCGGTGACTGTCTGACCGCCGGTCCTGGTGTACCTCATAGGTCGTCCTCCTTGTCTCGTCAGCCGTCTAGACCGTCAGCAGCACCTTGATGGCGCGGCGCTCGTCCATGGCCTCGTAGCCTTCGGCCGCTTGGTCGAGCGGGAGGGTGAGGTCGAAGACCTTGCCCGGGTCGATCTTGCGGTTCCAGATGAGCTTGATCAGCTCGGGCAGGTATTGGCGGACCGGCGCCGGGCCACCGTGAAGATGGATGCCGGTTCCGAAGAGCAGCTCGCCGGGGATGTTGACGTCGTGGGACACGCCGACGAAACCGACGTGACCGCCCGGACGTGCCGAGTGGATGGCCTGCATCATGGCTTCTTGGGTGCCGACCGCCTCGATGACGCTGTGCGCGCCAAGCCCGCCCGTCAGATCCTTGACCTTGGCCACGCCCTCGTCGCCGCGCTCTTCGATGATGTCGGTTGCGCCGAACTCGCGGGCGAGCTTCTGCCGGTCAGCGTGGCGGCTGAAGGCGACGATCCGCTCAGCCCCGAGCTGCTTGGCCGCCAGAATGCCGAGCAGGCCGACCGCGCCGTCACCGACGACGGCGACCGTCTTACCTGGACCCGCCTGCGCGGCGACCGCCGCGAACCAACCCGTGCCCAAGACATCCGACGCCGCGAGCAGAGACGGGATCAGGTCGGCGGCCGGCTGTCCCGGAGTGGCGACCAGCGTGCCGTCGGCTAACGGGATGCGCGCTAGCTCGGACTGAGTGCCGATCGAGCCCATGATGGTTCGGTGGACGCAGTGGGACTGGTAGCCGGCCTGGCAGATATCGCATGTGTTGTCCGACGCCCAGAACGACCCGACAACGAAGTCGCCGACCTTTACCGTCTTGACCTCAGGGCCGACCTCCTCGACGACGCCGACGTACTCGTGGCCCATGACCTGATGGTGGACTTCCTGCACTCCGCGATACGGCCACAGGTCGGACCCGCAGATGCAAGTGGCACTCAGCCGGATGATCGCGTCTGTCGCCTCGATAATCTTCGGATCCGCCCGATCCTCGACGGCGATCTCCCCAGGTTTCGTCATAACTACTTGGCGCATGAGCGCTCCTTCCTCTGATAGTTCGTTTTCGGGCGCGGCCGTAGCCACAGGCGGCCAGTCGATTTCGGGGCCGGTTGGGTTACTTACCCGGCTTCAGCAGTTTCGCCAGCGACCGCGCTTGGGCGCTGAGTCGCTCCGCCTCTGCTTCGTCGCCAGACGCTGCGGCGTGCCAATAGTCGATCTTGATCTTCACGTACCGCTGGCGGAGTTCCACTAGCCGCGCTTCCTCGGCCAGCCGGCCGGCGCGGGCATTCAGCAGTGCTATCTGCTGACTCGCCGCGGCCGCGCCGAGCTTGCCGTTCTCGACGTAACGGCGCATGTCACTGACCGACATACCCGTCGCCGACAGGCACGCCACCCCGACGAGCAGGTTCATGTCCTCTTCGGTGTAGACACGGTGCTTACTGCTCTCACCGCGAGCGACAGGCGCGATCACACCGATCGACTCGTAATAGCGCAGCGTGCTGGCAGGAAGCCCAGTCAGCGCCGCTGCTTCCTTGATCGTGTAAGTGTGTTCGGTGCTCGTCGCAGTCACTTCACCCAGTGTAAGAAGCTTAAAGCACTTGAAGTCAAGAGAATCTTCACGGCACCGACGACGCCACGCCGAGTGTCCCATCCCATGCGCAACCGTCATCCGCTCCCGGACCCCTTCACCGAGCGCCTCTCGACGGTGAAGCGATCGCCTCCGCGCACATATGCGAGTCGACGGGTGTCCCAACACGTGCGCGCATATCTACGGTGGGCTCGCGTCTGTAACGCCGGCTCCTGGACAGTCCCGCGCATTGAGCACCTCGGAGAGGGGAGCCAGCACCGTGAACTCGATCCTCGAACGATGCAAGCCGAGCGGCCGGGCAAGACAGGGCGAACTCGGATGATCTTCTCGCGGCCGGTACGAGCCCCCGTGATATCATGTTGGCCTTCAGCTTGATATCAAGGAGGTGTCGTCGCAGTGCGCACGGTCGTGGACATCGATGAGAAATCTTTGCGTGAGGCACGCGTCGCCTTGGGCACCACCACCAAGGTGGAGACTGTCAACCGAGCGCTCGCTGAGGTGGCAGCGCTCGCTGCTCGTCGGCGCGATCTGCAGCGCCTCGCCAGCGGTGGTTTGCCGGCTCTCGGCGACGAGGTGTTGTACCGCGACGCGTGGCGGTAGCCACCTACCTGGCCGACAAGAGCGCGCTCGTCCGAATGCGCGACGAGACGGTCGCTCGGCGACTCGGCCCAATGATCGAGGTTGGCCTCATCGGCACATGCGGCATCATCGAGTTCGAGGTCCGCTTCTCAGCGCGTTCACAAGCCGAATACGAGCAGATCGCCCGCGATCGCGAGCTCGGCTATGAGTCGTTCCCGATGCCCGATGAAATATGGGACCGCGCCCTCGAAGTGCAATCGGCCCTCTCCGAGCGTGGCCAGCTTCGCGCCGTGAAGTTCCCGGATCTGCTCGTCGCCGCGACCGCCGAACGGCACGGCCTCGTGGTGATCCACTACGACGCCGACTACGACCTCATCGCCAATGTCACTGACCAGCCTTGCGAATGGGTGGTACCTCAGGGATCGGTCTCCTGATCTGCTATGCCCGGCTGCGCCGCAGCCAGCACAGCCTGCCCCATATCGCTCGCCAGAAGCGTCCCAGAATCCCGTCTTCGTGTTAACCCAAAACGCGGGAACGGGCTACTCCCCGGAGTCGTGGTTTCGGACCAATTTTCCTTGGGACGAACTGTCGATTGCTGCGGCGTCGTTCGTGGACAGGGTGAGCGGCGCAACTCGGCACCGCTCCTCGGCCGAAAGAGACCAGACTCAACCATGCCCCAGTACCTGCTGTCCGTGTGGCACGACGAGGACTACGAGCCCGACTTCTCCACCCCCGATGCCCAACGCCAGGTGGCCCAGGTGGGCGCCTTCAATGACCAGCTCCAGAGCTCCGGCGCCTGGCTCTTCGCCGGCGGTCTCCAGCCGGCGTCTTCGGCGACGGTCGTCAGCTCGACGGGAGGAGAGGTATCGATGACCGATGGCCCCTATGCCGAGACCAAGGAGCAGATGGGAGGGTTCTGGGTCATCCAGGCCCCCGACATGGACGCCGCGCTCCAGCTGGGCAGCCGAGCCGCCGCCGCCTGCGAGCGACCGGTCGAGGTCCGGCCGCTCCAGGGGTGACCGACAGCCTCGAGACCGTCTTCCGGCGCGAGGCCGGACGCTGCACCGCCACCCTCATCCGCCTCCTCGGCGATATCGACCTGGCCGAGGAGGCGGTGGCGGAGGCGTTCACCATCGCCGCCGAACAGTGGCCGATCCGGGGGATACCGCCCAACCCGGGCGGCTGGATAACCACCACCGCCCGCAACCGGGCCATCGACCGACTACGCCGGGAGGCGACCCGCACCGATCGGCATCACGCCGCCCACCGACTGCATTCAGAGGCCATGGACCCGGACCACAATCCCGAAATCGCCGACCTGGACGCCTTCGTCGTCGTCGTGGCCGACGACCAGCTGCGCCTCATGTTCCTCTGCTGTCACCCGGCCCTGGCCGCCGACTCCCAGGTGGCGCTGACCCTCCGCCTGCTCGGGGGCCTGGAGACCGCAGAGATTGCCCGGGCCTTCCTCGTCCCGGAGACGACCATGGCCCAGCGCATCGTCCGGGCCAAGCGCAAGCTGCACGACAACCACGCCACCTACCGCATCCCCCGGGCTGCCGAGTTGCCCGACCGGCTCGCCGCTGTGCTGGGCGCCATCTATCTGATCTACACCGAGGGCCACACGGCCACGACGGGTACGAGCTTGACCCGGACCGACCTTTCGACAGAGGCGATCCGGATCGGCCGGGTCGTTGTCGCGCTCATGCCGGACGAGCCGGAGGCTATGGGCCTCCTGGCCCTGATGCTGCTGACCGAGGCCCGCCGGCCCGCCCGGGTGGACTCACTCGAGTCGATGGTCCGCCTTACCGACCAGGACCGCAGCCTCTGGACACGGGCTCTCATCGAGGAGGGCCACGACCTGGTGCGGGCCTGCCTGCGTCGCAACCAGCCGGGACCATTCCAGCTCCAGGCGGCCATCGCGGCGGTGCACGCCGATTCGCCGTCGGCCGAGGCGACCGACTGGTCCCAGATCGTCACCCTGTACGACCAGCTTTACGCCATCCGGCCCAACCCAGTCGTGGCCTTGAACCGGGCGGTGGCGGTTGGCTCCCTCGAGGGCCCATCGGCCGGACTCGATGCGCTGACCCGAGTCGATCTCGATGGCTACCAGCCTTACCACGCCGCCCGGGCGGACCTGCTGGCCCGGGCCGGGCGCACCGACGAGGCGCTCGCCGCCTACACCCGAGCCATCGAACTGACGTCGAACCCAGCGGAGCGGGAGTTCCTCGAACGTCAGCGGGGGAACATCGCCGACAGCGAGCTTTGACCGGTGCCGCCATTGCTCATCACCCCCCGGAACCGAACTCGTCCGCTGCCGCAGACTTTCTCCTAAACCGGGGAGGTAGGAACCGCGCGCGTTGGGAACCCCGGTATCCCGATAAGACTGAGCTGCCTAGGCGCACTCGGTGTCCCCGAACGAGCGGGACCCGGGTCCTTATCGGTCGTCGCTCGGAAGCGGGTCGTTCCTTGCGTCAGGTGCCATGGCTGGCGTCCGGGCGGTGCGAGCATCTCGTAGATCCGCATACATGTCGGCAGGGGCGGGGAAGTCGTCACGGGTGGGGTGCCGCCGGCCTCGAGGCGCTGCCCGGACGGCCGGGCGGTAGAGTTGGTCCGGTCTAGGCAGGGAAGCGAGATATACGCCGGCGCGTTCTATCTCGTCGGTCTGAGGCTTACGGCCGCCCGGGTCGATGGCCGCGAGACGCTCGAGGGAAACGGCCGGATCGACCAAGTTTGCGTTCACCAGCGCCTCGACAAATTGGTGGTCCTTCTCCCTACCAGCAACAGCCTTGGAGACGACCAGATCATGGGGGTCGAGGCACCATCCAATGACACCGTCGGGCTGGTCGTCGAGGGGGAAGGCGATCAGACGGTCGCCTTCCCCCTACCTTCAGGCAGGGTCGCCGTGGTTATGTCGACCCCGTCGATCTCGGCCAGATCACCCGATCCCCCTCCCCGACCGGCAAGCAGCCACATCTTGCCACCTTCGATGTCTTGGGCCGCCATGATGTCGACCTCTCCCGACGCCGTAGCCGCAAGCGGGAGCACGGCCGGAGCAAACGCTCCATGTATGGATTGCGAACCGATGACCACCAGGTCGATGTCTCCGGTGATCTCCGCCGCCCGGCGAAGGGCGTCACGAAACTCGTCGCGTCGCACGCCAGAACTCTCGAGCTGCGCGAACAGCCTCGTCTCTCTCGGTCGGGGTGATGACCGCGCTCACGGGTGACACTTTGCGTCTCTCAACGGCTTCAGGATCGGTCGAAATCAGGAGGGAAATGACTTCGACTAAGTCCCAGCGTTCCAAGATGGCCTCCCAATCGTCCAGCCAAATGGCTGAGCTGCCATCATCACGAGCCCTCAGCTTGGTCAGCAGCTCGGACATGGCAACCCGGGCGGATTCCGGATCCTGGGCGACATGCCCGGCGGCAATCCGGGCTAGCTCGATGTTGAGTAGGACGGGTGGAGACATTTCAAGTACGGGACGGCGGGCGACCCGTCCACGGATGGCGTCCATAAGCCGGATAGCCATCTCCGGAGACACGGTTCGTCGTCCCGCTTCGATAGCAGCCAGGTTCGGCCGGGCCACCCCGGCCCTGGACGCCACTTGCGCCTGGGTGAGCCGCCCGGCGAGCCTCTGCCTGCGCAAGAACGATCCGATCGGCTCGTCCACCTCAGGTAGCGCCACAGCCGAGTCCATATCGACAAGGTGTATCACATGATACATAGATCTGCTAGCCGGCTACTACCGAAGACTCGCCCCAGAACCTCGCAGACGCCTGCCCCACTAGCGCGGACGGCTCGCGTCGCCCCTGATCGCCGGCTGCCGGACAGATATTCTGCGCCCCGTCAGCCCCGTTCCGGTCGGATCGCCGGGGTGAGCGCGGAGGCAGAGGTGTCGCTGTCGTCGTGACCGGCAGTGGCGCCGCTCTCATGTGGTTTGGGGTCCGAGAGTGTCGCTGGACGATCAGGTCACGAGCGGACTCCCATCCAGTTGGCACCGAACTTCCGAGGTGTTCACGTCGAGAGCGTCCAGCAGTACCGCAGCGGGATCCGGTGGTTGCAGAGCAAGGATCCGAGCCAACACTTGCTGGGCCGTGACCTGCGTCTTTCGGCGCTGCGGCTTGACCGACTCCTCGAGCACCTTCTTGGCCGCTGGGGTCATGCGGAGGCGATCCCTCTGCATGACATCTCTGATCGTCGGCCTCTTCGGAACGGCCCTCATCGCCAGTGCGGGAGCGTCGGCGCCGGACGCCATCCCCAGGGCGCCTAATGCTTCGTGATCGAGGGAATCAAGAACCTGGCGAGCTTGCTGCAGGCTCACGCCCAGCACGCCTTCGACCGAGGGCTCCTCCAGCAAGGACAGCAGTAGGTGATCAGTGCCCGTTCGCCGATCACCTCGGCGACGAGCCTCTTCACTGGCTCTCATATAGATAGCCCATGGGTGAAGCACCTCTGAGCCGACAGATTCGGTCATGACGCCTCCTTGTTGTACTTGGCGTGCACGGATTGGCGGGTGACGCCCAATGCGTCTCCGATCTGCTGCCACGACCAGCCTTGTTCCCGGGCCGCGGCGACGTGCATGGCCTCGACCCTCTCAGCCAGGCGATGCAGCGCCAATGACGCCCGAAGCCCGATTGCAGGGTCGTCGGACGAGAGGCTCAGGTTGAGATCCTCGACATCCATACATGTCAATCTACACTGACACCGCCGCCTTGTCAAGGTAAACTGACGACGCGGACCGTCCGGTTAGCCGGTGTCCAAGATGGCAGGGTCACGTTGACACACTCCCGAGGGCGAGCACGCTCGCTCAGCTTGGGCCACCATCCTGCGGTCCCGTTCCTGTGATGGTCGGCGGGAAGCTGTGGTCGACCCGCGTGGAACTGGCGTGGACGCTCAACGAGCCGTGGCACGACCCCAGCCCACGGGCCCTGACATACCGGCTCCCGCGGGTCCAGGCGCCACCCGTCGCCGACCTCGCCGACGCCGCCGCGATGATCGCACTCCGCCGGGCCGACAACAGCGACCGCTCTCAGCGCGCCGCGTCCCGCCTGACCCGGCCGCAAACCGCGTTACGTCACAATCGTCACCCAACGCTACCGAGATCGTCCCCACGCAGACGTGCCAACGCGTTGTCATCCAAACCTGCCGGCAACACCGGCCAGCAATCGTTCAGTGAAGTTCTAGGAGCACCTACTCCCGAACGCCGGGCTGCGACCCGTTAAACCACCCTGCCTCCGAGGGTCGGACTCTGTTGGGGGCCGGGCTGCCCCCGACCGGCCGTGGGTCACTATCTCGAGGACCGGGGGGCGATCAGCAGTGCACTATCTCTGCTTGGATATCCCTCGACCTGAGTAGGCGACGGACGTCGCTGACATCACTTGTCAGCACTACGTCACCATCCTGGACCACGAGCGCGACATGGGCGTCGACTACGTCGGCTGTTTTGGTCGATCCGCACAGATCACCTGTGATCCGCGACATGCGACGGTCGAGTCCCACCTCGGTCGTGCCTCTGAGAAGACGGGAAAGGAGAGCCTGGCGTGAGCCGGCACCTCGCCACGCCTGGGCGACACACCCAGAGGATGTGATCACCCGGTCGCGGCGACGGCGTGCTGCCTCGACCAGGGCCGCGACCCGGCGATCACCGCGATCAAACGCGATGAGCCCTCCGGTGTCGAGTACGAGACCCATCTAGGCGGCTCCGGATCGCCTTTTGGTCTGTTGTTGTAGGACGCGATCGGCGTGTGCAATCTCTGCGTCGGTCAGCGGGCCGAACTCCTGTTCCCAAGAGGCCACTGCCTGTCCAAGCGCTTCCAGGCGTAGACGGTCGCGGGCGGCTTCGGCGAGCCACGACGAGACACTTTGGTGAGTGCTGCTCGCCGACGCTCGGATGGCCTCGCCCAGCTCGAGGTCGAATGACACGCTCATCTTCTCGACGCCCATGCGCCCGATACTACCAGAGGAGGTACTACCCCAGTACGAAGAAACCATCCCAACAACGCGACCGATCGTCCCCGAGGAGGGTGCCTCGAAACACCGGATGGTGGCGCTTCATTCTTGACGAGAGGGCCGCCACACCTTTGTTGCTCGCATCGTCGGTGAGAACTGCTCGGGCCACGGCGGAGGACGGCTACGACCACGTTCAGTCAGTCGGGTAGCCATCTCGACGCGGGTCTGCGTCGTAGCGCCTCCGATGGCTCCTGGCGGGCAACTTCGCCCAGCTGCTGGGCTACGCCGGCAGGAGCCGGGCTCTTGTCTGGTTGGCCTATCCACCATCCGGTCGCATACCGGCGGACAGGCGTCCTCGATGCCTCAATGAGCGCGCCGATCAGGTCGGAAGCGCGCCTATCGCGCGGGCGCAACATGATTGATCAGCACTCGTTGTCGGTAGGTGAGTGGTGTTTCGCCTGTGTAGTGCCGGAAGGAGCGTGTGAACCCGCTCATGCTCTCGAATCCGACGGTCATGGCCACGGCGAGCACGTTCGGCGTTGGCTGAGCGAGCAGGGCCATGGCTTGCAGGAGCCGGCTTTGGAGGAGATATTGGCGCCAGGGCATGCCTGCTTCGGTCGCGAACGCCCGACGCAGTGACCGTTGCGAGGTCCCGATCGGCACGCATACGTCGTTGATGGTGATGGCCTCGCCTTGGTGGGCGGCAGTGAAATGCATAGCGTGGAGCAGCATTTCCCGGATGACCGCAGGCACCGCCAGCACCCGGACCCGCTCCCCGGCCTGGACCTCCAGGGCGGGATCGAAGAACGCAGAGACGGTACGCACCCGGGTCAGGGTCGTGCAGTGGTCCGTCCCGGCTGTTATCCAGATGGCCTGCTGGGGTGGGAGCAAATAGCGGGCGGAGGCAGTTTCGACTTGCGCCACACCTTCGAAGGCGTATTCGAGTTGGTGAAGGTCATGGTGGTGCCAGCCGGTGATGAGTTCATCGCCGATCTCGAAGGGGTAGGTACCAGATAGCACAGGGGAGCAGCCGCGAACATCCCCGTGGCCGATCCTGGCCGGTTTGGTCACTTTGTTGGCCGCGCCAGCCGAGACAGCCATCGGTCAGGCATCGTACAACCGGTGGGTGAACGAATCCCACTTGCAATACCTGTCCAGTCCTGAATGGGCGCAGGCGCTCCAATCCGAGCTGTTGCCCTGGATCGAGTCGGCCGGCGACTTGGGAGGCGACGTGCTGGAGATCGGCCCGGGTCCAGGCTTGACCACCGACCTGCTCCGCCAACGGATCCCCCGGCTCACCGCTATCGAAGTGGATCCGGAATTGGGCCATGTCCTCAGCAAGCGCCTCGCGGGGACGAATGTCGAAGTTATCGTTACAGACGCGACCAGGACCGGCCTGCCGGCCGAGCGTTACACAGCCGTCGCCTGCTTCTCGGTCCTGCACCACATGAGCTCGGCCGACGACCAAGATCGCCTCTTCGCCGAAGTTCACCGAGTCCTGCGCCCCGGCGGCATCTTCGTCGGCCAAGAGTCTCTCGACCTGGACTTGATCCGAGCCGGCCACGCCGGGGATACCTTCCACCCGGTTGGACCCGAGGATCTCGCCCGTCGACTCAGCGCGGCGGGCTTCGCCGCCACCAGAACCGACGTGCTCGGCTACCACTACCGGTTCATCTCCCAGAAGCCGGCATGACCGAGCCAGGAACCGGGTGCTGACCACGCCCTTTGAAGCGGCTACCGCGGTCCACGGGTAGGAGGTACCGAGCGCGTCACGAACGGCCTTGGGGACCGTGACCTGACCCTTCGAGGTGACTCGTGCCACCACGTCCATGCCCGGTCCTTACCTACCCTCGATCGCCTGCCAGGCGGCCGTGTGGCACTCTGGCTCCTGGTGCGTGCCGTCGAGGTCGTGTTCGCGGTCGGGTGGGGGGCCTTCTGGTTGTACTGGCTCGTGGCCGCGTTCTCTATGAAGAGGGGCCGGGTTCCATGGTCGCGGGAACTGCGGATCAGGGCCGTGATCGTGGTCATCGTCGTGATCTTGGTCCGCTCCGGAGTCTTCCGCGGCCACGGACTCAACACGGCACCGTGGCGCTCAGCTCTCGGGCTTGGTCTGTGCCCGCTCGGATTGGCATTCGCCATCTGGGCCCGGGCACACATAGGGCGCAACTGGGGAACACCGATGACCCAGAAGGACGAACCAGAGCTCGTGACCAGCGGCCCGTACCACCTGGTCCGCCACCCGATCTACTCGGGCATCCTCGTTGCCGGGATCGGTACTGCAGTGGCGCTGAGTTGGCTATGGCTGATCGCCGTAGCCCTGGCCGGGGTCTATTTCCTTTACAGTGCAACTGTCGAGGAGCGCTACCTGACCGAGCAGTTTCCCGACGCCTACCCGGCGTACAAGCACTCGACCAAGATGCTCGTGCCCTTCATCCTCTGAGCGAGCCGGCTCCCGGCGCCATTTCGCGCCCGGTCGGCTCGGCCGGCCACCGACGTAGCTAACCTGACGGTCCGAGGAGGAACTCCCCATGGCCCACCCCGGCCGTCGAGGCATGCTGCTGAATGCATACGAGAATGCTGCGGTGATCGTCTCGGGCGTCGAACCCGGCGAACTTGCCGGCCCGACCCCGTGCCCCAGCTACGACGTGGCCGGGCTCATCGACCACCTCGTCGAGGCGGCCAATCGGGCGGCTGCTCTCGGCCGAGGGCAGACGCCCCCTCCCGGAGACGAGTCCCCTCACGTGGAGCTGTCCAGAGCACCCGATCAGCTACGTCGCGCCGCTGAAGAGGCGGCACAGGCGTGGAGCGACGATTCCGGGTGGTCGTCCAACTTCACCATGCCGTGGGGTGAGGTGTACACGGGCGCAAACCTGGTGGACATGTACCTGGCAGAGCTGGCCGGACACGCCTGGGACCTGGCCCGGGCCACCGGACAGCTCGACAGGTTGGATGCGAGTCTCGCCGTGCCGGCGCTGGAGGGGGCGCGTGCCATGGTCAAACCTCACTACCGCGACATGGTCGGTCCAGGGGTGCCATTCGCCGCGGAGGTGACGCCAGCTCCCGGAGCGACGGATTGGGAACGCCTTGCCGCCTTCATGGGACGCGACCCACGTGCGCCACTCGGCCAATAGCCTTGACGAAGGCGAGTGCCTGGCAGTCCGGGCGCTAGGAGTAGCTGGGCTGTCACGTTGGAGCCTTACCAGACGTGGTGGAGTGTCGTGACCGGCGGACGAGCACGAGTTGTAAGCTCACGGTGATGAGCGAGCTCGGAGCCGCCGGCCTGCGTCTGGAGCGGGACGGTCCGATTGCCTGGTGCATCATCGATCGCCCGGAGGCCCGAAACGCCTTCACCCCGGCCATGTACTTCGGGATCAAGCGGGCGGTGCACCTGGTCAACCGGGATCCCGATCTGGCAGCACTGGTGATCACCGGCTCGGGCGATGTCTTCTCGGCGGGGGGTGATCTAGGTGGACGGAGCAACCAAGAGGACGAGCCGGTGCCCGATATCGGCCACGAGATCCTCCCCTTCTTGACCATCCGGGACAGTCGGGCGCCGGTCGTGGCGGCGGTCAACGGCATCTGTCAAGCGGGCGGCCTGCTGGTCGCCATGCTCTCCGACATCTGTGTTGCCAGCGACCGCGCCACCTTCAGGGCGCCGGAACTGCTTCGAGGTATCGTCGACGCCACTTACGCGGCGGTGCTGCCGGCCCACGTTGGTATCGCCGTCGCTCGGGATCTTCTGCTGTCGGGGCGGCGGTTCGACGCTGCGGAAGCCCTGCGGCTGGGAGTGATCTCGAGGGTGGTTCCACACGATCAGCTCCGCGACGAAGCGCTCGTCGCGGTAAAAGAGATACTGCAGACAGGCCCGAGCGCCCGCATGCATGTAAAGCGGATGCTGAATGAGCGCTACGGCCTCATCGACTACCAGACCATGTTTGCCTCCCTCGCCGAATCCGATGAGCCGAGGGAAGGCATGCAGGCGTTCATGGAGAAGCGGCCACCGAGATGGGTCCCAGAAGGGCTCTGGCCTACGGGGTGACCGGTAGGGGCCAGGTGGCCGACGAACCAGTCGCGGGCCGCTTCCGCGGCGGCTTGCAGGGTGCCGTGCTCCTCGAAGAGGTGGGTGGCGCCGGGGACCACGGTGAGCCGATTCTCGCAGTGCAGCTGGCTCTGAGCCTGACGGTTCAGGTCGAGGACGAGTTGGTCGTGGCCGCCCACGATGAGCAGCGTGGGAGCTGTGACGGCGCTCAGGCGCGACCAGGCCAGGTCGGGGCGGCCGCCGCGTGACACGACAGCCTTGATGTGAGCGCTGGGGTCTGCCGCCGCCCACAGCGCGGCGCCGGCGCCTGTACTGGCCCCGAAGTAGCCGACGGGAAGATTGCTCCCCTCGGGCTGGAGGCGCAGCCACCGGGTGACGTCGCCGAGGCGCTGGGCGAGCTTCTCGATGTCGAACACGTTGGCCCGTTGGTGCTCCTCCTCCACGGTGAGCAGGTCGAACAGCAGCGTGGCGAGCCCGGCCTGATTCAGCACAGTGGCGACGAAACGGTTGCGGGGGCTGTGGCGGCTGCTGCCGCTGCCGTGGGCGAAGACGACGATCCCACCTGCTTGCTCAGGCAGGGTGAGATGACCTGCCAGGCGGACCGGACCGGCAAGGACCTCGACCTCCTCGTCGCGCCGTACCGGATCCTCCTCATCGCTTCCGCCCACCTCGACGCTCGGGGCTACGGCACCGGCGGCACGCTCGAGACAGGCGACGACCTCGTCGTCAGAGGTCTGGGAGAAGTCCCGGTAGAACTGGCCGATGGCAAAGAAGGGGTCGGGTGTGTCCACACAGACGAACTCGTCGACCTCCTTCCCGATGCCTGGATCCCAACCCGGCGGCGCCACAGGCACGGCGAGCACTACTCTCCTCGCTCCGTGGGCTCGGGCGACCAGGCAGCCGGCGCGAGCCGTCGAGCCGGTGGCGATGCCGTCGTCTACGACCAGAGCGGTGCGGCCCCGCAATGTGATCATCGGGCGATCGCCTCGAAATCGGCGGGCGCGACGCTCCAACTCCCCCCGCTCGCGAGCTTCCAAGGCGGCGAGCTCTTCGTCCGACACCTTCGCCAACTCGACGATCTGGTCGTTTATGACCCGGACACCGTTCTCGCCGATGGCCCCGAGGCCCAGTTCGGGCTGGAATGGCACCCCGAGCTTGCGGACCAGGATGACATCGAGCGGTGCGTCGAGCGCCTTGGCCACCTCGTAGGCGACCGGCACCCCTCCGCGAGGAAGGCCGAGCACCACCACCGGTTCCCGCCGCAGGTGCTTCAATCTTGCGCCGAGACGTCGACCGGCATCGACACGATCAGCAAAGACCATCGGACTCCTCCAAGACATCTCCCACATTGGCGCCGATGGTCGATCCCCGCCAGAGCCGATCGTCCCGAATCGCAGGCAGAGGCTGATCTCCCGTCGAATTCTGCTTGCTCACCACGCGCCGGCGCGCCGGCGGTGGCTCCTGGTCAGGCCACGGTGAGGGCAGAGTCCGAGACCGGGACGTCCAGACCATACAGCTCGACCGCATTGTCCCATACGAGCCGCTTCCGGGTGTCACCGTCGAG
>JAKBAX010000063.1 GCA_021808785.1 Actinomycetes bacterium | reverse complement strand
GCGCTCACCACCTTCACTGCGGCCAGCGTGCCCGAAGACGTCGACACGGTCACCGCCGAGTCGAGCGCCACGTTGGCCGTACCGGAGGCCGGCGTGACGGTGATCGACTGCAGCAGGGCGGCCTGGGTCTGGTGGATGGCCGCCTCCTGGGCCGCCCTCTGGGCCGCCGCCACGGCCTCCGCCTGGGCCCGCTTCTGCGCCGCGGAAGGGCCCTGGTTGGCGGCGATGGCCACCACCCCGCCGGCCACTCCTGCGACGACCACCATCACCCCGACGATCAGCGCCCACTTGGAGCGGGCCCATCCCTCACGGCGGGGGGCGGCATGCTTACCGACCGGCCCGCTACTCACGGGGTCAGGATACGGAGGCCATGGAACAAAGTGAAGTCACATCCATCCATACGCACCGTAGGGGCCGAAAGTTGCCCGAAATTCCCCTAGCCCGGCGTGAGCCAGAGCACCCCCAGCGGGGGAAGGGTCAGCTCCGCCGACCACGGCCGGCCGTGCCACGGCCGCTCCGACGCATCGGTGCCGCCCAGGTTCCCCACTCCCCCGCCCCCGTACTCGGCGGCGTCGGAGTTGAGCAGTTCCCGCCACCGCCCGCCGGCCGGTAAGCCGATCCGGTAGCCGTGGCGGGGCACCGGCGTCAGATTGGCCACACACAGCACGGCCCGGGTCGGGTCGCCGTCAGCCGGCAGCCGCAGGAAGGAGATGACGCTCTGGTCGCTGTCGTCGGCGTCGACCCACTGGAAGCCCTGCGGGTCGTCATCGCGCTCCCATAGGGCGGGGAGCTCGCCGTAGAGCGAGTTGAGCGCCCGCAGCAGATCCCGCACGCCCCGGTGCGACTCCCAGCGGTCGAGGATCCACCAGTCCAGCTCCTGCTCGTGGTCCCACTCCCGCTCGGGCGCCAACTCGGCTCCCATGAAGAGCAGCTGCTTGCCCGGATGGGCCCACATCCACGAGTAGAGGGCCCGGAGGTTGGCCAGCTGCTGCCAGCGGTCCCCCGGCATCTTGTTGAGCAGCGAGCCCTTGCCGTGTACCACCTCGTCGTGCGACAGCGGCAGCACGAAGTTCTCCGACCAGGCGTAGATCAGGCCGAACGTGAGCTCGCTGTGGTGGTAGCGCCGGTGCACCGGGTCGTGGCTGAAATAGTCGAGAGTGTCGTGCATCCAGCCCATGTTCCACTTGAAGCCGAAGCCCAGACCGCCGAGGTAGGTGGGGCGGGACACGCCGGGCCAGGCGGTGGACTCCTCGGCCATCACGGTGACCCCCGGATAGAGCCCGAAGACGGTCTCGTTGACCTCCTTCAAGAAGCTCACCGCATCCAGGTTCTCCCGGCCTCCGAATCGGTTCGGGACCCATTGCCCGGGCTGGCGGGAGTAGTCGAGGTAGAGCATCGAGGCGACCGCGTCCACCCGGAGGCCGTCGATGTGGAACTGCTCGACCCAGTAGAGGGCGTTGGCCAGCAAGAAGTTGCGTACCTCGTTGCGGCCGAAGTTGAAGATGAGCGTGCCCCAGTCCTGGTGCTCACCCTGACGGGGATCGCTGTGCTCGTACAGAGCGGTCCCGTCGAAGCGGGCCAGGGCGAATTCGTCCTTGGGGAAGTGGGCCGGCACCCAGTCCACGACCACGCCGATCCCGGCCCGGTGGAGCGCATCCACCAGATGCCGGAAATCGTCGGGCGAACCGAAGCGGGCGGTAGGGGCGTAGTAGCCCGACACCTGGTAGCCCCACGACCCGCTGAAGGGATGCTCGGCCATGGGCATGAGCTCGACGTGGGTGAATCCCAGGTCGCTCACGTAGGCGGGCAGCTCGTCGGCCAGCTCCCGGTAGGTGAGCGGGCGGCGGCCACCGTCGTCCTGCGTGGTCCACCTCCACGAGCCGACGTGCATCTCGTAGATGGACACCGGCGAGTGGAGCAGGTCGGCCCCGGCCCGCCGGGCCAGCCAGTCGGCATCACCCCACTCGTGGCCCGCGTCGCCGACCACGACGCTGGCGGTGGCCGGCGGGCGCTCCATCGAAAAGGCCATGGGATCGGTCTTCAGGATGACCCGCTCGTCGGCCGTGACCAGCTCGTACTTGTAGCGGGCGCCGGCCGCCACCCCGGGGATGAACAGCTCCCACACTCCCGAGGCCCCGAGCGACCGCATCTGGTGGACCCGACCGTCCCAGAAGTTCCAGTCGCCAACCACCCGTACCGCCTTGGCGTTGGGGGCCCAGACCGCGAACGAGACGCCCGCCATCGCGTCGTGGACGCGGCAATGCGCTCCGAGCACCTCCCACAGGCGATGGTGGCGACCCTCCCCGAAGAGGTGCAGGTCCAGATCGCCGAGGGTGGGCCACGACCCGTAGGGGTCACAGAACCGAAAGGTGGTCCGGTCCCCGGCCCGGGCGTAGTCGGCCTCGAGCTCATAGACCGCCGACTCGTCCTCGGCGTCCAAGCGGCCCTCGAAGAGGCCGGCCGGGTGGGTCATCTTCATGTCCACCGCGGCGGCCCGGCCAGCCGGGAAGAGCCGCATCCTCTCGGCCCCCGGGCGGTAGGCACGTACCACTCCGTCGTGGCGGCCCAGCACCCGGTGGGGGTCGCCGTGACGGCCGGCCACGACCAGCTCCAGCTCTCGGTCAGTCATCTGCGCCTCCTTCGACCAGCCATTCGAGGGCGTCGACAGGTATAGCTACCCATTCCGGCCGGTGGGACAGCTCGTACTCGAGCTCGTACAGGCACTTGTCCAGTTCGTAGCCGCTCATCACCGCGGCCGACGCCTGGGCGTCGGGCAGCAGAGGGGCCACCTCGTCGTGACGCCGGTAGCCCTCCAGGAACGCCTGCCGATTGTGGGCCTCCCACATCCGGGCGGTCGACACCATGTCGGCCCAGTCGGCCACCGCCCGCTCCACCAGGGCGCGACGGGAGGCGTAGTGGAGTGAGCGCAGCATGCCGGTGACGTCTTTGAACACCGAGGCCGGCACGATCCGCTCCTCGACCGGCTTGGTCGGCTCCCCCTCGAAGTCGAGGACGTACCAGCCGAGGTCGGTACGCATCACCTGCCCCAGGTGGTAGTCGCCGTGCACCCGTATCGCCGGTCCAGGGTCGGTGACGGCCGCCAGCCGCTCCAGCAGTGGGCCGGAGGCGGCGAGCAGATCCCGGTCCAGGTGACCTCCGGCCCGGGCCAGGCGGCTCGGCAGCCCCTCGACCAGTCGGCGCCACCCCGACGCCGCATCGTCCTTGGACGCCGCACCGAAGGCCCGGTGCAGTGCCACGTGCATCTCGGCCGTGACCCGGCCCAGGCGCTCGGCCTCGGCCGCGAAGTCGCCGCCGGCCTCGCCCGGCGTCTCGACGCTCGGGCTGCTGTAGAGGTTGCGCAGCGAGGTCAGCGCCAGCGCCCAGCCGTCGGCGCCCCCGGACAGGAATTGCTGGCCGAAGGCCAGGTCGTAGGTGTCGTCGTGCCAGTCCACCAAGGGGGTGGCCACGTGGGCGAACCCGGCCCCGACCAGGGCCGAGGTGACCTCCACGTCCGGGTTGCGACCCGGCCGGAGGTGGCGGAACAGCTTGAGGATGAGGCGGTCGTCGTAGACGATCGAGGTGTTGGACTGCTCGGCGGACATGGGTCGGGAACGCCCGGCCTTCTCCCGGCCACCCGAAGCCACCTCGAGCAGGATCTTGGCCAGCTCGGAATCCCACGCCGCGTCGTATACGAAGACCCCGTCGGTCGAGCCCAGCACCGAGCTCTCGTGGCCGTGCAGGAAATCGGCCGTCTCCCCGGCCGGGCGCACGCCCAGAACCAGCTGGTAGCACTCACCGGCCACCCCGACGAGCAGCTGCCACATCTCGTGGTCGGCCCCGTCACTCCACAGACGGCGGCTCGAAGACACCTGCACCGCCGAGGAGGGAGGCGGTTCGGAGCCGGCGTACCAGCGCTGGGCCACCAAGTATTTGGGCAGTGCCTTTGTCAACTCTTCGGGGAATCGGTCCAGCATCGCTACTGACCTCCGGCCGGCGGCCCCACCAGTTCGAACCAGTAGAAGCTGTAGGGAGCCAGGGTTATGAAGTAGGGCAGCTCCCCGATGCGGGGGAAGGGCACCCGGCCGAGCAGCTCGATCGGCACCATCCCCCCCCACTTCTGCAGGGGCAACTCCGCCGGTTGGGCCAGCTTCGACAGGTTGCACACGCACAGGACGATGTCCGGCCCGACCTCGACCCGCCCGCCGTCGTCGCCCGCCCGCACCGGGCGGTCGGACTCCTCGAGGGTCCGGACATAGGCCAGGACCGACGGGTTCTCCAGGGTTACGACCTCGAACGACCCCTTGCCGAACACCGGGTGCTGCTTGCGAACGTCGAGCATGCGCTTCATCCAGTGCAGAAAGGAACTGGGGTTGCGCATGTTGGCCTCGACGTTGACCGCCTGGAACCCATAGACCGGATCCATGAGCGGGGGCAGGTACAGCTGGGCGAAGTCGGCCGTGCTGAAACCCGCGTTGCGGTCGGGCGACCACTGCATGGGCGTGCGGACCCCGTCTCTGTCGCCCAGGTAGATGTTGTCACCCATGGTGATCTCGTCGCCGTAGTAGAGGATCGGCGAGCCCGGGAAGGAGAAGAGCAGGGCGTGCAGCAGCTCGGCCACCCGACGGTCGTTCTCCACCAGCGGGGCCAGCCGACGCCCGATGCCGATGTTGCGTTTCATGCGGGGGTCCTTGGCGTACTCCGCCCACATGTAGTCGCGCTCCTCGTCGGTGACCATCTCGAGGGTCAGCTCGTCGTGGTTGCGCAAGAAGATGCCCCACTGGCAGTTGGACGGGATCTCCGGGGTGCGGGCCAGGATCTCGGTGATGGGGTAGCGCTGTTCGCGCCGGACAGCCATGAACATGCGGGGCATCACCGGGAAGTGGAAACACATCTGGCACTCGTCGCCGTCGCCGAAGTACTCGACCACGTCCTCCGGCCACTGGTTGGCCTCGGCGAGCAGCAGCCGTCCGGGGTACAGCGCGTCGACCTCCTTGCGCAGCCGCCTGAGGAACTCGTGGGTCTCGGGCAGGTTCTCGCAGTTGGTCCCCTCCCGCTCGAACAGGTAGGGGACGGCATCCAGGCGGAACCCGTCGAGGCCGATGTCCAGCCAGTAACGGCAGACGTCGATCATGGTGTCCGCCACTTCAGGGTTGTCGTAGTTGAGATCCGGCTGGTGGGAGAAGAACCGGTGCCAGAAGAACTGGCCCCGCTGGGGGTCGAAGGTCCAGTTGGACTTCTCGGTGTCCACGAAGATGATGCGGGCGTCGCCGTAGCGGTCGTCGGTGTCGCTCCACACGTACCAGTCCGCCTTCGAGTTGGTGCGGTCCATGCGGGACTCCTGGAACCACGGATGCTGATCGGAGGTGTGGTTCATGACCAGGTCGGCGATCACCCGGATACCCCGCTTGTGGGCCTCCTCCACCAGCTCCACCGCGTCGGCCAGGTCGCCGTACTCCGGCAGGATGGTCCAGAAATCGCTGATGTCGTAGCCCCCGTCACGAAGCGGTGACTGGTAGAAGGGCAGAAGCCAGAGGCAGTCCACCCCCAACCACTGGAGGTAGTCCAGCTTGGACGTGAGCCCGGGCAGGTCGCCGGTACCGTCCCCATTGCCGTCGTAGAAGCCCCGGACCAGGACCTCGTAGAAGACGCCTGTCTGGAACCAGTTGGTCACGGCCGCTCCGTCGAGAGATTCAGGGAAAAAATGTGGGCCACGCGGTTGGCCGGGTCCAGCCTGACGAAGGGATCGGCGCCGGCCCACGTGTAGGTCTCCTGCGACAACTCGTCGTAGACCAGATAGGAGCTGGTGGCGGGCAGACGGAGCTGACCGAGATCGAGGTGGATGAAGGCTTCTTGGGTGTCGTGGGGGTCCAGGTTGACCACCACCAGGACACGGTCCGAGCCATCGTCGCTCGCCTTGCTGTAGGCCACGACCCGGGGGTTGGTGGTCGGGAAGAAGGTGGTCGACCTCAGCCGTGCGAACGCCGGGTGGTAACGCCGTATCCGGTTGACCGCGCTCATCAGCGGGACCAGCGAGCCGGGCTGGTCGTAATCGCGCCGGCGGATCTCGTACTTCTCCGAGTGGAGGTACTCCTCGTTGGTCTCCGACGCCGGCTGGTTCTCGTACAGCTCGTAACCGGAGTAGACGCCGTACGAAGGTGCCAGAGTGGCGGCCAGCACGTAGCGGAGGGCGAAGGCGCTCGGCGGTCCGTTACGCAGCGGCCCCGAGAGGATGTCCGGGGTGTTGGGCCAGAAGTTGGGGCGCATGTAGTCCGCCACCGGTCCGTGGGCCAGCTCGTCCATGTAGGCCCACAGCCCCTCCTCGCCGTGCTGCTCGGTACGCCAGGTGAAGTAGGTGTAGCTCTGCGAGAAGCCGGACTCGGCCAGCCGGGCCATCACGTGGGGCCGGGTGAAGGCCTCGGCCAGGAACAGCACGTCGGGGTGCTCGGCCTGCACCTCGGCGATCACCCACTCCCAGAAGGCCATCGGTTTGGTGTGGGGATTGTCCACCCTGAATATGCGCACCCCGAAGGAGATCCAGTGGTCGAAGATCTGCTTGCACGCCGACCACATGGCCTTCCGGTCCTTCTCTTTTTCCGGCCAGAAGTTCAGCGGGTAGATGTCCTGGTAGATCTTGGGCGGGTTCTCGGCGCAGGCGATGGTGCCGTCCGGGCGGTGGTGGAACCACTCCGGATGCCCCTTCACCCACGGATGGTCGGGCGAGCACTGAAGGGCGTAGTCGAGCGCCAGCTCCATGCCGTTGGCCCGCAGCTCGCTGATCAGATCGGCCAGGTCGTCCGCGGTGCCGAGGTCCGGATGGATGGCGGTGTGGCCCCCCTCCTCGGAGCCGATGGCCCAGGGGCTGCCGGGGTCGTCGGGGCCGGCTCGCAGCGTGTTGTCCGGGCCCTTTCGGAAGGTCCGGCCGATGGGGTGGATGGGCGGGACATAGAGCACGTCGAACCCCATGGCGGCCAGCTCCGGCACCCGCATCTTGACCCCTTTGAACCCGCCGTACGAGCGCGGGAACAACTCGTACCAGGCCCCCACCAGCGCCCGCTCCCGGTCCACCCACAGCCGGATCGGCTCCGAGGTGGTCAGGTCCAGCGCGTCGTCGAATCCCAGTACCTCCCCGGTCATGCCGAAGCGGACCGTGTGGCCCTGCACCTCGATCCGGTGGCGGCCCACGTCCGAGGCGGTGACCGTGGCCTCCCACTCGTCGTTGCCCAGAGGCTCGAGCGGAGCCGTGTCCACCGGGTCGGGTCGGCCTTCGGCGTAGAGGAGGGCCCGTCCCTCGATGGGGTCGTGCCCGTCCCGGAACATCACGGCCGTCACCCGTATGCGCTCGCCTACGACCGCCTTGGCGTTGTGGCTGGGGTGCGGGGTTCGAGGCCTGATGTCCTCGATGACGAGGCGTCCGGTCACGCCGCCCACGCTACCCGCGCCGGGTCGGGCGAAATCTCCCCCCTCGCGCACCCTGTAGCTTGACCGATGATGAGAGCGCTCCGCAGCTTCACGGTCCGCGCCCGGTTACCAGAGGCCCTGGCCCCGCTCCAGGATCTGGCCTTCAACCTGCGGTGGGCCTGGGACAACCGCACCCGGGACCTGTTCCGCTGGGTGGATCCGCAGATCTGGGAAAGCACCTTCCACGACCCGGTGCGCCTGCTCGGCCTGGTCGACCGGCAGCGCCTCGACCAGTTGGCCGCCGATCCCGGGTTCATGGGTTTCCTCGCCGAGATGCACGACGAGCTGCGCCGCTACTCCGGTGGGCGGCGGTGGTTCCAGTCGCGCACCGACAGCCCCCTGCGGGGAGTCGCCTACTTCTCCCCCGAGTTCGGTATCGCCGAGGCTCTGCCCCAGTACTCGGGCGGCCTCGGCGTCCTGGCCGGCGACCACCTCAAAGCTTCGAGCAGCCTGGGCGTGCCGCTCGTGGGGGTGGGCCTCATGTACCGCATGGGGTACTTTCGCCAGCACCTGGACTCCGAGGGCTGGCAGGAAGAGCGTTACCCGGTCCTCGACCCCCACGCCATGGCCCTCGAACTGGTGGACGGCGTGCGGGTGTCGGTCCACCTGGCCGGGACCGTGCTCGAGGCCCAGGTGTGGTTGGCGCAGGTCGGCCGGGTCAAGCTCTACCTGCTCGACGCCGACGTCGAACCCAATGGGCCGGAGGAGCGGTCGGTCACCGACCGCCTCTACGGCGGAGGACCGGAGCACCGCATCCGCCAGGAGATCCTGCTCGGGATCGGCGGTGTCAAGGCTCTGGACGCGATCGGGGTCGACACCCAGGTGTTCCACACCAACGAGGGCCACGCCGGGTTCCTCGGCCTGGAGCGCATCCGGCGGCTCATCGTCGACGACGGGCTGAGCTGGGACGAGGCGGTGGAGGCGGCCCGGTCCGGGACCGTCTTCACCACCCACACCCCCGTGCCGGCCGGCATCGACCGCTTCCCCCGCGAGATGATGGAGCGCTACTTCTCGGACTGGGCCCTCGAATGTGGGATCTCGATTGACACACTGATGTCGCTCGGCCACTTCCCCGACGATGCGCCCGACGAGCCGTTCAACATGGCGGTGATGGGGCTGCGCCTGGCCGGACACTCCAACGGGGTGGCCGCCCTGCACGGCCGGACCAGCCGGGAGATGTTCCGGGGTCTCTGGCCGTTGGTGCCGACCGAGGAGGTCCCCATCCGGTCCATCACCAACGGGGTCCACGGCCGCACCTGGGTCTCCTCGCAGATGGACGACCTCTACTCCAAGTACGTATCGCCGGCCTGGGACGACGCCGGGCCCGACGAGTGGGCCGGCATCCGGTCGGCGCGCGACGACGAGGTGTGGCGGGCGCGCGAGCAGGGCCGGGAAGCCCTCGTCGACTTCGTGCGGGAGCGCCTTCGGTCCTCCCTGCACGAGCGGGGCGTGTCCCTCTCGGACGCGGCGTGGGTCGACGAGGTCCTCGATCCCCGCTTCCTCATCGTGGGCTTCTCCCGCCGGTTCGCCACCTACAAGCGGGCCACCCTCCTCTTCTCCCAGACCGACCGCCTCCGGGCCCTCCTGCTCGACGAGCACAATCCGGTCCAGCTGGTATTCGCCGGCAAGGCCCACCCCGCCGACGACCTGGGCAA
The DNA here is from genome assembly GCA_021808785.1 of Actinomycetes bacterium. Taxonomy (GTDB): domain Bacteria; phylum Actinomycetota; class Acidimicrobiia; order Acidimicrobiales; family Palsa-688; genus JAKCDU01. Next base: position 8,293 of record JAKBAX010000063.1, on the reverse strand, counting down.
GGAGATGATCGCCCAGATAGCCCGCTTCTCGCGCGACCCGGCGGTGCGCCACCGCATCACCTTCATCGAGAACTACGACATCTCGGTGGCCCGCATGATGTACCAGGGCAGCGACGTATGGCTGAACACCCCGCGCCGACCCATGGAGGCCAGCGGCACCAGTGGCGAGAAGGCGGCCCTCAACGGGGCCCTCAACCTGTCCATCCTCGACGGCTGGTGGGACGAGATGTTCGACGGCTCCAACGGTTGGGCCATCTCCTCGGCCGAGCAGATCCCCGACCTGGCCCACCGCGACGAAGTGGAGGCCAACAGCTTGTTCGAGATACTCGAAGGCCAGATCGTGCCCCTCTACTATGACCGCCGGGGCGGTCGCTACCCCCGTGAGTGGGTCTCGCGGGTCAAGGCGTCGATCTGCTCGCTCGGCCCCAAAGTGATGGCGTCGCGGATGGTGAAGGACTACGTCCACGACATGTACGAGCCGACCGCCCTGCAGACCGATGCCCTGGCGGGGGACGGCTACGCCCGGGCTCGTTCCCTGTCCGCGTGGAAACGGCGCGTCGGGGGGGCCTGGCCCGACGTCAAGGTGCTCGACGTGGAGCAGGACGAGGGCACCGGCCTGGTCGACCTGGGCGGGCGCCGGTCGGTGGCGGTCTCGGTCGAGCTCGGGTCGCTCACCCCCGACGACGTGGCCGTCGAGCTGGTCCATGGTCCAGTCGGTGGCGGCGAGGAGCTGATCGACACCCACGTGGTGCGCCTCGCCCTGGCCGGGCCCCGCCGATCCGACACGGGGCCCTACCGCTACGAAGGATCGTTCGTCTGCAACCGCTCCGGGCGCCACGGCTACACGGTGCGGATAGTCCCTTCCCACCCCGATCTGGTGCAGCCGGTCGAGATGGGGTGCATCGCGTGGGCATGACAGGTGACTGTCGGGATTCGATTCCCGCCAGTCCTGCCAGCCACTTTCATTTGGTGGTCGAAAGAGCTTCCGCCGCTTCGTAGGGGTCCACCTCGCGCTTCAATAGCGCCGTCTTCGCTTGTTCCCACCGGTCGCCTTGTTCGGCGGTCTGGGCCTGGTGCTCCAGGTTGGCGATCAGGACCCGGTGGAGCTCGTCCAAGAGGCGCTTCTGCCTCCTCACCACCAGCTCGCCGCTGTCTTGCAGGTAGGACCTGTGGTCGTGGATGGATGTCCACAGCTCGGGCACCCCGTCGCCGGTAGCGGCCACACATGTGACCACTGGCGGGCGCCAGGCGCCCATGTGCATGTTCATGTCGAGCATGGCCTCGAGGTCCCGCCTGGTCTCCTCGGCCCCGGGGCGGTCGGCCTTGTTGATGGCGAACACGTCGGCCACCTCCAATAGACCGGCCTTGGCCGCCTGCACCGCGTCGCCCCATCCCGGGTTGACCACCACCACGGTGGTGTCGGCCGCTCCGGCGATCTCCACCTCCACCTGACCCACGCCGACCGTCTCCACCAGCACCAACCGGCGCCCACAGGCGGCCAGCACCCGGATGGCCTCGGGGGCGGCCAGGGCCAGGCCACCGAGATGACCGCGGGTGGCCATGGAGCGCACGAACACCTGGGGGTCCAGGGCGTGACTCTGCATGCGGATGCGGTCCCCCAGGATCGCCCCCCCGGAGAAAGGCGACGAGGGGTCGATGGCCAGCACTCCCACCGGAGCGTCGGTCCGGGCCCGCACCTCGGTGATCAGGCGGTCGGTGAGGGTCGACTTGCCGGCGCCCGGGGGCCCGGTGATGCCGACCACGTGCTCGGCCTGGCCCGCGGCGAAGCTCAGCCGACCGACCTGGCGGGCCGGCCCGCCGCCCCGCTCCACCAGGGACAGCAGGCGGCCCAGGGCGGCCCGGTCACCCTGGGTGGCGGCACGGTACAACGTGGCGGGGTCACGGGCCGGCGGCATGGCCGACCAGTATGGCCCCCTCCTGGTTCTACGCTCTACCCGTGGCTTCTCTCGCCGAATACGTCGACCAGGAGCGGGTGGTGGAGCTGACCCGCTCCCTGGTCGCCATAGACACGAGGAACCCCCCGGGCAACGAGGCACCCATCGAGGACGCGGTGCGGGCCGCCCTCGACCGGCGCGCGGCGCGCTGGCAGACCGTGGAGCCGGCTCCCGGCCGGATGTCCCTGGTGGCCGAGTTGGAGCATCCCGAGGGCCCGAACCCGGACCGGCCGACCCTGATCGTCAACGGGCACCTCGACGTGGTCCCGGTCAATGCCGAGGCCTGGTCGCGCCACCCGTTCGATCCCCAGGTGGTGGACGGCCGGCTGTACGGGCGGGGCACGGCCGACATGAAAGGCGGGATCGCGGCGGCCATATGCGCACTCGACGTGTTGGAGCGGGCCGGCCGGGCCCCCGCCTGCAACCTGGTGTTCCACTTGGTGGCCGACGAGGAGCGGGGGGGCCGGTGGGGCACCAGGGCCCTGCTCGACGCCGGCCTGATCCGCGGTGACGCCTGCTTGGTGCCCGAGCCCACCGATCTGCAGCTGTGCGTGGCCGAACGGGGGCTGCTGCAGGCCTGGCTGCACATCGCCGGCCGGCCCGGGCACGGCAGCCGGCCCCGGGAAGGGGTGTCGGCCATCGAGCAGGCGGCCCAGGTGGTCCTGGCCCTCCACGCGGCCGACTTCGGTGGCGAGGACCATCCCCTCCTCGGCCGCCCCACCGCCAACGTGGGCACGATCAGCGGCGGCACCACGTTCAACGTGGTGGCCGAGTCGTGCGTGGTCGGCGTGGACCGGCGGGTCCTGCCCGGTGCCACGGCCGAGTCGGCCCAGGCCGAGCTGGACGAGCGCATCCGCCGGGCCGGGATCGAAGGCCTGCGCTACCGGTTCGAGCTGAGCACCTTTGGCGAGGCCAGCGAGATGTCCCCCGGGGACCCGTGGGTCAAGCAGGTGGGCGACGCGGTGACCCGGGCCACCGGGCGCCCGCCGGAGGTGATCGGCATGACCTTCACCACCGATGCCCGCTTCGTCCGCAACCAGGCCGGCATCCCGACGGTGGTGTGCGGCCCGGGGGCCATCGACCAGGCCCACACCGACGACGAGTACGTCGAGGTGGCTCAGTTGGTGGACGCCACCGCGGCCTTCGCCGAACTGTTCGCCGCCTACGGCTGAGCCCCCGGCAGCCGCCCTGGGGGGCGCCCGCCCGGTAATGAGGCCAGCCACGCCACGGCCAGGGCCGCGATGCGGTCGTCCACCCCCCGGAGGGCGTGGTCCCGGCCCTCTATCCAGTGGTGGGTGACCGGACCGGCGATGGCCTTGGTAGCCGCTTCCAGCTCGTCGGGCCGGCCGAACGCGTCACGGGTGCCGGAGACGAACAGGCAGGGAACCCCGAGATCGGCGAAGTGCTCGCTGCGGACCTGGTCCGGCTTCCCCGGCGGGTGCAGCGGGTAGCTCACGAGGAGCAGCCCGGCGGCGGCCGGGACCTGACCGGCGGCCACCGCCATGGAGCACATCCGGCCCCCCATGGACCGGCCCCCGAGCACCAGCCGACCCCCCGGCCCGACCCGCTCGGCCAGCGCCTCCGCCTCGGCCCGGACCGCCTCCACGAGCACCGGGGCCCGGTCGGGGGCCCGGCGGCCCGCCTTGCGGTAGGGGAAGTCCATCCGTTCGACGGTCCAACCGGCGGCCGAGGCGGCCCCGTCGAGGGCCACCAGGGTGGCCTGGTCGCGCCCGGCGCCGGCGCCGGGCGCCAGCAGCAGCCCTCGCCCGCGGCGCCCGCTCACACCACTGAGCGCAGCAGGTCGTGGAGCTGATCGGCGTGCTCGAAGACCTCGTTCGGATCGTGGTCCTCCTCGATGGCGGTGGCCAGCGAGCGGGCCCGGCTCCTGATCCGGAACCAGTCCACCTCGTCCATCCCGAACAGCGGGGGTCCCTCGGAGAGATCGATCCAGCGCAGCGCGTGGTCACGGCGGGCCTCGTCGGTGGGGTCCGCGGCCAGCCGGCCGCAGGCTGCGAACAACTCGGCCACGGCCCGGTAACGCTGCTCGTCGGAGTCCTCGTCGTCCTCGTCGCCGGCCTCACCGGCGATCTGGTCGAACAGCGCCTCCACCTCGCCCTCCCGGACCGACGGCACCAGGATCTCGTCGCCCTCCCACTCGTGGGCAATGCCCTTCTGGTCGAGCAGTATCGACAGCTCGGCCCGCTGGTCGGGCTGCCACTCGGCCAGCTCGTACACGGTGCGCTCCCCCGGCCGGGCCGGCGTCGCGGCGGCCACCGCGGTCGCGGTCGGAGTGGCGCCCAAGGGGGCGAGCAGCTTCTCCAGCACGCCGGCCTCCTTGCGGATGTCATCCTCGAGCGCCTCCTCGGCGCCGAGGGCGGTCAGCAGGCGCCGGGTCACCCGGCCGATGGCCGACCACGCCTCCTCGTCGAAAGGACCGTACGAGTCGGCGATGAAGACGCCGGCGCTGGCCTCTGCGATATCGGCGTCGGCCTGCATGTCGGTGGGGTCCAGGCGCAGCCGGGTGGCGGCGTCGGCCAGGAGGCCGACCGTGGCTTTCAGGTCCTCGTCGTCCTCGTAATCCTCGTAATCCTCGTAATCGTCGGCCCCGCGGTCGTCCGCCTCGCTCTGCATGTCGCCGGTCTCCGAGCGGCCCAGGTCGTCCAGCTCCCGGTCCTCGGCCCACTCGTCGGCCGCGTCGCCCTCCTCGCCGGAGGCCGCGCCGGTGCCGTCCCGGGCCTCGGCCTGGTCGCCCAGTATGGCCACCAGATCGTCGACGCGGGCCTCGTCCGCGGCGTCGATCACCAGCTCGTCGTCCTCGAAGCGGTGCTCGATACCCAGGTCGTTCAGGCGGACGATCAGCTGGCCCCGGTCCCGGTCGGTCCAGCCATCGATGCGGTAACCGACCTCGTCCTCGTCGTTACCCGCTTCCAGCTCGGACATGGCCGACGGGACCAGCTTGGCCCGGCAGGCGTGGCACCGACCCCGGCTGTGGACCTCGTAGCCGCAGTTGGCGCAGTACCAGACACGCGCCATGTGGTCAGGCTCGTTCCTTCTTCGGCAGGACCGGCGCGTCGCGACCGGTACCCCTGGCGGCGGAGTTGGCGGCCACGGCGGCGGCACCGGCCGCCGGCTGCTCGTTGATCTCGTGGTACTCCTCCTCGACGTTCACCGACCACACGTCGTGGGAAGCGCCGAAGAGGTTCTCCACGGTGAGCATGGCCGTGTACATCGAGTGGTCCTGGTTGTTGTAGCGGTGCATCCCGTTGCGCCCGACCGGGAACACGTTGGCTGCGTGCTCGGCCAGCCAGGCCCGGATACGGTCCACGTTGGCCGCATAGTCCCGGTCGTAGTACGGGTAGGCCTTCGGCATGCGGACCACGTAACCGGCCTCCACCTGGGACGGGTCGAGCAGGCCCAGCCGGCCCAGTTCGGCCGCGCCCTGCCGGACCAGGACGTCGTCGGGGGACGTCCAGGACTGGTCTCCCTCCTCGACGGTGTACTCCAGACCCAGCACGTTGCGGCCCTTCTTGACCAGGTAGGGGGACCAGGAGCCGAAGTTCTGGATGCGCATGGTCTTGACGCTGGGATCGTGGATGTAGATCCAGTTGTCGTCCCAGGGCACCGCGGATTCTGGCACCACTAGTGCCACCGTCAGGAAGTCCCGGTAGTACAGGTCGTCGGCAGCCCGGCGCACGTCGTCGGGCACCGGGGGATCGAACGCCAGCACCAGCTGGTTGATGGGCATGGATGAGACCACCGCCGAGCAGGGGTACTCGGTGGAGGCCCCGTCGTGCTCGCCCACCACCGAGACGGCCCGCCCGCCCTCGTGACGGATCCGGCTGACCCGGGTATCCATCAGCACCTTCGTGCCCTGCTCCTCGACCCGGTCACGGCAGCGTTCCCACATCATCCCGGGACCGAGGCGGGGGTACTGGAACTCCTCGATGAGCGACGTGATGTCCTTCTGGTTGCGCTTGGGCAGGAGGGCATTGACGACGGCCGACGCGAGGGAGAGATTCTTGACCCGCTGGGCGGCCCAGTCGGCGGGCATCTCCGACGGCGGATGGCCCCACACTTTTTCCGTGTAGGTCTTGAAGAAGTGGTTGTAGAGGCGCGACCCGAAGCGGGCGACCAACCAGCCCTCGTACATGTCCTGGCGGGCGGGGGGCCGGATACGGGCCCACACGTAGGAGATGACGCAGCGGACCGCCTCGAGCAGGCCCAGGTTGCCGAGCGCGTTGGACGCCTTCAGCGGGTAGTCGTAGAACTTGCCGCGGTAGTAGATACGACTCTTGCGGGGCCGCAACATGAAGTCCTCGTCGGGCAGCACCTCGTGCCAGAAGGCCTCGACCGGCGCCACCTTGGTGAAGAAGCGGTGGCCGCCGATGTCGAAACGCCACCCGTCCCGCTCCACCGTCCGGCTGATGCCGCCCACCACGTCGTCGGCCTCGAGCACCGTCGAGCGCCGTCCGGCCTTGCCCAGCTCGTAGGCGGCGGTCAGCCCGGCCGGGCCGGCGCCGATGATGACGACCTCGCGGGCCAGATCGGCCGGTTGATCACTCACAGATTCTCCTCTGATTCAACTGCTCGCTCACCCGGCGAAGCGGGTCAGGTTCTCGAACTCGTAGTACTTCGAACCGTTGGCGTGGATCAGGGTCACCCCCGACTGTGTCAGCAGGCCCAGCCAGTTCTGGATGTACCCGCAGTCCCCGCCGAGGCTCGGATACCCGTCCCGCCACACGAGCCACACGGTGTGGTTGGCCTTGACCCGCTGGAGCGCGTCCTGCACGAACTGCGACACGTTGGTCGCGGCGATGGTCTTCTTGTAGTCGACCCAGTCGACCCGGTCCGGCCCGATGGCGCGGGGGAAGGTGATCTGCTGCACCCCGGGCACCTTCAGGAGCCGGTCGACCGCCGGACCCAGCTGGTCGGGGCAGTAGATGACCAGGTCGCCGGCGGTGGCCTGCGAGTTGAGGACCGACGCCACCTGCACCGCCTGGCTGCGCTGCTGGGCGTTCTCACTCTGGCCCGTGAGCAATCCGGCCACGACCAGCACCACCATGCAGCCGACCCGGAAGCGGCGGCCCGGGATGACCGCCACACCGGCCGCCATGACCAGCAGGAACAGCGGCAGCACCACTGCGGTGTAGCGGGCCACGAAGGCCGCGTTGGCCAGGGCGCCGAGGACCACCGCAGCGATCAGGGTGGCCACCGCGATCCCGACCATCGGCCCCATGCCGGGTCGGGGGGTGAGCTCGATGACCACCGCCGGTCCGGCCTCCACCTGGCGGGTCCGACCCTCGCCGTCACCGATGGTCACCTTGGTCCCCGGGGCCGCGGTTCGGCCGAACGTCCCGATGATGAACAGCAGGAACGTGCCGTACATGAGCAGCCCGCCCCAGGAGCCGCCTCCCGACCAGTCCTGGAATACCTGCAGCAGGTCCCCGGGGCTGGCCGAAGAGGTCCATGGCGTCCCCGTGTGCAGCGTCTGGAACACGAAGATGGGGGCCCACGGCAACCACAACACCCCGCCCACGAACATGGCCCCGAGCAGGGACCGTCCCCGGCCGGTCGAGTAGATACGCCACACCACCCACAAGGCGGCGGCTGCGACCAGGTACAGCCCCCAGTAGTGGGTGTAGAGCATCGCCGCGGTGACCGCTCCGAGGGCCACCAACCGGGGTCGGGTCGGATCCTCGTACGCTGCGCTCAGGGCCAGAAAGCCGAGGAGCGACAAGAGGATCATCAACGTGTACATCCGGGTGGTGGTGGCGTAGTTGATGGCGAAGGGCGAGGAGAGGGCCAGGAAAAATGTCACCCATGCGACCGTCCGCCCTCCCAGCCGGCGGCCGGCCAACCAGAACACCGGGAGGGTGATCACCGAGATCACGCCCGACAATGCCCGCACCGCCGTGTCGCCCTGCCCGAACAGGCGCATCCAGAAGTGCAGGAGGACGTAGTAGAGCGGGGGCGCCCCGTCGTGGCTGAGGGCCCCCGGGATCTTTGACAGTGGGAGGCGGGCGATGTTTACGCTGATGGTCTCGTCCAGCCACAGGCTGCTCGGGGTCCAAAAGCGCAGTCCCACCCCGGCCACGATCGCGACGGTGCCGGCCACCACCAGGGCCGCGTGAGGACGGCGTCGCTCCCCGAAGAGGGTTTCGAGCAGCCCGGATTCGAGGGAGGCCGGCCTGCTTACCGTGGTTTGCACCGGGCGGAATCGTACCCAGCCTCGGCGCCGCGAGTCATATCACCGGGCGGCCGGGAGGGATGGGGCGGGCCGGGAGGGATGTGGCGGGCCGGGAGGGATGTGGCGGGGGGCGGGGCGGAGGGTTGCGGCG
>JAKBAX010000471.1 GCA_021808785.1 Actinomycetes bacterium | reverse complement strand
ATCCGCGCCTCACTCCGGCGGGCCCAGGAGGCTGGAAGCCGTGTTGCCGCCGATGTAAGCGCCACGCTGGGCCAGCCCATCGAGATCACTGCCGGTGTGCACTTCGAGCGGGTGCGAGTCGTCGGCAACGACTGCATTGCAAATGGTGCCGGCCTCTTGGCATTCGATCCGACTGACCGGAAATGGTTCGTTGGTACTGGCGGGCGGTACCAGGGTTCGTATAACAGGAAGCAAAGCGCTCGACCAGCCACGGAGCGCGGTCAGGAAACGCTAGGAGCGTTAATTGGTTCTCGAAATACACCCGGGCCGACTCGGGGGGGATATACAACCGTAGTTGCACGAACCTCGTCGCCAGTGTCCCCGCTGGTCATGGGAGTTGGACCGTGGTCGAGCCGACCGCCGTCGGAACGGGTACCGGTTCGCCCTGCTCCCGCACGGACTCGATGTGTAGCGGTATCCCTTCGGCGATTGAACGCTCCACCTCATTACGGCTTCTTCCCGACGGCGACGCACCCAGGAAGGTCCGGTACGTAGGCACCCCAGACTCCGTCGGCATGCTCGATGACCACGACGTATTCGGCCACGGCTCTACCTTTCCGACCGACCGGCGTGCCGCCAGATCGACTTCAGCGTACCCCTACGGACCTCGTCGCTGAGCGTCCCGGCGACCGTGACCGTCCCCAACCGACCGGGGGGTTGGAAGTGGCGATGCGAGCCGGTCCGGCGGAGCAGTCGCCAGCCGTCGCGCTCCAGGATGTGGCACCTCTGGGACCTTCACGATCTGAGGCTATGAACGCTATGTGTCAGCTTCCGCAGCCATCGATGCTGTTCAGACTTGTCTCGAGCCAAGCGGCCGCCTCCAGGCGGTCGTGCGGAGCGCCGCCGAAGGCGGCGGGATCACCAGTTCTACGCCGATCAGCGGTTCCTTGGCAGCCCCCCGGCACACCTCGTTGTTACTCCGGACTCGCAGATGCGTCCCGGATGGCTCGCAGCTCGGGCAGGCCTTCCCTGTCTTTCAGCCGGTTCGCCCGCTCCTTCGCCTCGATGATGTCGTCGAGGCTGGCTGCCCGGACAACGAATCCCTCGCCTCGGAGGAACGTGGATCGTTGGGCGAGTTCGTCGTATGGCTTGAGTCTCCCGTCGGCGGCCTCCAAGCCAGCTAGAACGTCGAAGGGCCCTGCGTTGTCATCCACGTGGTCATGCCGGCGCGCTCGAGCGCGGTAGCGTCGATCTGAATCGGCAAGCGGCGAGCCTCGTCATCGGCCATCCCAGCGACGCGTAGGCGGGCGTTGAGCTCTCGGAGTGCGGCCGCCACCCTCTCCAGGTTCGTGCGCTCCCGTCTGACGACGCAGTCGGCATCGTCGGTCGGACGTCGGGCGCCATAGGCCACCGCAGCGGCTCCCCCAACGATCAGATAATCGACCTTGTAACGATCGAGGACCTCTATCAGGCGTGGGAGGTCGTGCTCTGGCCCCTCAGGTTTCGTCATCGACGCGGCCACCAGACCGCTCGGCCTCGCGTACTGCCTCCACCTCCGCCAACCAAGCCATCACCTTTTCGCGAGAATCCAGTCGCGTTCCGTCCCAGAGGATGCTCACGTCGTCTTCGGTCGGCGGAGCGGCGTGACGCATCCGCGCGAACCACTCCTCGGCGGACATCACCGGCTTCGCGGGCACGCAGTCAGGATACCGGCCAGAGGGCCAGAGGGAATCTCATGGTCTTTCTCACCGAATCCCCTCATCGAATCCGGGAACCGCGAGGACGACCGGGTGACCCCGAGCGCCGACTATGCATCTGTGAAGTCGTCGGGTCACTGCTTGCCCTCCGTGTCCCGAACTCCCTGATCTGCGCCGCTTCGGTTACCCGCTTTCTGCGCCACACTATTGACTCGGCACTATTGTGTGGCGCACAATAGAACGTGCAGGAGGTTCGGTTCGCTCAGTCTGCCCGAAGGCACCGTATCGGCAAGGCCCATGCACTTGCCGCCTTGGAGAATGCCGGAGACGCAGTCGTCGTGCACCCACCATCTGATGACCTTGACGACCGGCTCGTGTTCGTCGGGGTCGATGATCGAGGCGTCGAACTGGAGATCATTGCGGTCCAGCTTCCGGGCTTTCTGTTCGTCATCCACGTCATGCCGACCCTCTTCCGGAGATGAACGCTATGCCTCGCAAATACAAGCTGGGACCCGATGTGAAGCCCGAAGAGAAGATCTACGACTCCAAAGGCAACCTGGTCGATGAGAACTACATCGAGAGCGCCGTGGAGGACGTGCACCGCCAACTCGGTCGAGGTCGGCCCTCACTGACGGCGCCAGGCAAGACCTCACCCGAGATCAAGGCGCGGGTCCCCGCTGAGCTAAAGGACCGACTGCAGCAAGCGGCGAAAGAACACGGCCAGCCACTGTCGGTCTTCATCCGGGAGGCACTCGAACGACATCTGGACGAGGCCAGCTGAACGAACGACGTGGTCCCGTCCCCGCCGCCCACGACCAAGGGAGGCGACTATCCCCACGCGCCGGCTCGGAGCTCGGCTATTCGGCGTCAGGTCCAAGGTTCTCCCCGACGCCCACCCAGGCCAGCCGAGCGCCGAATACTTCGTCGCTCCCCATCCGGCCGCTTTGAGGGACGGTAACCAGATGCGCTGCTATTCGGCGCTGTCTCGCTCGGGGCTGAGGACGACGAACGTCTTGGCCGGGTTCTACTGTGGCAACTGTGGGGTCGGTGGGTGGTGACGAAGAGAGCCTTGGTAGGGCTGCGCTGAGCGAGGCGCAGGCAGCTGCGGCAGCGGTGGCACTCCGTCGTTGGGCTGACTTCCCGGCCTCCGCCGACGTCCGGCCCGTTGTCCTGCTCGGCGGGCCGATCCTGTGCCGGGGGTTCAGCACCGGAGTGGCAAAGGGTGCCTACATGATGGGGCGGGTCAATGCCGATCCGGGCGTTCCCGACGAACCTGTCGAGCACCTACGCCAAGTCCGGCAGCTCCAACCGAATGACGGTGTCCCGCCGCTTCGGGTGTTGCGGGCCAGCCCGTCAGTCGCCCGGTTTCCGACCGACCGGGGTCGCATGGACCTGCCGGCGTGGCGGGTGGAAGCGGTAGACGCGATCGAGCCGATATGGGTGCTCAGCGACGAGGCCCGCCGGCGATGTTGGCGGTCCCCCAGCGAACCAGGTGAGGGCTGGCCACATGCTGGCTA
>JAKBAX010000470.1 GCA_021808785.1 Actinomycetes bacterium | reverse complement strand
CACAAAAAATCCTGCTCGCCAATAGCGACACACCATATGTGTCTACTCTGACACAATCTGAGTGAGAAGACGCACATTTCGGCCAGCGGGAGGAAGACCGTGGAATCAGAATGGGTCCTGAGGATCGAGGAGGAAGGACCCCCACCCATGGGACTGGGCGCACGGATCAAGCAACTACGCAAGGAGGCCGGCTGGTCCCAAGCCGAGCTCGGCGAGAAGATCGGCACCGACAGCCAGCGCGTCAGCCGCTACGAGAACGAACGCATCGCCCCCAACATCGACGGCATCGTCCGCATCGCCGAGGCCTTCAACGTGAGCATCGACCACCTCCTCGTCGACGGCATCCCCCGCCGGCCCCTCCACTCCGCCGAGCACAACCTCGGCGACCACCTCGCCAACATCGGCGAACTCTCAGAAAGCGACCTCGAAGCCCTCACCAACGTGGTAGATGGCCTCGTCGCCAAGAACCGCCTCAAAATCCTCGCCGGCGGACTCAGCTGAAGTCAGCGTCGACGACGAGGACTGTTCGATCTGGCATGGCTCAGATCGGCTCAGGGTCCACAGGGTCGAGAAAGGTGGCCCAGCCCGGCTTGAACAGCGAGTCCCATGAAGCCATCCCCACCGTGATTGCCTGCCAGTCGTCCTCGGCGAAGTTCGGTGGAGCCTCCGGAAGGCCCGGTACGTCGCCCACATAGAACTCGGCTGTCAGCCCGGTAGCTCTGAACCGCCATCCGCGCAGGCACACCACTTCAAGCGCGAAGCGGTTCAGGTCAACGCCGGGTTTGGAGCTCATGATGTAGTGAGCGATCCGACGAGCCCCCTGCGGCTCGTCGGCTGCCCAGTACAACTCCTTCACGTCGCGAAGAACCAGCACCGCTGTGTTGGCAAGCCGGAACTGCAATGCCGTACGAAGGTCTAAGAGCAGGGCGACCGACGAGCTGCCGGCGTCGAACCGGACATCAACCAGATCGGCCTCCTGCAATGCGTCCGCGTCTACGAGAGCGTCCATCTCCGGCATCGACGCGTGATCGCGGCGACCGGGATCGTTCAGCAGCTCGGTAATGCTCATCACGGATTCCACGGCCAGTGCGCCCACGGATCCGCATTCGAGACGGTCTGACCTGTCCACGGATTGACCGTCTGCCCCTCGGCGTTCATGTAGCTGATGTATCCGTTTGGATACGGATATTTGCCCCCAGTCACGGGATCCATGACCCGCACCCCAGTTACCCGGGAATCCAAGCCGTTCCCACCACTTCCGCCAGAGAACTGGAAGCCCTTCCCCGAATCAACGGGCGTCAGTCCGCTCGCGCCCTCCGGTACCGGGATGGTTTCACCATTCGAGTTAGTGATGAACGACGGGCCGCCAGAGCCACCACCCGCAGCGTCAGCTACCCCTTCGGTTTCTGCGCTGGAAGCTGCCTCTTCGCTGGCGTGGGCAGCTTGGAGTGAGAGGTCGGCGGCTTCGGCTTCTGCGCCAACACACGAACCCACCACCGTTTGGTCGTAGTTCGGGGCCCGAGCACGACCCTGACCAGCGGGAATGTCCTCGTGAGCGCCGACGCGCTGGCCGGCCTGGTGGGCGATGACCCCGACGGCGTTCTGCGGCCGGGTGAGGGTCGACGCGGACGCGGGCGTGGCGAACAGCGACATGAGCCCGACGGCCACAAGGGCGATGATGGCGGTGAGCGCGACGAGCATCCGGCTGGCAGCCGGGCGGCCCTCAGGACCGGTTGTGCGCCTCGCCGGGGTTGTCGTCACCATCGCCCAGTCTTCCAGCCGGCGGTGACCGTCTGGCGGCTTTGGAAGGGCGGCTGGCAGCTGAAGAAGAAACACCGGGGCTGGTCGGCTTCGACAGCCGCACCGGACGTGACGGTCACCGCGGCGGGCGACCGGTTCTGGCAGCCGACAGCGCCGTTCAAACTCGTCTTCGGTGGCAACCCGAGGACCCGCCGGAGGCGGGCCGCAGGGGCGGCAGGACAACCGAGCGCAGCGAGGGCGTCAGTCATTCCCGTGGCAGGGTCAGGTAAGCACGTGCAGTGTGACGCCCAGTTCGTCGGCGGCGTGGCGGGTGGACCGGCCGATGTTGGTGGGGACACCGAAGTAGAGGTGGCGGCCGTTGGCGATGCCGGCGGCGAGGGTTTCGCAGGTGAGTAGCCCGCCGCCGTAGCGGGCGGCCAGGCGCGCCGCGTGGTCGAGCAGCGGGCGGGGGTCGATGATGGCGAGCACTTCGGGGTGAGGGAAACGGACCACGCCCAGGTCGTCGCCGGGCAGCGACGCCAACAGCTGTGACAGCCGCCCGGGGCCGGGGTTGTGGACCCGCTGCAGCAGCCGCCAGTGGCAGCCGGCCGGAAGTCCCAGGTCCTCGTCGTCGGGCAGCCCGTCGGGCCAGTTGCCGCCCAGGACGCGCACCGCCAGGTACTCGTCGATCACGATCACCGCGGCCGCCTGCGGTCAGTCGGTCGCTTCGCCCGGCTGGCCCGACAGGATCGGGTCGGCGGCGGCGATGGCGTCCAGGTCGGCTTGGAACTCTTCGACCAGATCACCGGTGGTCATCCGAGCGAACAACTCCCGTCCGGCCGCCGAAAGGCGGGGGTCACCAGCGCGGCGGGCCCGGCGCCTTTCCTCGAGCAGATCGTCACCAACACTCATGGTCTCCAGTGTGCCGTAGGGCTGTGACGGTCTGGGCGTCGGGTTTCTTCTTCAGCTGCCCGCCGACCGCTGTGACGGCCGGCAGCGTCGCCGCCCGCCTCCCCGCCGATGGCTGCGGGAGTCACTGACGCCCTCGCCTGCGGCTCGGTTGTCCTGCCGCCCCTGCGGCCGCCCTGCGGGCGGTCCTCGGGTTGCCGTCGAGAAGGATGCTGCCGGTCTGGTGGCTGAGGGGGATCGGGTCACGCCTGGTGGCCGACTTCGGCCGTGGTGTTGTCTCGGGATGGGACAGCACCGGTAAGAGGCGGATGGGTTGGGCCGCGAGGGTGGTGGTGCCGATCAGCTCCTCGTGGGTGGAGGGCCACATCGGATCTTCCACACAGTTGCGCTGGCCGGGGCCAGCCGCGCCGGGTGCGTTCAGTGGCGACCTCGGCGGGCGTCTCGTTCGGCTTGACGGCGGGCCTGGCGGTTCAGCTTGGCCGCCGGTTCCGGCTCGGGCTCGGCCGGCGGTGTGGTCTCCTCCAGGCGGTGTTGCAGGGCGGCGATCGTGAGCTTGAACGCGGT
>JAKBAX010000469.1 GCA_021808785.1 Actinomycetes bacterium | reverse complement strand
GGCCGCGGCCGCAGTCGATCTGCGCCGCGGTGCCGCCCCGGAGGCCCGGGCCGGCATCGAGGACGAGTTGAGCGCGGAGATGGCCCACCTGGCCCGGGTCCTCGATCGGACCCGCCGGGACCTCGAGGATGTCCTGACCGAACGCCTCGGCCCCGCCGGATCTCGACCCGGTCTCGACCCCCAGCCGGCCGCCACCGGTGGGCGCGGAGCGGGCGTTGGCGGCCACTAACGGTTCCGAACCCCAGGACTCTCGGCACCAGCACCAGCTCCAGCGCCCGATCCCCACACCACCCGGCCGGCGGCGACACGCCGGTCCTCGGCACAGCCACGGCCACAGCCACGGTCACGGCCACGACCACATCCCGGCTGCAGGGGATCGCGACGACCGCTACGTGGTGGTCTCCCTCGCCCTGATCGTCGCGTTCATGGTGGGCGAGGTGGTGGCTGCCATCGCCGGCCACTCGGTCGCCCTCCTCGCCGACGCCGGCCACATGCTCACCGATGCCGGCGCCCTCGGCATGTCCCTGTGGGCCGCCCGCCTGGCCCGCCGCCCGGCCCGGGGAGCCATGACCTTCGGCTTCAAGCGGGCCGAGATCCTGTCCGCCGCGGCCAACGGGCTCACCCTCGCCGTGGTGGGGGCGGCGGTGGCGGTCGGTGCTGTGATCCGGCTCGTCCACCCGGTCGGGGTCCACGGCCTGACCCTCACGGTGGTGGCCGCCATCGGGGTGGCGGTCAACCTGGCGGCCACCGCCGTGTTGGCCCGCGCCGATCGCCAGAGCCTCAACCTGACCGGCGCCATGTCCCATCTGGTGACCGATATCTGGGCCTTTGCCGGCACGTTGATCGCCGGCATCATCATCATCACCACCGGCTTCGACCGGGCCGACCCGATCGCGTCGCTCCTCGTGGTGGCGCTGATGGCCCGGGCCGCCTGGTCGCTGCTCCGGGCGTCGGGTCTGGTCCTGCTGGAAGGCGCGCCCGAGCACGTGGACCTGGAGGAGGTGCGCACCCACATCCTCGAGATGTCCGAGGTCACCGCGGTCCACGACCTGCACGCCTGGGTGGTCACCTCCGATCTGCCGGCCGTATCCGCCCATGTGGTCGTGCTCGACGAGTGCTTCGCCGACGGCAGTGCGCCCCAGGTGCTCGACCGCCTGCAGGACTGCCTGGCCGGGCACTTCGACGTGGCTCACTCGACCTTCCAGCTGGAGCCGGCCAGCCATATGGACCACGAGGACTACCAGCACGACTGAAGTCGGGGAGGCCGACGGCCCCTAATCGCTGACCTCGATGCCGGCTCCGGCCAGCTCCTCCAAGGTGCGCGGCGTGACCTGCGGATCCACATCCGCGGTGAGCCCGGCCAACATCCGGGTGGACAGGCCCGACGCGGCCGCGTCCAGCGCGGTGGCCCGCACGCAGTAGCTGGTGGCGATACCGACGATGTCCACCGCGTCGATCTCCCGCCCCCGGAGCACCTCGGCCAGGGTCAGATGGTCCCCGGTGCGGCCCTCGAACCCGCTGAAGGCGGCCGCCCGCTCGCCTTTCGACACCACGACGGTGTCGGCGGGCAGGCGGAGGTAGGGGTGCCACCCGGCCCCCTCGCTGCCGGCCACGCAGTGAGCCGGCCACGTTTCGGCGAAGTCGGGACTCTCTCCGTCGGCGACGAAATGGCGCCCCGGTTCGACGTGCCAGTCACGGGTGGCGACGATCATCTCGTAGTGGCGGGCGTGGTGCTCCAGGTGGGCGGTGATGCGCGTCGCGGTCGCCGCCCCTCCGTTGACCGCCAGGCTGCCCCCCTCGCAGAAGTCCCTCTGGACGTCCACGACGATCAGGGCTCTGGCCATCACCTCGAACGGTACCCCGGTAGAGGGCGTAATTTCACCGTATGCAACATGTGGCCAGTGTTCTGGAGGCGGCGGCGGCGGCCGGGCGGCGCACGTTGATCGGCCGGGTGATCGAGCTGAAGGGCTTCTCCACCCTGCCCGTCGACGAGATGATCGTGCTCGACGACGAGGGGCGCCTCCATGGAGACTTTCTCGGCCGGCCCGGCGCCGAGAGGCTCGGGGCGGCCGCCCGTGGCCTCTTCGGCGGCGAGCCGGGGCTCGGGACCGTGGGCGGCGAGCCGGGGCTCGGGACCGTGGGCGGCGAGCCGGGGCTCGGGACCGTCGGCGGCGAGCCGGGGCTCGGGACCGTTGGTATCAGCATCCACGGCCCGCAGGTACAGGAGCTGGGGCTTTCGTGCGGAGGCCAGGCCAACGTGCTGTTGCAACCCACCTCGGCCATCCCGGCCCGGTTCTGGGTCGGTCTGGCCGAGCGGGCCCCGGTCGCGCTGGTGACGGTCATCGACGGTCCGGCCGCCGGCCCCCATGCACTGGCGGTGGACCGCGATGGGCAGCGGTGGGGCGCCCTCGAAGCGGCGGCGGGCCCCGAGGTGGGCGACGAGTTGGCCGGCACCGCCCGCGCCCTGCTCCGGGAGGGCCGGACCGCCTCCCGCCGGGTCGAGACGGGCGTCGGCGTGGCGCTGGTCGAGGCGTGGGTGCCGACCCCGCGGGTGGTGGTCGTCGGCGGCGGGGACATCCTGGCCGCCCTCGAGGCCCAGGTGGCACTGCTCGGTTGGGAGGTCCGAGGCGCCGACGGCCGGGAGGCGGTCGAGGCCATCGACGGGCTCCTCGACTGGGCCGGGGCCACCGGTGCCCTGGTGGTCTGCAGTCACGACCCCCACGTGGACAGCCCGGCGCTCGCCGCCGGTCTCGGTCGCACCACCCCGTACATCGGAGCCATGGGCTCTCGGGGCACCCAGTCGCGCCGCATCGAGCGGCTGAAGGCGGACGGGATCAGCGACGATCAGATCGAGCGCATCCACCGGCCCATCGGGCTGAACCTGGGGGGACGGCGGGCCTCTGAGGTCGCCCTCGCCATCGTGGCCGAGATCCTGGCCTGCCATTGCGGGCGCGATGCCCGCTCCTTGAAGGACACCAGCGGGCCGATCCACGGCTGAAACCCCGGCCGCATGACCTGAGATCGGTGACACATGCCTGTTAACGTGCCCTGCGATCCGGACGAGGGAAGGGGCCAGGATGCGAGGAGCGACCAGTGGCGGGCGCGGCGGAGTGCGGGTGGCGGTGCCGTCGGTGACCAGGTGGGGGAGCCGCCTCGCCGCGGCAGCAGCGATCGTGCTGGGGGTCTCGGCCCTCCTGCAGCTGCCGGCCTCGGCCG
>JAKBAX010000062.1 GCA_021808785.1 Actinomycetes bacterium | reverse complement strand
CCCGCGGCCCCCGGCCAGGGGGGGGGCCCCCCCGGGGGGTGTGGGGGGGGGGGGGGTGGTGTGGGGGGGGGGGGGGGGGTGGCTGCGCGACGAGTTCGAGGCGCTGCAGCTCGGCACCTTCGAGGTCCGGGGCCGGGTCATGGACGAGCAGCTGGATATCATCCGGGCCGCCTGGACCGAGGAGCGGGTGACCTATCGGGGGGAGTTCTACCGTTTTCCCACCGTCAGCGTGACCCCCAAGCCGGAGCAGCGGGGCGGCCCCCCCATCCTGGTGGGGGGCAACAGCGGACCGGCCCTGCGCCGGGTGGTGCGCCACGGCGACGGATGGCACGCCCTCATGCTCTTGCCCGATGAGGTCGTGACCCACCGGGCCCGGTTGGACGCCCTGGCCGTGGCGGCGGGTCGAGCGGACCGGATCCCGGTGACCCTCGTGACGGCCCTCCATTTGTCCAGAGACGCCTCCATCCACCCGTCGCTCAGCGAGGAGGAACGCCGGGCCGCAGTGGCCGGGACGCCCGACCAGGTGGTCGCGCAGCTGGCCGCCTACCGCGATGCCGGGGTGGACCACATCCAGCTGGTCGCCAGCGCGGATGCCACCTTCGGGTCGTGGTCACCGGTCGACACCATGGAATTCGTCCTGCGGGAGGTGTGGCCGGCCGTGCGAGCTACATAGCGGACAGGGGGGATAGCCCCACCGATCGACACCGGGCAGCGGGATTCCGCCGGCCGGTGTCGATCCGTAGCGTTTGACCCGATGATCGCCGCCAAATCCCTCACCAAGTGCTATGGCGCCACCACGGCCGTGCGTGACCCGACCTGGTCGCGGCGGCCTCGATGCTGGCCAACTCGGTGGCCACCACCCGGCCGGTGGGCGGCCCGGTCTCTCCGACCGTAGGCTGCGGGTTGATGGCCGCCTACGCCGCCGCGCTCGTCGCTGGAGCCGCCCTGTTCGCTCGGCGCGACACGTGAGCGAGCCGTCTGCCGATGACCGCAGTGTCCAGTTCCACCTGAGCGTCGGAAGCCGGTCCCGCACCTTGTCGATCTCGGAGGAGAGGGTGGAGCGGGCTCAGGGACTGCTGCGGACCATCGTCCGAGAGCCGTTCCAACCCCGGGCCTGGCGGGAACTGGCGTTTTTCCTCCTGAGCGGTTTCGTCGCCGGGCTCGGACTGGCCTTCACCGTGGTCACCCTCTCGTTCGGTGTGACCCTTGCCGTGGTGTTCGTCGGCCTGCTCCTGATCGCCTCCTCCCTGCGTGGCCTCCGGGGCATCGGGGCCTGGCACCGGGCCCTGGCTCGCCACTTCCTCGACGAGGCCATCGCCGACCCCGAGCCGTTCCGGGCCCGCTCCGGCTTCTTCGGGTGGCTGTGGGCTGCCCTCAGCGACCCCGCCGGCTGGCGATCGCTCGGCTACACCGTGCTCAAGGTCCCACTGTTGCTGTTCGGCATCTGGTTCGGGCTCAGCATATGGATCGAGGCGCTGGTGGGCCTGACCGCCCCGCTCACCGGCGGTGGCGGGAGCGGGTTCGGGGTGGTCCGGGGCCGGGTCGGCCTGTTGAACCTCCACTCGACCGGCCCTCTCAACCGGGAGGCCGCCTTCTTCTACGGGATCATCCTGCTCTTCATCGCCCCCTGGGCCATGCGGCTGGTCGTCTACGTCGACCGCCGGGCCATGCGCCTGCTGCTCGGACCCGATCCCATGACGGCCCGGGTTCGTACCCTCGAGCAGTCCCGGGCCCGGGCGGTGGACGACTCGGCGGCCACCCTGCGACGCATCGAGCGAAACCTGCACGACGGGACCCAGGCCCAGCTGGTGGCCATGGCCATGCGGCTGGGGCAGGCCAAGGAGAAGCTGGCCGAGACCGATCCCGACCAGTTCGACCTGGACCACATCCGACGCCTGGTGGACGAGGCCCACGCCGGGGCCAAGGAAGCCATCGTCGAGCTGAGGGATCTGGCCCGGGGCATCCACCCGCCGGTGCTCGACACCGGCCTGGCCAGCGCCCTCACCACCTTGACGGCGCGAGCCGCCGTCCCGAGCGAGTTGACCGTCGACGTCAGGGACCGGCCCACCCCGGCCATGGAGGCCATCGCCTACTTCTGCGTGGCCGAGCTGCTGGCCAATGTGGCCCAGCACGCCCAGGCCTCGCGGGCATCGGTGAGCTGCATCCAGCACGGCCCGTGGCTGCGGCTGGTCGTGCGCGACGACGGCCGGGGCGGGGCGGTGGTCAACCGGCTGGGCTCGTCGTCGAGCGGCCTGGCCGGCCTGACCGACAGGGTCGCCGCCGTGGACGGCCATCTGAGCCTGGCCAGCCCGCCCGGGGGCCCGACGGTCGTGACCGTCGACCTGCCGTGCCACGCCTGATGCCGACCGGCCGGGTCCGGTCCGGCCTGGTCCGGCCTGGTCCGGTCCGGTCCGGTCCGGCCTGGTCCGGTCCGGCCCGGCCGTGACTGATCCGGTCCCGCCCCAAGGATCTCCCGGGTCGGTCCCAAGGTCGGTTCCCGCGGTCGGGCCCGACGCCGTACGGGTGATCATCGCCGAGGACTCCGCCATCCTGCGGGACGGGCTGGTCCAGCTACTGGCCGACCGGGGCTTCCAGGTGGTCGGCGCGGTCAGCGATGGCGCGGCGCTCGAGGCGCTGGCGGCGACGGCCGGCGCCGATGTGGCGGTAATCGACATCCGCATGCCCCCCACCTTCACCGACGAGGGCCTCCAGGCGGCTCGGGCGTTGCGGTCGTCGCGCCCCGAGCTGGGCCTGCTCCTCTTCTCCCAGTACGTCGAGACCCGCTACGCCGCCGAGTTGCTGGCCGGTGGTGCGGCCGGGATCGGGTACCTGCTGAAGGACCGGGTTGCTGATGTCAGCGATTTCGTCGAGGCCCTGGTCCGGGTGGCGTCGGGCGGCACCGCTCTCGATCCCGAGGTGGTGACCCAGCTGCTCGGCGCATCCCGGAGAAACGACTCCCTCTCGCGCCTGACCGCTCGCGAGCGGGAGGTTCTGGCTTTGATGGCCGAGGGCCGGACCAACGCGGCCATAGCCGGGACCCTGATCGTCTCGGAAGGAGCGGTGGAGAAGCACGTGGCCAACATCTTCGCCAAGCTGGACCTGCCCGCCTCGGCGGCCGATCACCGGCGGGTACTGGCGGTGCTGCGCTACCTGGAGGGCTGAGCGGCGCAGTCAACCCCCGCCGCAGTCCTCGATCAGCTCGATGCGGTTGCCGAACGGGTCGTCGACATAGATGCGTCGCACTCCGGGGAGCTCGTCGTTCCACTGCCAAGCAGCTCCAGCTTCGTCGAGCCGGCGCTCGAGGTCCTCGAAGTCGGAGACGCACAACGCCGGGTGGGCTTTGCGGGCGGGGCGGAACTCGGCCTCGACGCCCAGGTGCACCTGGACGTCCCCCGATCGGTACCACCGCCCGCCTCGGGAGGCGAGCGGCTCCGGCTTCGGGAGCGTCTCGAGCCCGAGGACCCCGCAGTAGAACTGGTCGGCCCGACCCTCCTGCCCGGGCGGCATGGCCAGTTGGACATGATCCAAGGATGTGACTTTGACTGACACGGGAGACGAGCTTGCCACTCACCGGCCGGAGTTCTCACGCCGGTCATGGGGGTCCCGTCGCTGACAGCGGCGCAGCAGCTCGTCCTCGAAGGTGTAGTCGAATGTGGCGGCCCGCGCCCGGCCCTCTCGCTGGAACCATTCGAAGGTGTGGGCCACCGCGTCGGGGAAGGAGAACGCGGGCCGCCACCCGACGTCGCGGGCCAGCTTGTCGATGCCGAGCAGGACGCTCGCGTTCCAGCGGTGCAGGTTGGGCTGGGCCTTTTGGACCAGGTTGGCCAGCTGGTAGCGGGTCCGCATGGTGCTGGCCATCCGCCGGGAGGGGTCCGAGGAGCGAATGTCGATGTGGGCGCTCGTCTGGCTGTCGGCCTCCAGCTCGACGCGACCGTCCCACAGGTCGTCGACCAGGTCGGCCGGCACGAAGACCTTCTCGGCCGGGCGCCCGGTCACCGCCGAGAACGCGTCCACGTAGCCCTCGTCGGTGAAATACTCGCCACCGGTCAGGTTGTAGCGCTGGCCGAAGGTATCGGGCCGCCCCATCAGATCGCACAGGGCCACGGCCTGGTCGTCGACGTGGCCCACCTGGCCGAGCGTGGTGCCGTCACCCAGGATCAGCACCGGTCGGCCGGTGAGCAGCCGGTCGAACATGCGCTGCTCCCGATCGGGCAGGATGTTGCGGGGACCCATCACCATGTGCAGCACCACCGTGGTGGCCGGGAACCCCAGGTCGCGGTGGGCCTGTAGCAGGTGGTCCTCGCAGAGCAGCTTGTGCAGGCCGTACTCGTTCTGTCGGGGGCTGCGGTCGTCGGGGAAGTCCTCGGCGATGGGCAGGACCTTCGACGGGGCGTAGATGGCGACCGAGCTCAGGAACACGTAGTGGCCCGTTCGTCCCCCGAGCAGGGCGGTCATCATCTCCACGTCGTCGGGGTGGTAGGCGCAGGTGTCGAACACGCAGTCGTACTCGGCCCCGGAGAAGAGGGTCCGCATCCGCTCGGCGTCGGTCCGGTCACCCACCAGGCGCTCGACGCCGCCGGGGAAGCTCGTCTCGGTGCGGCCGCGGTTCAACACGGTCACCTCGTGGTCCCGGCGGACCAGCTCCTGGACCAGCGCATAGCCGTTGAACTGTGATCCACCCACCACGAGCACCTTCACCGTGGCGTCACTGTAGCCACGACCGCCCTCCGGGCGGAGGCGGCCTTCAGTGGGTCGCGACGGGAGCCGACGGCGGGGGCGCGGGCGGCCCCGGCGTGCGTTCCGGGTGCACCAGGTCATCGGCTTCGAGGTGCAGGGTGGGCAGGATGGTGTCGAGCCACTTGGGCAGCCACCAGTTGGCCCGGCCGAAGAGGTGCATCAGCGCCGGCACCAAGATGGTGCGCACGACGAAGGCGTCGATCACGATGGCGGCGGCGAAGCCGATGCCGAACTCCTGGATCACCAGCGCGTTGCCGAGCAGCGTGAAGGAGAGGAACACCAGGATCATGATCAGGGCCGCCGCGGTGATCACCCGTCCGGTCTCGCTCTGGCCGTGCTGGACGGCGCGGTCGTTGTCCCCGGTCATGACCCATTCTTCGTGCATGCGGCTGACCAGGAACACCTCGTAGTCCATGGAGAGCCCGAAGAGCACCGCGAACACCATCACCGGCAGGTACACCTCGATGGGTCCGGCCCGGGAGAAACCGAGGAGGGGCTTGGCCCACCCGAACTGAAACGCCGCGACCATGGTGCCGAGGGCGGCCCCGATGGACAGCAGGTTCATGATCGATGCGGTGAGCGGGACGAGCAGGCTGCGGAACACCGCCGCCAGCAGGAGGAAGGCCAGGACGATTATGACGGCCACGAACAGCGGCATCTTCTGGGACAGGACTCGGGCGAAGTCGATGCCGCTCGCGGTCTGGCCGCCCACGTGGACGACCAGCGACGACCCGGCCGTGTCCTTGGCCGCCTCACCCCGGATGCGATTGACGAGCGTGGTCGTCTGGGCCGCCTGGGGGCTGTATGTCGGATAGACGATGGTGACGAGGGCCCGCCCATTGGGGCTGGTCCGGGTGGGGAGGACCCGGGCCACGCCGGGCTGGCTCCCGAGGCCGGCCACGAAAGAGTCGTAGCGGGCCACGTCCCCGGGACCCCCGACCTGGCCGACCACCTGGAGCGGGCCGTTGAAACCCGGTCCGAAGCCGCGCGCCAGCAGGTCGTAGGCCTGGCGGGTCGTCGTCGACGCCGGGTCCTCACCCGAGTCGGCGATGCCGAGTCGCAGGCTGAAGTACGGCAGGGCGATGACCACGATCACCACCAGGGCCAGGGCGCTCAGCACCACCGAGCGGCGGGCGACCATGCGGGACCAGCGGGGCCAGAAGCTCTGTTCGTCGACCCCGCCGTCCGGTGCCCTGGCGGGGCCGGCACCGGTCGCTCCGGCCACGCTCTGGCGCTCGCGCCGAGCCAGCACCTTGTACCCGTAGAAGCCGAGCATGGCCGGCAGCAGGGTGAGCGAAGCCAGCATGGTCAGGGCCACGACCAGCGCTGACGCCACCGCCACCCCATAGAGGAAGCTGAGGCCGAGGGCGAACATGCTCAAGAGGGCGATGCACACCGTCAGCCCGGCCACCACCACCGCCCGGCCGGATGTGTTGAGGGCCCGGACTACAGCTTCCTCGGGGGTGTGGCCGGAGAGGATCTCGCGCCGGTGGCGGTTGACGATGAAGAGGGCGTAGTCGATGCCCACCCCGAGGGAGATGAGCTCGGCCAGCTGGGTGGAGAACTGCGGCATGTTGATGACGTGGCTCAGCAGCCCGACCAGGGCCAATCCGATGCCGATGGCGCCCACCGCCGATATGAGGGGCAGAACGGCGCTCAGAAACGATCGCCGGAAGGCGAAGAAGAGCACGACCAGAGCCAGCACCACGCCGCCGAGGAACTCCGCCGATCCGCCACCGAACTTCTCTCCCCGTTGGATGGCGGCCCCGCCCAGCTGGATGTTGAGCACCGAGCCGGCGTGGGACTGCGCGGTGCTGATCAGCTGCTTGGCCTCGGCGTTGGAGATGTTCTGGACCTGGGCGTCGAGCTGCACCGTGGCCAATCCGATGGTGCCGTCCTTGGAGATGAGCGCAGTGGGGTCGCGATACGGCGAGGTGACGCCGGTGACGAACCGCAGCTTGCTCACGTCGGCGAGCATGGAGGTGACCTGCTGGCGGGCCGCCGGGTCGGTGAGGGTGCCGTGGCGGGCCTGGACCACGATCTGGTCGCTGTCACCGCTTTGGGCCGGGAAGTTGGCTTTCACCACATTTTCGGCCCGGCTCGAGTCGGTCGCCGGGAAGGAGAAGTTGTTGCTGTAGCTCGATCCGGCGGAATGGGCGATCCCGGACAGGACGATGAGGACCAGGATCCAAGATGCGAGCACGACGCGTCGGTGCCGGAAGCAGCCGCGAGCAATGGCGGTCATGATTGCTCCGATGAACAAGGATTGGGGGGGACGATGGAAATGGTAGCGGCCCGGCCGGGAGGTCCAACTATGAGAGTCTTCGTCACCGGCGCATCGGAATGGATCCCCCACGGTGCACGGTGAGGGAGACGAGGGTTTCATCAGATCGATGATCGCCACGGCCCGCCAGCACGGGCGGGCCGGGTACGTGGGGGAGGGGACCAACCGCTGGCCCGCCGTGCACCGCTGCGACGCGGCCCGCCTGGCTCGGCCGTAGGCCGTCGTAGGCCGTCGTGGGCGCCGCGGGGTCAGGCCAGGACCTCGGCCGCCTCCTTCTCGCAGGGGGTGCCCTCGAAGAAGGAGGGGTTGAGACCGCCGTGCAGCCGCACCGCGTTGGAGAACACGAACTGCTCCATCTGGCCCGGGTCCATCCGGCCCTCGTCCACCGCCTCGTAGGCCTCCGGTAACACCCCACTCATGGTCGGCGCGTCCCAGTGGCCGACGTCGGTGCCGAGCATGGGCCGCAGGCTGACCGGCCGGTCGGCGATGCGCAGCCCGAAGGCCAGTGGGACCAGGGGGTCGTCGGCCTCGCAGCCGAAATACGAGCGTCGGGCCAGCGGAGCGATGATGTCGTCGGGATCGGCCACGGCGGCGGCCACGAACTCGTCGGTCTGCGCCGGCCGTCCCGGCCGGCGATGCAGCCAATCCTCGATCCGGTCGGCCTGGGCGATCATCTCGTCGGTCCCGTAGCGGTGGAGCAGGCCCATCACGGCCGAGACGTCCAGCCGGTCGGGATCGAGGGAGGCGATGGCGCGCGACCCCCGCTTCTCCCAGTGGCCGACCAGGTCGGCGAGCAGGCTGGCTCCCCACATGACCCCGCCCTCCAGGTACCCGAAACGCAGATCCGGGAAGCGTCGGTACACCCCGCCCATGTAAAGGGCCTTGCAGAGGGCCTCATGGGCGTGAGCCAAGCCCCCGATGTGGTTGTAGACGTAATTGGACACGGACCGGGCCGGGTGGTGGGACTGGAGGGAGCTGTGGAAGACCGGTGCCACGCGGTTGCGCCGGCAGGCCTCCCACACCGGGTCGTAGTCGGCCTCGCTGTCGAGGCCGAACATGTCGAGGCGCAGTCCTGGCCCGTCCGTGGGCCCGCCGACCGATCGCGGCGCGTAGCCGGCCAGGAGCACGAGCGAGTGGCCGAGGTGGGCCACCGCGTGATCGATCTCGGCCGCGGCGACGCCAGGATCGTCCATCGGGATCAGGGCGGCCGGGCGCAGGCGGTCCCGGTAGGGCGCGAACAGGCGGGCGGTGTAGGCGTTGACCGCCCGGCAGACCGGAGCCCGCAGGTCCGACTCGGGCCCGGCCAGGAACCCGAGGGCCCACGACGGGTAGGTCAGCATCAGATCGACGCCGATCTCGTCCAAACGGTCGTAGAGGAGCCGGGGAAGGTGCGCGGTGGCCCGGTCCCGGGCGTCGGACACCGGATTGCCCCACCACGCCGACATGGCCGGCCAGGCCCGGCGGATGGCCGGATCGCTCCGGTCGGCATCGAACGCGACGGTGTCGAAGGCCCGGATGGGCTGGGCCAGGTACCGGTCGCGCAACTCGCGGCCGCCGGTCGCCTCGAGGTCGCTGACAATGGCGTCGTCGAGCAGGGGCATCAGCTCCATGAAGTGGCCGTCGGCGTCGACCACGGGGTGAGCCAGCCGGTCATGGATCTGCGCCGCGGTGGGTGCGGATGTGTCGGTCATGTGAGCCCTCCCCCCGGCCGTGGCCGGCCCATTCCTGGACGGTAGCGCGCCCGATGGTTTCGATCGGTCACAATCTCGGCACACCGCCTCACACCCCGGAGGAGTCGAGATGGCCAAAGCCGATGCCAAGCCCATTCGCACCCTGCTGTTCGTGCCCGGCACCGACCAGGAGAGGCTCGAGGGGGCCGTGGAGCACGGCGCCGATGCGGTGATGATCGATCTGGAAGAGCCCCGCACCCCCTTTCCGGAGTCGGCCCGCGAGTCGGCCCGCAAGGCGGTCCGGTCCTTCCTCGACAGCGACCGGGCGGCCGGCGGCGCGACGGCCGGTCGCCGGCCGCGGTGGTTTGCCCGGGTCCAGCCACCGGCCACCGGCCAGACCCTCAAGGACCTGCGGTCGGTCCTCGGCCCGACACTGACCGGCGTGCTGCTGCCCAAGGTGTACGGGCCGGCGGATATCCACCGGGCCGACGCCCTGCTCACCTGCACCGAGGCCGACCTCGGTCTCCCGGTCGGCTCGACCGCCATCTACCCGATCCTCGAGACAGCCCAGAGCCTGCGCCTGGCATATGAGATCGCCGTCGCCTCCGAGCGGGTGCAGTACATGGGCGGCGCGGTGTCGCGCTTCGGGGACATACACCAGGCCGTCGGCTACACCTGGACCGCGGAGGGCAAAGAGACACTCTTCCTTCGTTCCAAGGTGCTCATCGACGCCCGGGCCGCCGGCATCCGCTACCCGATCAGCGGCATGTGGGCCGGCGACACCGACGACCTCGACGGGCTCCGGCGCTGGGCCACCGAGCTGCGGGGCCTCGGCTATTACGGGATGATGCTGGGTGCGCCGGCGCATGTGCCGGAGGTCAACCGGATCTTCTCCCCGACGGAGGCGGACATCGCCTTCTGGAAGGATCTGGACCGTCTGGCCACGGAAGCCGAAGCCGCCGGCTCGGGCCCGATCACCTACGGCGAGCGCAACCAGGGCGAGGGTCATGAGGTGCACCTGGCCCACGTCGGATCGGCCCGCCAGAACCTGCGATGGGCCGAGGAGCTCGGTCTGGCCTGACCCCGCCCGTTATGGCCCCCAGCAGCGGGGTAGCTGGCCCGGCACACGAGCAGCACCAGATGGCGCCAGCCCGGGGGCCGGAGTCAGGTGGTCAGGCCAGTGCGGAGCGCAGGGCGTCGACGACCTCGAGGTCCTCCAGGGCCAGTTGGGCCCGGCGCAGGAGGTCGGCGGCCAACTGCTGGACGTCGCTGGCCACGTAGGTCGGCATGAAGGCGAGAAAAGTGGCCACGACGGTGTAAGCGGCCTGGATCCGGTGGGCCGCCCAGAGTTCGTCGAGAGCGAACCGGGATCCCCCGGCGGCCCTCAGGGCATCTGCGTACAACCGCAGCAGGTCGGTCTCTGAGGCGCGCCGTTCCCGAGGATCGACAGCCATGGTGAGGAAGTAGCTGACGTCTCGCATGTGGGTGCTCGACCGCGACAGACCCCAGTCGAAGAAGCCGACCCGGGGACCGTCCAGGAACACGTTGCCGATGTGGGGATCGCCGTGGATGAACGTAGGCGGGCCCTCGTCCCAGATCCGGTCGATCCGAGCGTGGTGGGCCACATACAGCCGGCCGGCTGCGACGTAGGCGGGGGTCAGTTCGTTCCCGTGCTCGTCCAGCACCTTTTCCAGCAGCATCGGCGCCCACTCGGTATGACCGACCCCCGAGCGGGTGGCGAGCCACGGGGCCAGTCCGCTGCGGGCCTCGGCCCGCTCGAACCGGGCGTGCAGGCGGGCCAGGTCCTCGAGGGCGCCCGCCGCCTGGTCGGCCGACACGCCCCAGTCGCCGTCGGAGAATCGGCAACCCGTCGCAGCCAGGTCCTCGAGCAGCAGCAGGAAACAGCCGTCGTCGCCGGTCGCCCCGAAGTAGGAACGGGGCACCCGCAGGTCGAGCACGGGGGCGACGTCCCGGTAGAAGTCCACTTCGCGCTGGCCCATGGGCCCGGCACCGATCATCTGACGGTGCTCGGGGTCGGCGGATGCCAGCTTCACGAACACCGATGGCGGGCCGGCACCGGCCTCCCGGTACCGGAGCGCGATTCGGAGCCGCTCGTTGGTGGCGACCGCCCGGTCGAGGACCTCCACGCCGGTCACCTCGACGCCGAGGAGATCCGACAGCCGTGACGGTGTGAGGTCTGCGCTCTGCAGGGGGATGGCGGTCATGGCCAGATGAAACCACAGGCAGAGCCGACAGGTGCGCCGAGCGCGCCTGCGGTGGCTACCGGCCCCGGTACGTCGCCGGCCGCTTCTCCAGGAAAGATGCCAGCGACTCCTTGAAGTCGTCGGTGCGAAACAGGTTGAGCAACTCCGCCATGACGTGGTGCGAGTTGGCCTCGAAGGTGGCGTCGAGGCCCAACCTCATGGCTCGCTTGGCGGCCCGGACGGCAAGCGGGGGCATGGCCGCCACCTCCGCGGCCCAAGAGGCCACGGTTGCGTCGAGGTCGTCGGCGGCCACCACCGTGTTGACCAGACCCAGCCTCAGCATCTCGGCTGCGTCCAGCCTGCGACCGAAGAGGGTCACCTCGGACGCTTTGTGCCAGCCCACCAGACGGGGCAGGAGCCAGGTGCCACCGCTCTCGGGCAGAGCGCTGCGGCGCACCGGGGGAGCCAGGCTGGCCCGGTCGGAGGCGATGACGACGTCGCAACCGAGAGCCAGGTCCATCCCGTAGCCGGCGGCGGGCCCGTTGAGACGGCAGATCACCGGCACGTCGAGGCGTCGCAGCACGAAGGGGGGCGTGTCGTCGATGCGGGTCCCGAGGCCGCCCGGATCGCTGCCGAGGCCCTGCCCGGCGGCCAGGTCCTGCAGGTCGAGCCCCGAGCAGAAGCCCCGACCGGCACCTGTCAGTACCACCGCCCTCACATCCC
Source organism: Actinomycetes bacterium (assembly GCA_021808785.1). Taxonomy (GTDB): domain Bacteria; phylum Actinomycetota; class Acidimicrobiia; order Acidimicrobiales; family Palsa-688; genus JAKCDU01. The sequence goes on along the minus strand of JAKBAX010000062.1, from coordinate 5,913 downwards.
GGTCGGCGTCGCAGTCGACCAGCAGGCGGCTCATCTCCGCCAGCATCGGCCCGCTGATGGCGTTGAGGCGGTCCGGGCGGTTCATCGTGATGGTGACGACATGGCCGTCGCGCTCGGAGATCAGGTGGTCCATCTCCGCAGTATGGCCGCTGGGATGCCGGTCAGGCGGTGACGGAGCGGGACAGGGGCCGATCCTTGGCCATCGCCTTGCGGGCCTCGAGCCGCTCCAGGTGGTGCAGGGAGAAGACGGCCGGGATCATGGCCAACCACATGTTGAAGATGCGGTAGGCGATCACAGCCAGGACAGATGAAGCGAGGGGGAAGCCGACCCAACTGAGGGCGAATGGCATGAGTGCTTCGACCACGCCGGCACCCGCCAACGGCAGGCTGCGCCGGGTCAGGGCGTAACCGGTGGCGTAGCCGACGATGATGGCCGCCACCGCGGCACGGCGGTGGGCGAAGACCTCGATGCAACCACCGAGCGCGGCGATCTCGGCCAGCCAGTACACGACCATGCCCGTGACGGCCAAGGGAGCACGACGCCACGATCCGAGCAGGTCGAGCAGGCCGTCGATGGCCTCCATCTGTCTGCGCAGAGGGGCCCACCAGCGCTCGGGACAGCTTCGCCGGCGGAACCTGACGAGCAGGGCGATGGCCACGGCCGAGCCGACCGGCACCCCGACGATCCAGGACGGGAGCCGTCGGACCGGGGCCCTCATCCCGGCGACGGCCATGTAGACGGCGGCGGCCAGCGCGGCCGGTGCGAGCACCGCGTATTCGAGCAGACCCAGGCCCCGGACCGTCCGTGCCGCATTATCGGGGTCCATCCCGCGCCGCACCAGCTCCTTGGCGTCTACCGCGTAGCCCCCTTTCGGGCTGAGCGGCCCGAAGCCGGTCATCACGATGTGGAGGGCTTCACGCCACCCGAGATCTCGGCACTCCTCCGAGCGGACCACCTCCTGGTAGGCCACCGTGTAGCCGAGGTGACTGACGGCCACCGCCACCGGAACCATGATCATGTACACCCACTGGGCGTGCGTGAACGCCAGCCACAGGTGGTGCCAACCCACCTCCACGACGATCCCGATGAGCGTCCCGATGGACAGGACCGACCCCACCGTCAGGAGCACGCCCATGAACCTGGTCGCAGGGTGGCGCTGGTCGGGCCGGAAATACCGTTCCAGCACGGCCCTGATGCCATCGACCGGTCCGGCCGGCCTGCCCTCGACGCTCTTGCTCATCCTGTGCGGTACATACCCTCCGGGGTTGCGGTCTGACCGGATGCTAGGCCGGGGGGACAAGGTCGAGGAGTCGGCGGTGGCCGCCGCTCGGGATGCTCGTCAGCGTTCGCTACATTCGTCTTCTCGTCACAAGGAGGCAGCCGTGAGTGATTACGACGTGAAGATGGTCGTCCTGTCCACCGATGACCTCGAAGAGTCGATCCGCTTCTACACCGAGACGCTCGGGATGTCCCTCAAGTTCCGCGACGGTTCCCACTTCGCCGCACTCGATGGTGGCTCGGTCACTCTGGCGCTGGCGACCGCAGTGGACCATCCCATGCCGGGGAAGGTGGTCGTCGGAATAAAGACCGCCGACGTGGATGCCGCCGCCCGAGCCATCGAGGACCACGGCGGAGCCATCGTCAAGGGCCCCTACGACGATGCCCACGAACGCCGTGCGGTGGTTTACGACCACAAGGGCAACGGGCTGGTCTTCTACAGCCCGCTGGGTCGGTGACGTAGCTACCAACCCTCGAGCTGTGCTCCATTGGCGGGTCTTGCGGCCCAGGTGGAGCGGTGATGGGTCTCCCGGTGAAGACTCGTCCCCAGCCCCGCTGGTGTGGGACGCGTCGCGGCAGATCTCGATGGCGGACAGGTGTGGATATCAGGAACGGGTCACTGGGATGGCCACGAGCTGGCGGCCGCCGCTGGTGTCGACGACCAGGCGGGCGAGCTGGGCTTCGGCGATGGCGGTGCTGCCCTGCATACTGGCCGCGCCGGCGTAGCTGGCCTGCCAGGTACCGGCCACCTCGCGCCGGCCATCGCGGGCGACGGCGAGCAGGACACAGTTGGCCCGGTCGGGCACCCCGGTGATGCGCAAGGTGATGGCCGTGCCGGATGGTCTCGGTTGCAAGGTGACCTGGACGGAGACCCCGGTGGCGGGGTCGGCGGCGTGGAACTGCTGCCCGGAGGGGGCGCGGGCCAGCTCGGTGGCCGCCGCGGCGGCTCCCCCGACGACGATCAGGCCGGCTGCCGCCGCGGCCAGCCATCGGTGCCGCCTGGCCCGTTGGCGCCGGGCGGCGGTCGCGACGAGGCGATCGGCGAAGCCGATGTCGGGCTCCGCGTTCCCCGCTTCGACCCTCTCCACGGCCACCCGGGCCAGCAGGCCCGGCAGCCCCGCCAGTTCGGCGAGCTCGGCCGCGCACTTCTCACAGCCGGACAGGTGACGCTGCAGATCGGGCGTTTCCGCCGGTCCCAGCGCGCCGAGCACGTGAGCCGCCAGATCACCCCGGCGGTCGGCGCACGCGGTCACGAGCTCAGCCCCCGCTCCTGCAACGACAGCCGCAGGGCCCGCAGGGCGTAATAGCAGCGGGACTTCACCGTCCCGGCGGGTATCTGAAGCGTCCGGGCCGTCTCGTCAACCGACCGGCCGTGGAGGTAGGTCTCGATCAGTACCACCCGGTGCTCCGGGGACAAGGTGGTCAATGCGTCCTCGACCAGCCACCCGGCCAGGGCCTCGTCGATGCCGTCGGGAGCCACACCCAGAGCCACCCCAGGGTCGCGCCCATCCAGTTCGACCTCGTTGGGCCGGGCCTGGCGGGACCGGTGCTCGTCAATGGCGATGCGCCGGGCCACCGTCAGCAGCCATGGCCGCAGGCTGCCCCGAGCGGGATCGAGCGCCTGCGGATTGCGCCAGGCCCGAAGAAGTGTCTCCTGCACGATGTCCTCCGCCCGTCCTCTGTCACCTCCGGTCAGCCGGGTGGCGTAGCCGAGCAGCGCGCCCGCGTGCTCGGCGCACAAGCCCCGCAGCAGCTCCTCGTCGGCGACCATCGCAGCACCTCCATCCGTAATACGGTTCCAGCCGGCCACCGGTTCATGCGTCACGCCAGGGTGAACCAATCAGGCCGGTCAGCCGTGGATCGGAGGTGAGAGCACTCGCCGAAAGGAATCAGCCAATGTCCAGAATCCCACGCGCCGGTCTCGCCACGCTCGCCATCGGAGGTCTCGCTCTCGCCGGGTGTGGAACGAGCAGCGCCAAGGCGCCGGGGGCGGCGAGCAACGCCTCCCCGTCGACCGGCTCCGCGGCAACCACCGTCGAGGTCCGCTCCACCGCTCTCGGTCAGGTGCTGACCACGGCCAGCGGGAAAGTCCTGTACCTGTTGACCGCCGACCGGCCCGGCAGCCGCTCCTGTTCCGGCGCCTGCCTCCAGTACTGGCCGCCGGTCATGCTCCATGGCGCCGCGGTGGGCGCCCCGGGTGTCACCGCGCACCTGGGCCAACTGGCAGTCAGCGGTGGCGAACAACTCACGGTCAACGGTCAGCCCGCGTACACCTACAGCGGCGACACCATCGCCGGGCAGACCAGCGGGCAGGGAATAGGCAGCTTCGGCGGCGTCTGGTGGGTCATGTCGACCAGCGGGGCGGCCATCACCAACAGCACCCACTCGACGGCACCGACCTCCGCCTCCGGCTACAGCGGATACTGACCGGAGGCCGTGCCCGCTCCCTACGCCCGCTCCCTCCTGCGCCCGCTCCCTACGACGGCCGTCTGAGCGGACGGCGGCCCTTCGGTGGGGGAGAATGGGAAGGTGTTTCAGAAGGGGCTGGCGGTTCTGATGGGCGCGCTGCTGTGCAGCGTTGCCGTCGGCACCGCGGTCATGGGCGGCCCCGGCGGGCGGCCCCGGCCGGTGCGGGCGGCCGGCCCGCTCCCAGGTGTCACCCGCCCGGCCCCGGTGGCCCCCGCCGCCGGGACTTCGACCACCACCGCGACAGCCGTCTCTGGTGCCCCTTTTTCCACCTCCCGCGCTTCTTCGACCGTGCCCGTCGCTACCACCAGCGACGCCGCGGCGTCGGTCTCGGCGGTCGGGCCGGCGGTGCTCGCCGGGTGCCCGGTGCCGTACCGGCCCGAACCGCCCTCGCCGCCGCCCTGGCATCCGGCCGTGCTGGTGCCCGACTCGTCCCTGCCGGCCGCCCCAGCGCCCAAACCCTGGACCTCGTCGCTCGCAGCCATCTCCGGGAAGGGGATGTGGATCTGGGAGTGGTCGGCGACCGAGGGCGGCGACGCGGCGGCCGTCGTCGGCCGGGCCCGCGCCGCCGGGCTGCACCAGCTGTGGGTGCGGGTGGGTGACTCCAAGGACGGCTTCTACGGGGCCGCCGAGTTGCAGGCGCTGGTCCCGGCCGCCCACGCGGCCGGGTTGTCCGTGGTCGCCTGGGGTTTCCCCTACCTCTACGACCCCCTCGGTGACGCCGCGTGGACGGCGCAGATCCTCGGCTGGCGGGGGCCGGGCGGGCAGAAGGTGGACGCGGTGAGCGCCGACATCGAGCAGCCCAGCGAGGGCGTGGCCCTGAGCGCCCGTCGGGTGGCGGTATACCTGTCCAGGGTGCGGGCGGCGGCCGGTTCGACACCGGTGATCGCCACCGTGTACCCGCCGCTCGACGCCTACTGGGACGGCAGCTACCCCTACACCACGATGGCGACCTACGTCGACGCCTTCGCCCCCATGGTGTACTGGGAATGCGTGGATCCGGGTCAGGCGGTCACCGCGGCGATCCAGCGGCTGGCGCGGCTGCGCCCGGTGCACCCCATCGGTCAGGCCTTCGACCTGGCGGCCGAGGGGGGGCGGGTCGACCCGCCGAGCGGGGCCGAGATCACCGAGTTCCTGACCAGTGCCCGCCAGGCCGGAGCGGTCGGTGCGTCGTTCTGGGTGTGGCAGAGTGCCACGCCGGAGGAGTGGGCCGCAGTGTCGGCGTTCAGGTGGTGACCGGAGCGAAGAGGAATTCGTCGATGGCCCGGTTGTAGTTGAGGATGGTCATCTCCTGCGCCGTGTTGAGCCGGTGGCCGTCATAGCCACGGGAGTGCAGGCCGGCGGTGACCTCGCCCATGTTCGAGAAGTCCTGCTCGAGGATCTCGCCCAGTGCCGCTTGACGCCAGTCGTCGAAGCGCTCCGGCCGGGCGGTGGGGATCCCCTCTCTCGGGGGCAACCAGAGGCCCTGCACGTCGAAGATGCAGTGATCGGGGTCGTCACCGCAGGGGCGGGTGCGGTAGGCCAGGCACGTGCCCATGTCCACCAGGAAGACGGTGTTGGGGAAGAGGTGCCAGTCGTACATGCCGGCCTTGAGCTGCTCCTCGCTCAGCTCCGGGTAATCGATCCCGACCGCCCGGGCGTGCTTCTTGCGCAGCTCCTGGTAGATGGCGTTCCCATCGGGGCCGTGGGCCTCGGCGACGGTGCGCAGCTCGGCCGCCGCGCCCAGGTCGGTCGGCAGGTACAGCGAACGCAGCTCTTTCAGGTTGTAGGCCACATTGGTGTAGACGGCCTCGGGGTTGACGCCGTAGGTCGGCCGAAGCTTGGTCGAGTTACCGTCCGGCCCGTAGCGGAAGACGTCGGCGTGTCGCGAGTGGTACCGGAACAGCTCGTTGAAGGTCACCCCGTAGTTGTCGCACTCGGCAACGGTGGGCGGTGAGGCGTGCTTGTCCGGGCGGAGCAGCTGGGGATGGGTACCGGGGACGTGCCAGCTCTCGATGAACGCCTCGAGCGCGGTCTTCCAATTGGCGTTGACCAGCACCGACTTGTACCACGCGATCCGCATCTTCTCGAGCTGGTAGCCCCGGAGCCGGGCCGGCAGAGGGTCCAGGTAGCTCTGGAGCGGTTCGGCATCTCGGTCCATGTTGACGAACACCCACCCGCCCCAGGTG
>JAKBAX010000468.1 GCA_021808785.1 Actinomycetes bacterium | reverse complement strand
GAGACTCCGGCTATTGGTTTCCAAGCCCCGAAGGGGCGAGGTCGTTGCCAGCGTAGAACGCCGCTTCGTACTCGGCTGGAGGGACGTGACCGCAGTAGCCGTGGAGCCGCTCCTCGTTGAACTTATGCGGGTGATCCTGTCAAGGGCGAATGTGTGTTCCCCGTCGGGAGTTCCCTCAGGATGCGTGGTGGTCGAGGCGGGCGAGGAGCCCGTCGAAGATCTTCTGGCGCCCGATCTGGCCCTTGTCGGCGGCGTCGTCGCGCTGGCGTTGAAGGGTGGGGCGGAAGTCGATCGTGGTGATGAAGAAGGTGCAGGACTCGCAGATGGACTCGAAGTGGCAGTCCATCTCGACGGGTCGGGCGCAGTAGCCGTTGCCGAGCATGCGTCGGTGCATCTCGGCTCGGAGTCGTCGCATCTCGGTGCCTTCGTCGTCGGCGTCGAGGCGGCGGGGCTGGTCGTAGAGGGCTTCGACCTTCTCGGTGACGGCGAAGTACTCGTCGGCGACGGTCTTGTCAGCGATGCGGGCGTAGACCATCGTCATGGCGAGGGTCTTGTGGCCTAGCAGGGCGGCGATGGCGTCGAGGCTCATGCCTCGGTTGATCGCCTGGGTGGCGAGGGTGTGGCGTAGCTGGTGGGCGGTGACGTGGCCGATGCCGGCGGTAGTCGCTTGGTCGTGGAGGATTTCGGCGACTCGCCGGGCGGTGAGCGGTCGGTTGCGGTCGATGAGGAGCCGGTCGGATCGCACGCCGGTGGGTCGGTGTTCAGTCATCCAGTCGTCGAGGAGTTCTTTGAGTTGGGGGTGCAGCGGGATGTAGCGGTCGTTGTGGAGCTTGCCGACCGGGATCCGCAGCCAGAACGCGGAGCCGATCTGCACGACGGCGTCGACGGTGAGCGCCAGTAGCTCGCCGCGGCGCATACCGGTGCGGGCAAGTAGTTCGGTGACGAGCCGGGCGAGGGGGTCGGTGTCGGCTCGGGCGGCGCGCAGCAGCTTGGCTGCGGCGGGGTCGTCGAGGAAGCGTGGCAGGGGCTTGTCGATAATCGGGAAGTCGCCGATGAAGATCAGCGGCCGTTGCGGCGGGTTCGGGTAGCCCCAGTCGGTGATGCGGTCGAAGAAGCAGTGCAGGTTGATCAGCCGGTTCTTGATGCTGATCCGGTTGAGTGGCTTGCCGATGCGGGGTCGGGCGGTGGTGGCGAGCCAGTTCTTGTAGTGCTCGATGTGGAGGCGTTCGAGGTCCGCGCAGTTGCTCACCTCCGGGTGGTGTTCAGCGAGCCAGGTGCCGAACTCGCGTAGGTCGTGCTCGATGTGGCTGATGGTCGCCGGCCGCAGGCTGAGCGTGACCTGTTCGACATAGCGGCGGGCAGCTTCGGCGAACCCCGGGGCGACGACGGCCCAGCCGGTGACCGACACGGGTAGGCGTCGCTGCGGCCGGCGGAAGGTGCTGAGGCGACCTGCGTGGAACAGCGTGAGTCGTAGCCGGTGGAAGATCGACGCCGTGTTCCGGCCCGACTCAGGCTTGTCCCTCGCCGCGTACGCGTCGATCACGGCCTGCGATCCGCGGTTGAACTCGTCGTCGCCGACCCGGTCAGGGCTGACGCCGGTGACGGCGGTGATCATCGCCAGGCTGTTCCACTGCGTGGTGACGTCGAGCTCGCGCACGCCGATCTGCTGGCAGGCCTCGACGAACCAGCCGTACGCGTCCGGGCAGAACACCCGGGCGGCGGTGCCCAGCTTGAGCCAGACCCGGCCGAACACATCCGCATCGACGGTCAGCTGACCGGTGACCATCAGCCAGGAGGCGAAGGAGCGGGCCTTGCAGATAGCGTCGAGCTGGCGGTCCCGGGTCATCTCCTCCCACCCACCGGATCGCTCGAGCTTGGCGCAGAAGCTGCGGGCGGCCTGCATCGTGGAACGCCCCGTCTTGCGTCCGGCCGCCCGCATGGCCCCCTCGTAGGCAACCACCAGGTCGACGTGCTCGTCGCTGAGCACCACCGCAGCCGGCATCAGACCTCCCCGATGGTCTGGGCGTCGATCGCTTCGGTGGCTCGCCGGTATTCGCCGGCGAGCCAGTCGTTCGCCAGATGCAGGTAGATGCGCGTCGATTCGATCGAACGGTGCCCGGCCTGAGCCTGGATCGCCTCGAGCGCCATTCCCGCCTCGCGGAGCCGGGTGAAACACGTGTGGCGCAGCTGATGGCAAGTGAGGTGCTCGATCCCGGCCCGACGGCGGGCGCCGGCGATGATCTCGTCCAGTCCAGCAGCGGTCAGCGGCTGACCTCGGTGAGGTCCCTTCAGCACCACGAACACCCGATCCGTGGACGAACTTCCCGGGCGTTCGGTCTCCAGGTAGTCCGCCACCGAGGTGAAGAAGCGGGAAGAGACCGGCACGACCCGCTGGTGCCCGCCCTTCCCCTCGGAGATGAACAGCCGGCGCTCACCAGGATGAAGGTCTTCAAGTCGCAGCCCGAGGACCTCGCAGCGCCGCAGCCCGCCCAGCAGCATCGCCTCGACCATCGTCCGGTCCCGGCGCGTCCGCAGAGCACCCATCAGCGCGTCGACCTCGTCGGGGTCAATCACCCGCGGCAGCGTGCGTGGCGTCCGGATCAGCGGCACGCCGCGCACCGCCCGCTGACCGGGGCGGCGCAGCGCCAGCCCACGCGGCACCGGATTGCGGGTGATCCCGCTGCCGCCGCGGACGATCAGATACTCATACAATCCGGCGATCGTGGCCAGGCGCCGCTTGATCGTGCGAGCTGACAGGCCGGCTTCACCGTCTTCGATTCGCACGACCCTGGCACCACGTCGCGGCCGGCGCTGGTCCTTGATAAACGCCAGCACGTCCGCCGTCTCGACATCGACCGGGTCCTTGGCGACGACCGAGAAGAACACCTTCAGATCGAACGCGGTCGCCAGCACCGTGTTCCATCGGGCCCGGGCAGTCACCAGCTCGACGTACGCGTCGAGCAGCGGGTGGCCGAGCGTGATCACGCCACCTTCGCTGCCTCCACCGGGCCGGACAAGGCACGGGATGAACTCCACCTCACCCATCGTCCCAAGCCCTCGTCGTCGGATGGTGGATCACCCGCATATCGTGACCAGTCGATGTAGCCCATGGTGGCGAACTCGACGTCGTCGAGGCCAGTCCAGGGGCCCTTGGGGTAGATGAGCTCCCACTTGTAGAGGCTGTTGAACGCCTCGGCCATCGCGTTGTCGTAGGAAT
>JAKBAX010000467.1 GCA_021808785.1 Actinomycetes bacterium | reverse complement strand
TCTGCTCAGGCGCAGAAACGACCTCGACGGACTCCTCGTCCCGGCCCTGGGCTTCGCCCAGCAGCAACACGCCGAACACGGCGAACTCTTTCCCTACGCGGTAGTCGTCCGCTCAAACGGGCAGACCGAGATGGTCGCGGCCCGGGCCGAGGCCACCGACGACCACCCCGCCTCGGCAGACGTGATCACCGCCTGCCGGACCACCCTCGCCGGGCGGCGTGACCATCTGCGTGCAGCCGCCGTGGTCGCAGACATCCGTATGCCCAATAGTGGTGCAAACGCCATCCAGGTCGAACTCGAACACACCGAAGGGCCAGCATCACCGTAATGCTGCCCTACAGCAAGAAGCAGTCCAGCAACAGCATGGAATACGGCGAACTCCGCGCAGCCGCGAGCACCCGACACATCTGGATGCCCTGAGCCGCGATCAATGTGGCAGCCTCGCCAGCGCCTTGCGGGCCTCGCCGCGTACCCATGCCCGGTCATCGTCGAGCTTGCGCTCCAACGCTGCACGTGCATCTCGCGCCTTCAGCCTGCCGAGCGCCTTCACCGCATGAGCATCAACGTCACGGTCGTCGACCAGCCCGAGAAGCACCTCGACCGCCTCCGGCCTCTTCGACTTGCCCAAGCCCAAAACGATCATCTGGCGGGCCTTGCCGTAGCGGCGATCCTGGGCCAGCCCGACAAGCTCTTCGAACACCGAATCGTCCGCCAGCACGTCGAGAGCGTTGCCGATCGTCCAGCGCAACCCCGTGCCCGTCGGATCGCCCGACGGATCGACCCGGCGGAACTCCTCGATCATCGGCCTCGTCGCAGCGGGCTTCGCCCACGGCACCGTCAACGCCCGCACGATCTCCTCCCTGACCCTGCGATCCGTGGTCCGTGGCAGCCAGTCCACCAGCACCGGGACCACCTTGCGGTAGCGCACCCCGGAGTGACGCAGATCCGCGAGCGACCTCGTCTGACACCCAGCCGCAGCCAGCTCAGCCAAGATCGGCTCCTCGCCCGGAGCAGGCGCCGCCGAAGCCATCAAGGCAAGTTCCGGATCAAGTTGATGTCGCCAGCGTTAACAGCGTCTTGGAGCGGGCCGGACAGTGTGGTCGACCCACGAACGTAGAGATTGAACGTCAGCCCATCCTGCTGCGCGTAAGCCTCTAAATCCCGTAGCTGACTCGTGTAGCTCAGGCTCGACACATTCTTGACCTCACCGATCACCGACGAGTTCAACTCATCTGGAATCCGGTACGCCGCCGTACCGCTCAACGACGGGATGCGGTCAGTGTTCTTGATTATCCCCGCAGCGTTCTCACCAGCCGAGCCGGCCGCCCGCACACCAGCCATCCCTGCGTCTTCTGCGCCAACACAGTGACCCACCACGAGTTGGTCGTAGTTCGGGGCTCTGGCCCGACCCTGACCAGCCAGTATCTGCTCATGCGGGCCGACACGCTGGCCGCCGGCGTAGGCGATGACCCCGACGCCGTTCCCGGCCCCGACGAGCGACGAGGCGGACGCCGGAATCGCGAGCAGCGACATGAGTCCGACGGCGATCACCGTGACGACGGTGGCGAGCGCGACGAATGCCCGGCCGGCAGCCGGGCGGGCCTCAGACGGCGATGTGCGCCTCGCTGGGGTGATCGTCACTGTTGCTCAGTCTTCCAGCCGCCAGCGACGGTGTCGCGGACTTTCGGGGGCGGCTGGCAGCTGAAGAAGAAACATCCGCTGTCCGGCTTCGAGACCGGCGCCGGGCGTGACTGTGACCGCGACGTGTGCCCCGTTCTGGCAGCCGTCTGGGCCGTTCGAACTCGTCCTCGGCGGCAACCCGAGGACCCGACCGTAGGGAGGGCCGCAGGGGCGGCAGGACAACCGAGCGCAGCGAGGGCGTCAGCGACACGCTGGCAGTCGAAGGGGGCTGGGTGGTTCAGGTGGTGGCGATGTGGATGGCCAGGCCGAGGCCGTTGGCGCCGGCGGTGACGGACGGTCCGACGTTCTGCGCGGTGCCGAACCACAGCTCGGCATGGTTGGCGACGCCGGCGGCGAGGATCTCGGCGTTGCGCCACCCGCCCCCGAAACGGGCAGCCAGGGCGGCGGCCCGGTCGATCAGGGGGCGGGGGTCGAGGACCTGGAGGACTTCCGGGTGCGGCCAGCGCAGAGATGAGCGGTCCGGCTCCGACAGGGCGGCGAGGATGCGCGAAAGCTGCCCGCCTCGAGGGTTGTGTAGCGCTTGGAGGAGCCGCCAATGCGCCATGGTGGGCAGGACCAGGTCGTCATCGGGCAGGCTGGCCGGCCAGTCACCGCCAACCACGCGCATGGCGATGTACTCGTCGACGATGATCACGGCGAGCTGTATTGGTCAGTCGACGTCGGCCAGGCGGTCGCCGCCGAGGTCGGGGTCTTCGGCGGAGATCCGGTCCAGCTCAGCTTGGAAGGCGCCCATCAGATCGCCGGTGGTCAGTCGGCGGAAGATCTCTCGTCCCTCCGGGGTGACACGGGGGTCACCGGCCCGGCGGCGGCGTCGGCGTTCCTCGAGCAGTTCCTCACCGATACTCACGCCCACCAGTCTGCCGCAGGCCTGTGACGGTCTGGGCGCCGGGTTTCTTCTTCAGCCGCCTGCCCGTAACCGCTGACGGCCGAGAGTGTGGCGGCGCCCGCCAAGCGGGGCCGGCTGGGGGAGACTGACGCCCTCGCTGCGCTCGGTTGTCCTGGCGCCCCTGCGGCCGCCCTGCGGGCGGTCCTCGGGTTGCCGTCGAAGGTGATGCTGCCGGTCTTGTGGCCGCCACGATCGGGTCACGACTGGCGGCGATGTAGAGCCGGGGTGTGTCTCGGGATGAGACAACGCCTGTGGGAGGCGACAGCTCGGGCAGCGGGCGTGGTGGTGCCGATCAACCCATCACGGCTGAGAGGGCCACATCGGATCTTCCACACACTCGCACAAGGTGCCAGCGCCGCCGCCATTACCTGCCCGAGCTGTTTGGGGCGCAACAGCAATCCTGGCTTGTCGGTGTTCCCGGCCCTCGCCGCTAGCAATCATGCCCTGAGGGAGGGTCGGCGTCAAGGTCGTTCGTCCTCGCTTCGCTGCGGGCGCTCCACCATTGACCCCGGCCCTCCCTCAGCAACACCATCGCAGCCATGAGGACCAGGAGCCACCCTGCTCGGGGCGGTCCCCGTCCTGTTCACTCGGGGAAGTCGGAAGCACCGGATCGCTCATGCCAGCACTCGCCGCGA
>JAKBAX010000466.1 GCA_021808785.1 Actinomycetes bacterium | reverse complement strand
CGGCGCGGCCGGGAAGCGGTCGCGTTCTACGAGCAGGCGTTCGGGGCGGAGCAGGTCTTTCGCGTCGGCGGCGACGCGGAGAACGAGGAGGTTGTCGCCCAGCTGGCCGTCGGCGACACCCGGTTCTGGGTAGAAGACGAGTCGCCCGAGCACCACAACTTCAGCCCCGAGACCCTCGGCGGGTCGACCATGCGGATGCTGCTCGTGGTCGACGACCCGGCGGCGCTCGTGCGGCGTGCCATGGCGGCGGGGGCCAAGGAGATCTATCCCGTCGACGAAGCCCACGGCTGGCTGCTCGGCCGAGTGGTCGACCCGTTCGGTCATCACTGGGAGATCGGAAAGCCGATATCGACATGGCCGCCGCCGACCACCCCGGATGGCACTGCGCGATGAGGCGCAACCGGTCCGTCCCGCCCGCCACGGTCGTCCCGATCCTCGTCTACCCGGACGTGCGGGCCGCGGTGGCGTGGCTGACGACCACGTACGGTTTCGTCGAACGGACCCGCATCGGCGAGAACCACCGCGCCCGAGTGGCCATCGGTGCCGACGCGGCGATGATCGTGGCCGACGTCGCAGGTGAGCGCCGGCCACCGTACGCCGATGTGGTGACGCACGAGTCTCAGGGTGCGGGTCGACGACGTCGACGCCCACTTCGAGCGAGCCCGTGCTCGGGGGGCCCGGGTGCTGGAGCCTCCGACGGACCGGGAGTACGGCGAGCGGGACTGCACCTTCGAAGACCTCGCCGGACATCGATGGCAGTTCAGCCAGACCGTGCGAGACGTTGCACCCGAGGAGTACGGGTGCGAGACCATGTCCCCATGGCCCGAACGTTGACGGTCCAACGACCGATCACACATCTCCGATAGTCGACCCTCGGCATAGCAACCCGAAGGTCCAGGGGACCGGTTGGAATGAGACGATTTCGGGGGACTCTCTACCAGGGAACGGCAACATTCACGTAGTGCAGCGCGCCCGGGCGGCTGCTACGCACGGCCCGCCCACCCGCGCCTCTGTTCTGTGGTCGCGGAAGTCCAGGCAGCCCGGCAACCAACAGAACTCCCTGCCGTCACCGCCGGGTCGGCGATCGCCGCCGCTGCCGAGACGGCTTGGGTCGGCGGTTGCTGGCCTGTTACTCGACCGTCGCAGGCAGGCTGAGCTGAGACGGGCCGATCGGGAGTTATAACCGAAAGCTGTGGATCCCCGATCTCACGAAGGGCGCGACGTACCCTCCAAGTTGACACCAATCAACGAGTCCGCTGGCGTGATGCCGGCGGGGAGGGATACGCCAATGTTGAAGCTAGTCCATGACGACACCTCGGACGCGGTTGATGGCACTGAACCGTCCACGACCGACCTCGACGAGCTGTGCCGGCTGGCGGCGAAGGAGATGCTGGCCGTGGCGCTCCTGGCCGAACGTCGTGCCTACCTCGAGGCTCACGCCACACAGACTGACGCAACCGGTCGCCGGCTCGTGGTCGGCAACGGCTACGCCCGGGAACGGTCGGTCGTGACCGGGGCAGGTGCGGTCGAGGTGAGGGCCCCGAGGGTCGACGACCGCCGGGAGGGCGAGCGGTTCGCCTCGGTGATCCTGCCGGCCTACATGAGAAAGTCACCCAAGGTCACCGAGGTCCTCCCGATCCTCTACCTGCGGGGGCTGTCGACCGGGGACTTCGCGCCCGCGCTCAGCGAGTTCTTCGGCACCGAGGCCGGGCTGTCGGCCTCGACGGTGAACCGGCTCACCGAGGCATGGCAGGCCGAGCACGCAGAGTGGGTCGAGCGCGACCTTTCGGGGGTCGACTACGTCTACATGTGGGCCGACGGCGTGCACTTCAACGTCCGTCTGGAAGAGGACCGTCTGTGCTGCCTCGTGATCGTGGGGGTGCGTCCCGACGGCACGAAAGAGCTGGTGGCGCTGGCCGATGGCTACCGCGAGTCAACCGACTCGTGGGCAGAGGTGCTGCGGGGGCTGAAGGATCGCGGACTCTCTGCCCCGGTGCTCGCCGTCGGCGATGGGGCGCTCGGGTTCTGGGGGGCGGTTCGCGAGGTGTTCCCTTCCACGAGAGAGCAGCGCTGCTGGGTGCACGTGACCGCCAACGTCCTCGACGCGCTGCCCAAGCGCCTGCACGACGACGCGAAGATCGCTCTGAAGGCCATCTACACCGCTTCGACGCGCACGGCCGCCCTGGAGGCCGTCAAGCGCTTCGCCGACGAGTTCTCCGGCTTCCAGAAGGCCGTCGTCAAGATCACCTCCAACCTCGACGTCCTGCTCTGCTACTACGACTTCCCGACCGAGCACTGGGTCCACCTGCGCACGAGCAACCCGATCGAGTCGACCTTCTCGACCGTGCGGCTTCGCACGAGGGTGACCCGCGGGGCGGGATCGCGCAAGGCAGCTCTCGCGATGGCCTACAAGCTGCTCGACGCTGCCCAGGACCGCTGGCGCAAGATCACCGGCGCCGAGCTCGTCCCGCTCGTCCGCGCGCGGGCCACCTTCATCGACGGCAAGCTACAGGAAAGGAGCGATCAGGCCACCCCGGAGACGGCCGACACCGATGAAACGACAGGGTCCGTCGCAGCCTGACTGAGATTTCTCGTCCACAACTCTTGACTATTTCTCGCCGATCGGTGCGGGGGCGACCACAGGCCAAGTCCCCGGATTCGACCGTTGACACCATCCGGGGAACGCGCAACCTGCGTCGAGAACGGCAATCCTCATCCGACACGCACAGGCGTTCCACCCGAACCTGCGGCCGGCGTCCCGCAAAGGGTACGTCTACTCCGACAGCTCGCGTGTTGCGTCAGCGCTCTGGTCGTGGTCGTGAAGTCCCTCAAGACAGAATTCATTGCCCTCCGGGTCGGCCATCACGACCCACCCTCCGGGGGTAGCCTTGCGGCGGTCATCGACCACCTTGGCGCCCATCGCCTCCAGTCGGGCGACCTCATCCCCCTCGGACCCTTCCCCCACCAGAAGGTCGAGGTGCACCCGGTTCTTCACCGTCTTGGCTTCGGGCACCTCGACGAAAAGGAGCCGGTCTCTGTCATGGTCGGGCTCGCCGACCAGCCAGAAGGGGTTGCCCGGCATCTCTTGTTTGGACCACTGCCAGCCAGTGACGCCGCTCCAGAAGCGGGCGAGCGACTCGCCGTCTGAGCAATCGAAGGTGACGTTGAGGATAGAACTGATCACCGCGTCCTCGGCCCTGGGATCCGTCTTGTCATCGTGGCAGCGTCGCGC
>JAKBAX010000465.1 GCA_021808785.1 Actinomycetes bacterium | reverse complement strand
ATTCTGGTCGGCCACCCAGACGTGGCCGACGCCTGCGTGGCGGGGATCCCCGACCCTCGGCTGGGCGAGGTGCCCTATGCGTGGGTCGTGCCGGCCGGAGCTTTCGATCCGGCGGCCCTCGAAGCGTGGTGTCGCGAACGGATGGCTCCCTACAAGGTCCCGGTCGGGTTCGCGACCGTCGAATCGATCCCCCGCTCCGAAGTCGGCAAGGTGCTACGCCGCTCCTTGGCGGCCGATCACCCCGCCGCCGGCTGAGCCACCGGGCCGCCAGTGGCAGTCGGGCCGGCAGTGGCAGTCGGGCCGGCAGTGGCGGCGGGACGCTGGGTGGAGCGGGGCAGGCCCAACAGGCGCGTGGCGATGATGTCGCGCTGGATCTGGGCCGATCCGCCGTAGACGCTGGCCGCCCGTGACCACATGTACTGGTGGAGTATGGAGGGGTGCTGGCCGAGCAGCATGCCCGCCCCGACCAGGTCGGCGGCCACGTGGGCCAGCCCCTGATCGGCCCTGGTCATCAGGAGCTTGTCTATGGACATCTCGTCCTCCGCACCGAGCCCCCGAGCCCGCCGCGACAGCGTGCTCAGCACGTGGAGGCGCAGCACCTCCACCTCGATGCCGGCCCACACCAGCCGCGAGATCAGATCACCATCGGAGCGCAACCGGCCGGCCCGCAACTCCTCGTGGAGATGGCCCAGCACCCGGCGGAAGTCGGCGATGAACCCCACGTCGGCCGGGCCCCGCTCGAAGGCGACGGTCGACATGGCTATACGCCACCCGGCCCCCGCCTCGCCGACGCGCATCTCGACCGGAACGCGTACCTCGTCGAGGAACAGCTCCGCGAACTCCAAGCTCCCGGTGATCTGACGAAAGGGCCGCACCGTCAGGCCGGGGGAATCGACCGGGAGGATGAAGCACGACAGGGAGTCGTGGCGGCGGCGGTCGGTTTCCGAACGGGCCAAGAGCAGGCACCACCGGGCCCAGTGGGCCTCGCTCGTCCACACCTTCTGGCCGCTGATCACGTAGTGGTCCCCGTCGAGCACGGCCCGGGTGCTGATGGCGCTCAGGTCCGAACCGGCCCCCGGCTCGCTGAACCCCTGGCACCAGCGTTCCTCCCCCCGGAACGCCGGGGCCAGGAAGCGGCGGCGCTGCTCGGCCGTGCCGTACATCTGGATGACCCGGGTGACATAGCCGTAGTGCCACACCGGCGGAGCCCCGGCCGCGCCCAGCTCGTCGAGGACGATGGCCTCGTAGACCGCGGGCAGACCATGGCCGCCGTCCTCCTCCGGGAACGAGACCGCCACCCACCCGGCGTCGAAGAGGCGGTGCTGCCAGTCGGCCAGGTACTCCACCCGCTCGTCGTCGTCCTCCGGCAGCGCCGGGAACGGGCGTTGGGAATCGATCCAGTCGCGCAGCCTCTGGCGAAACGCGGCTTCCTGGGGGGAGTCGGCAAAGTCCACTGCGACCTTCCTGTTGCTATCGTCTAAAAGATAACAGGACCACTAGGAGCTGAGCCCCGCCGGTATGGACGCCACCCTCGACCAAGAGCAGGAGATGCTGGCCGACACCGCCCGGCGCATGGCCGAGGACCTCGGTCCCGGCTCGGTACCGGATCTCGAGCGGTACGACCCGGACCGGGCCACCCGTGAGCTGACCGCCAGCGGGATGACCGCGCTGGCGGTGCCCGAACATCTGGGCGGGTCCGGGGCCGGCTGTTTCGAGGCCGCCCTGGTGGCCGAAGCGCTGGCCCGCCGCCTGGTCCCCGTGCCCTACATCGGCCCCGTCCTGGCCCTGGAGCTGCTTCGCGCCGCCGGCGACGACCAGGCGGTGGCCCAGATATTGGCAGGCGACCGTAGGGTCACCCTCGGCCTCGAGCGCGACCTGACCGCCGTGGCGGCCGGCGCCGACGCGGTGGCATGGGAGGCCGGTGGGATGACGCACGCCGTAGTCTCCGTGGTGTCCGGTGAGGCCTGGCGGCCGGGTCTGGTGGCCCTCGAGGGAGGCGACGACGTACCGTCGTCCGACCTGACCCGCCGGCTGGTGCGGATCCCGTCCCACGCCCCCGAATCCGGAGCCGCCCACGACCTCTCGGCGCCGGATCTGGCCCGCTGGGAGGCGTTCGCCCTCAGCATGCTCTGCGCCGATACGGTCGGGGCCATGGAGGGGGCCCTGGCCATGGCGGTGGACCACGCCAAGAGCCGGATCCAGTTCGGGCAGCCCATCGGAAGTTTCCAGGCCGTACAGCACCTCTGTGCCGAGCAACTGGTCGACGTCGAGGCATCCCGCGCCGCCACCCACTACAGCGCCTGGGCCGTTTCCGGGCTGCCGCCCGAGGATGCCCGGCAGGCGGCCCGTACCGCCAAAGCCTACGTCTCGCGAGCCGGCCGCTCGGTCACCGAAGCCGTTCTGCAGGTGCATGGCGGTATCGGGCAGACCTGGGAGAGCCTGGCCCACGCCTACCTGCGCCGGGTGCTCCTCGACCGGGCCACCCTCGGCGACGAAACCGTCCATGTGGCCCGGTTGGGCCATGACCTGGTCGCCGCCGGCCGCCCGCCGTCTGCCGCCTGACGTCCGCAGGTGACCGGGCCCGGCGGCGCGAACCGCGCCCGGCGGGCCGGTACCTATGCCCCTGCGGCCGGGTCGGCGGACCCGGCCGCCTGACGCAGGTCGGCCTTCAGCACCTTGCCTGCGGCGTTGACCGGGAGATCGGGAACCAGGAAGTAGCGGCGTGGCCGTTTGAAGTTGGCCAGGCGCCGGCTGCAGAACTCCTCGAGCTCGGCGCCCCGGATGCTCCTGCCGGCCCGGGCCACGACGAAGGCGACGGGCACCTCACCCAGCCGGTCGTCGGGCACGCCGATCACCGCCGCCTGATGGACCTCGGGGTGTTCGAGCAGGACCCGCTCGATCTCGGCCGGGTAGGCATTGAGGCCGCCCACTATCACCAGGTCCTTCGAACGGTCGACGATGCGCAGGCACCCGTCCTCGCCGATCCAACCGATGTCACCGGTCTGCAGCCAGCCGTCGCGGACGGCGTCGGCCGTCGCCTCCGGGTCGTCCAGGTACCCCGCCATGACGCCGTCGCCCCCCACGACGATCTGGCCCCTTACCCCGAGCGGCACGGGTCCCCCGCGGTCGTCCACTATGCGCACCTGGACCCCCGGGATGGGCCGCCCCGACGTCTCCGCGACGGTGGCCACTTCGTCGGTCGGGGCGGTCATCGTGCACACGCCCGTGGACT
>JAKBAX010000464.1 GCA_021808785.1 Actinomycetes bacterium | reverse complement strand
CCCCCGGTACCGGGGCCGGCGGCCGCTCCGACGACGCGCCGCCCATGGCCGGCACCAGCATGGACCTGATCGTGGCGGTGGCCAGTGTCTGCTCACCGGCCGCGATCCGCCCGGTGACCAGCAACATGTCGCCTGGCGCGCCTTGCACCCGGGCCTCCCCGAGCAGCCGGGTGCCGACCTCGGGCGGGGCGGACCACAGATCCAGGCGCAGGCCGGCCGTCACCGGCATCATGCCCGGAGTGGCGTGCGTCGACGCCGCGTACATGAGGACCATGTCGGCGAGGGCGGCCACCCCGGCCGGGATGGAGTAGAGCCCGGCTCCTTCCAGCCAGGACCCGATGGTGGTGGCGCAACGGGCCCGGCCCCCGCCGACCTCCAGCACCTCGAGTGAGTTGAGGTCGCAGAAGGGCAGGTACGGATCCCGGCGCCGGGCGCCGCTCACCTGCTGCCCTGCTCCCGCCCGGCGCTCTTGGCGGCACCGAGGGCATCTTGGGCGAAGCGGGCCGCCGACTCGGTGTGCGAGGCCAGGGCCTGCATCTCGGTGCCGGCCCGGATGGCGGCTCGGGCCCCCCAGACGTCGAAGGCGCGGTGCACGGACCGCTTGTTGATCTGAGTCAGGTCGCTCGGCACGCCGGCCACCCTGGTGGCGATGCGCAACACCTCGTCCTCCAGGCGGTCGGGAGGGAACGACCGGTTGGCGAAGCCGATGCGGGCCGCTTCCACCCCGTCGATGGGATCGCCGGTGAGCATCAACTCCATGGCCCGCCGCAGGCCGAGCAGCACCGTGTGGTACTGCCAGTCCGGCGGCGAGGCCACCCGCACGATGGGGTAGCTGATCTTGGCGTCGTCGGCCACGTACACCAGGTCGCAGGCCGAGGCCATCTCGGTGGCGCCGGCGATGGCATAGCCGTGGATCTGGGCGATCACCGGCTTGGCCAGATCCCAGACGCTGAACCAGGTGTCGTTGGCCTGGCGGGCCCACACCCCGGGACCGGGGGCCGAGTAGAACGGTGACCCTTCCATCAGGGGACCGCCGCCCAGGTCGTAGCCGGCCGAGAAGCACGATCCGGCGCCGCGGATGATGGTGACCCGGACGTCGGGCTCGTGGTCATGGGCCCGGAGCCGGTCGAGGAGGGCGACCCGCAGAGGAGTGGAGATGGCGTTGCGCTTCTCCGGGCGGTTCAAGGTGATCCGGGCCACCCCGTCGGCCGGATGGTCGACCAGGATCAGCTCGTCGCTCACCGGGCCACCGCGGCGCCCGGCGCGGGCTGATCCCTGGTGCCGGCCAGCTCGGCGATCAGCTCGACCGCCTCGATCTGCTCGGCGCTGACGATCAGGCCGGTGATCCCGGGCGCCAGTACCGCCGGCCACCGGTCCCGGATCCGCCGGGGCGAACCGAGCAGGGCTGTCTGTTCGAGGTACTCGTCGGGCACCGCAGCCACGGCTTCCTGCTTGCGCCCGGCCCGCCACAGCTCGCCGATGCGGGCCGCTTCTTCGGGGAAGCCCCGGCGGGCCATGGCCTCGCGGTGGTAGTGGTGGGTCTCGCTCCCCATCCCGCCCACGTACATGGCGCTCAGCGGCTTCATGGCGTCGAGGGCGCCCCGCACGTCGTCGGTGATCTGTACGCTGCACCCGCCGAAGACCTCGAGCGGCGCGTCCCGCAGGTGCTCGGCGCGCCTGGCCCGCCCCCGTTCGAGAGCCTCGGCGAAGGGGCCGGTGCCTTCGGGGCCCAGGCCCATCGGTAGCCAGCCGTCGCACAGCTCGGCGCCCAGCTCGGTGTTGCGGGGGCCGAGCGACGCCAGCCATATCGGTATGCGGGCGGCCGGGTGCAGGATCGACTTCAACGCCTTGCCCTGGCCGAGGGCACCGGGCCCGCGGTAGGGGAGGGACATCTCCGGGCCGGAGTGGCTGACCGGGCCCTCCCGGTCGAGGACCTTGCGGGTGATCTCGATGTAGTCGCGCAGGCGGGCGTTGGGTCGTCCCCACGGCTGGCCGTACCAGCCCTCGACGATCTGCGGGCCGGAGACGCCTATGCCGATGATGACCCGGCCGCCGCCGGAGAGGGCGTCGACGGTCATGGCCTGCATGGCCAGGGTGGCCGGCGGTCGGGCGGCCAGTTGGGCGATGGCGGTGCCGAGCTTGATGCGGCTCGTGAGGGCGCCGATGTGGGCGAGGGGCGACAGGGCGTCGGCGCCGTAGGCTTCGGCGGTCCAGACCGAGTGGTAGCCCAACTCCTCGCACCGGCGGATGGCCTCGATCGGCACCCGCATCTCGGCCGCCCGGTACAGATCCAAGCGGTACCCCAGTTTCAGCATCCATTCCCTCCGGGTCCGGTAGTCCCGTCCAAGCTAACTTGCCCTGATGGTCCCCGACTCCGAAGACCCGCTCCTTCGCATCGAGGACGACGGTCGGGTGCGTACCTTCGTGCTCAACCGACCCGGCGCCCTCAACGCCTTCAACGAGGAGATGTACGGTCTCGCCACCGCCGCTCTGGCCGAGGCGGCGGCCTCCCCCGACGTGGCCGTCGTGGTGCTGACCGGGACGGGCCGGGCCTTCTCCGCCGGTACCGATGTGGTCGAGATGGCGGCCCGCACCCATGACGGGGGCGGCCCGCCGTCGATGTTCCCGGCCATGATCACCGCGCTGGCCGACTTCCCCAAGCCGCTCATCGGCGCGGTCAACGGTCTGGCCCTCGGCATCGGAGCGACCGTTCTCGGTTTCGCCGACCTGGTGTTCATGGCCGACACCGCCCGCCTCCGCTGTCCCTTCACGGACCTGGCGGTGGCCCCGGAAGCGGCCAGCAGCTACCTCTTCCCCCTCTTGCTCGGGCGCCAGAACGCCACCTGGCTGCTCATGAGCTCGGAGTGGTTCGACGCCGAGGAGTGCCGCGCGGTGGGCCTGGTCCGCAAAGTGTGCCGGCCCGACCAGCTGATGGCCGAGGCGATGGCCGCGGCCCGGCTGCTGGCGGCCAAGCCCATCGCCTCGCTGGTGGAGACCAAGCGCACCATTACTGCCGGTCACCGCGACGCCATCGAAGCGGCGCGCGAGCGGGAGAACACCGCCTTCCGGCGCCTGCTGGGCCAGCCCGCCAACATGGAGGCTTTCGCCGCCCTGGCCGCCCGCCGCATCCCCGAGTTCGCCCGGGTGGACCGCGAGCACCCGGTGGACGTGGCCGCCCACGCGGCCGAGGACGGGGCCGACGACGGGGCCGAGGACGGGGCCGACGACGGGGCCGCTCAC
>JAKBAX010000061.1 GCA_021808785.1 Actinomycetes bacterium | reverse complement strand
TGCGGTCCAATTCTTCGGCTACCCGGCTCCAGCGGAACCGCTCGTTCCACAGTCGGTGTCCGCCTCCGGCGATGGTCCGCCACAGCTCGTCGTCCAACAGCAGCCGGCCGCAGGCTGAGGCGAACTCCTCGGGTGTGTCGGCCACGAGCAGATGCTCACCGTCCTCCGCAGCCAGCCCGTCGCAGCCGATGCTGGTGGCTACCACCGGAAGACCGTGGGCCCAGGCTTCCAATATCTTGATACGGGTCCCGCTGCCGGAGAGCACAGGCACTACCGCAACCCGGGCGGCAGCCAGCTCCGAGCTGATTTCGTCGACTTCGCCGATGACGCTCAGCCCCTCGATCTGCCCCAGCGGGAGAAGCCGGTCATCGTGTCGCCCGACGATCCGAACCTCGGCCTCCGGGTACTCGGCTCGCAGAAGCGGCACGACCTCCTTCCCCAGGAACCGGGCCGCCTCGAGGTTCGGGGCATAGCGGAACATTCCGACCATCAACAGCACCGGAGGCCTCGGCAAGTCGGCTGCCGGGCCGTTCCACTCGTACCCGTTGGGCACCACCATCGTCCGGGGCCCGCCCAGTCTCCGCTGATCACTTTGACTGCAGACGGTCACGTAGGCCGCGGACTCACGGATGCGCCGCTGCAGCCGCCTCCACCGGCACTCGTCGATACGGTCCAGAACCAGGCCCAGCCAGGACCGTAGGCCACCGACCAGCGTTAAGGCTCCCTCGGCGACCCCGGCCGACCGGCTCCGGCGCAACGTCCAGTCCTCGAGGTTGTCCAAGTCCACGACCGCCCGTAGACCGGCAGGTACAGCAGTCCTCAGCGCCGCATAAGTGTCTGCATGCTCGAACCACACCAGGTCATACGGCCCCGCGGCGAACTCCCGTAGCTGCGCCCGGGCGGGGCCCCACGCCCTCTGGCTGATTCGTCGCGGCGATCCGGTGAGGAGACCAACCGCAGCGCCGACGAATCGTGATCTGCGGGCCACGACCGAGATAGCCACCCGGGCTGCTGCCTCCGCCGACTCGGCCGTCGCCTCGTCCGGTTCTACGACGACGAACAGATCCACCTCCGCCCGACGGGCGAGCATCTCTACTATGTGGCCGACGCGCTGGCGGTACCCGTCGCGCATCGGCCACGGATATGCGTCTACCACCACCAAAATGCGGTTCGTCAAGGCTCCGCCTCAGCTGCCCCTTCGTATATGCCCGCGTCGGATAGTAGCAACGCACTCGTACTGCCGAGCGGGGTGGAATCGAAGTTGCTCTGCGGGCCCCCCCGGTGAGACCGGCCAAATCCAGAAATGCTTCCCTACTAACCTCGCCATCGACGCCCGAGCCGGAAGGGCCCATGTTCGAAGTCAGTGGTGCTCCAACAACGCCGCGTGTGTCGGTGGTCATCCCCACCTACCAGCGCCGCGAACTCATACGCACTATCCTCGCTCCGCTCATGGCGGACCCCGCTGCGAGCGAGGTCGTCGTCGTCAACGATGGGGGCACCGACGGCACCGCGTACATCGTCAAGCAGATAGCGGCCGACGACGCCCGGTTACGGCTGCTCGATCTTCCCCACAGGGGACGTCAGCAGGCCCGCCGGGCCGGCGTGGAGGCTGCCACAGGCGACATCGTGCTCTTCATCGACGATGACGTGAGTGCCGACCCCGGCCTGGTGACGGGTCATGCCAGCGCCCATCGCGAGGGCCTGGCGGACGTCATCGAGGGCTACATGCCCGTGGCTGTGCCGGCCCAGCGCAAGCCGGGCCAGGCCGCCACGTTCCTCTATGCCCGCGAGTACGAGCAGCACTGCGCGCAGATGGAGCGGGACCAGCAGCAAACCCTCTTCAACCTCTGGGGTGGCAACATCTCGCTGCGCCGGGAACTGGCCCTACGGACCACCGCCGGAGACCAGTTCCCGGCCTCCTTCGGGGAGGACACCCATCTCGGGCTGCTGTGCCACCGCCTCGGGCTTCGTGGTCGGTTCGTGCGCCGACTGACTGCCCGGCACCTCCACTCGAGAACCTTGCCGCAGTTCCTACGGGACGCCTACCAGCGGGGCCAGGCCGCCGTCTGGCTGCATCACCTCCACCCCGACCTAGTGCCCGCTCCGGATCGATCTCAGTACACTGCAGGCCTGCCGGCCCCTCTCCGGCCCGCGGTAGAACACAACTGGCCGATTGCTCGACGAGCGGTGGAAGCTGGCGCCACCGGAGCCGGTCGGATGCACTCTTATCGTGTCGAGGAGGCAGGAGTGAAGCTGTTACGCCGCTGGGCCGCCCACCAGGGGATGGTCGAAGCTCTACAGGCATTGGCTACGGCTTCGGCCGGCGCCCCGGCGGCCGACCCGGACCCGACAGGAGTGATCTGAGTGGCCGGCTTCAGCATGGGCCGGACGTTACGATCGCTCTTGGCCGATCCGCACCGACCGGGCTCGATGGCCAGCCGGGCACGGGCCGATCGCTGGCAGCGCCTGTTCGGCGCCTTCCCTGACCTCTCGGAAATGACCGTGCTCGATCTGGGTGGCACCACACAATTCTGGTCCACGGTTCCTGTCCGTCCAGCATCTCTCACCCTGCTCAACCCATTCCCTGGCAGTAACGACGACCTCGATTGGGCAGAGGCGATCGGGGGGGACGCCTGTGTGCCACCCCCCCAGATCCAGGCCCGCCACTACGACCTGATCTACTCCAACTCCACCATCGAGCACGTGGGCGGCCACGACCGGCGTCAGCGTTTCGCCCGAGTCGCCACGTCCCTCGCCGACCGGATGTGGGTCCAGACCCCGTACCGCTATTTCCCTCTGGAGCCCCACTTCCTCATACCGGCGTTCCAGTACCTACCGCTGTCCACGCGAGTGCTCCTGGCCCGCGCCTGGCCCCTCACGCCGGAGGGATTCCCCGCCGACCGGGCGGCCATCCGGGCAGAGCTCATGGACATTGAACTCCTCTCGATCACCGAGATGCGCAGCTACTTCCCGGACGCGTCGATGCTCTACGAGCGAGCGGCTGGCCTGATCAAGTCGGTCATAGCCGTCCAAGGCTCCGCCGCTACCTCCTGAACGGGCGCACTGACTACCGACCTGCGTTACCCAAGGGTCTCCCGCTGTGAGCGGCAGGTCGGGATAGTCAGCGGTCGCCGTACATGGTTCGAAGTCCCTGCCCTGCGAGCAGGCCACTCGGCACAAACTGATCGTCGGGGGCCATCGCGCTTCGTCGGAGCCACGCATCCATTCGGGCCGAACCGATACTTGGCAAGCGACCGCGCACACATGCCATGCTGATCCCGACCAGCACCCACAGGGCCTGAGGCAGACCGCTGTCCTCGAAATACGGGAAGATCGAGTTCATAGGTACGAGGATTATCACCATGACCGCCACACTGAGCCCGGTGACTCTGGCAAGAGGATCATCGATCGACCGGAAGATCACGAAACCGGCACTGGCCAAGCCGAGCATCAAGGCAATGTAGAGCCCCATCAGCACGGCTCCGCCCCGCTCGAGGATAGTAACGTACTGCGATTCGGTGGCCGGCCAGTCCACCATGGGGGGGTTGACCACCCCGTAGCCGAGCACCGGCCGATCCCCGATAGCCGGGAAGTACTGATGGTCCCAGATGCTGAGGCGGAACTCTATGGTCTGGGGGATGAGGCTGCTGTGGCTGGTACCGGCTTTCTTCGTGTACTCGGCCTGGATACGCGAGGCCAAGAACGGCCCGACGATCATCGACACCATGAGGACCACCACCGCCGCCACCTCGAGGATCCGCCGCAGCTGGTGGGTCATGGCGCCGATCAGGATGAGAGCCAGGACCATGCCGATGATGGCCGACAGCTCTGCGGTGAAAGCCATAGCTATCGCATCGAGGACCATCACCGTGTACAGGCGGCGTCGGGGCAGCGGATCGAAATCCCTCTGCATGACGATGCAGAGGGACAGGACCAAGATGACCGTCAAATAACCGGCCAGGGGCGTCCAGTGCGGGAACGGTCCCGTCGCCCGGTTGAAGCTGGAATAGCCCGAGCCGGGCCCCACCAGCACGTCGCTACCCGTCATGGTCACGACGAACGACCGGACCTTTGGGACCTTGAGCTGCTGGGCGATAGCGAGGAGCGACACCGGCACGCTGGAGTACAGGAACACCCGCAGGGCCCGATTGCGCCACCGTTCGGAGTGCATCACGACCCGGATGCTGCGGAAGAGAAGAAAGAACTGGAACGGACCGATCAGAGTGCCGTAGTCCTGAAATCCCAGGTGGGCACCCAGCCGATGGGCGTCGTACAGGCCGATGGCGAAACCACCGAGGGAGAAGGCGACCGCCAGCCACTCCACTCGCGTCCAAGGCACGGCTCGGGATCTGCGCAGGAAGAGAAAGACTAGGGTCGCCACGCCAGCAGTGAGTGCCTCGGTCAGGCGCAGCGAGGGAATTGGGAATCCGCGGCGCAGACCTGATAGGTCCGGCGCTACCGACACGAGGAGCAGACCACCGATCTCGAGCCGGCGCAGTACCACCAATGCTCCGGCGATCCCGATCACCAGGGCTATGCCGATCTTGGGCTTGTACGCGGTCGCCACGCCCACCGCCAATCCTCCACCGATGGCCGCGAGTACGACGAGCGCGCGGATTCCGGCCAACGAGGAGGTGACCCAGGCCAGACCCTCTCTCACGCCGAAAGCGACGCCCGCCGGGCGCCGGGGGCCGGGGTCAGCCCGGGGTCTGTCGAGACGCCCGACGTCGGCCACCGGGACCATTCGTCCTCTCCGAGCGGCTGGCATCACCGCCACCTTCACCGGGCGGCGCAGCTTCCTTGGCCGCGTCGCCCTTGCCGCTGACGGGGCCCGAGCCCCTGGGCCCGCTCCGATCCCGCCACCCGCCATCGGGGGAGCCGGACGCGCTGGAGGAACTCTTGGCCGAAGGGGAGCCGGCCCGGTCGGAGAGCGCAACCTTGCCCTTCTCGTCCTCGGACAGGTGGGACCGGATGGCGCCAGCCCCCTCGACGGGGGTTGTCGACTCCAGAGCCGAGGTCTCGTTCCGAGACTGGCGGACCTGGAACGGCCCGGGGATCGGAGGGCACCCATCACGGTCCTCCGCCTGGCCGCCGGGAGGCGCGCTCTCGCCGGCCCTCAGCAGGTTGGACCGCTTGGGGGAGATGATGCCCCAGTCCGGTTTCAGTCCGAAGGCCTTCAGTACCTGAGCCGCCTTGATGATGTCGCTGGTGCGGGCGCCGTAGCGGGTGACGAAGACGACCAGGTCGGGATCCTTGCTCATCAACTGGCCGCCGTCGGCGCTTCGTGGGTCTCCGAAGGGATGTACGAGGATCTGCGTTCCGGTCACCCCGGCGTGACTCTCGTCATGGATCTGCAGCTTCTCAGCCGCCCGGAGCGTCAGCATCAAGGCCTTCTTGCCCACACCGACCAAGGCCACGTCGATTGGGGCACCGCGGCCCGCTTCGGTGGTGTCCATCGCGGACGCGGCGAGCTCGATCCAGCGGTGCCTGATGGCGAGCACCCGCTCATCCGAGAGGAAATCGTCGGATGTGACCGGAACCTCCAGGACATCCGCCAGGTCGTCGATGCTGTCGATCCGCGGGTCGAAGCGCTCCCACGCCAACAGAATGATCAGGCCGAGAATGATTCCCATAACTCCGCCGAGGGGTAGCGCCGTCTTACGGGTACTCGACGCAGCGGAGGCCGATGTCGGCAGGCTCGCCAGCAGTATCGCGCCGGCCGGGATAGCCTTGGTCGCCGGGGTCGGACCGACGATCGCGTTCGCCACCGCCTTGGCGCCGGCGATAGCCGTGCCAGGAGTGGTCGCGCTGTAGCGGACCTCCAGCAACGCGGTCGAGTTGGTGGTGAACACGGATATGGCCGACCGTACGTCCGACGGATTGGCCGAGAGCTGCCGGCTGACCGCGGCGATGATGGCGCTGTCCTTCGGGATCAGCCCGGAATAGGTCGTCGCCAGGCTCGATGCCTCGTTGGCGCTGCCCGGGCCCAGCCGGGTGGCACCCGAGCTGACCAGCACATATGCCGAGGCGCTGTAGTTCGGTGGCTTATGGTGCGCGTAGGTGTAGGCCCCCAGCATCGCCACGATCACGGTGATGACGACCACCCAGCCTCGGCGCTGTAGCACGCCGAATCGGTTGAAATGCACCCGGTTCACGATAGCCCCGGTCCCTCGACTACGGAACGCAGCGCCCCCAGCTGGCTCTGCCACTGGGAGAGCTGGCGCTCGCGAGCCGACGTGGAGGTGGCGCCGATCGACCCGTGCTCTCGGATCGCGCGGCGAAGGCCAGCGGCTATGGCCGCGGGATCATTCCCCGCGTGGACGGCGTCGGGGAAGAGCTGGCGCGTGAGCGGCCAGTCGGAGACCACCAGTACCTTCTGTGCCCATATCGCCTCGAACGCGGCGCGCATCGCTGACGTAGGCTCGGTCGTGAGGGCCAATACCGCATCCGCGGCGGCCAGTGCTTCGAGATAGTCCGGTTCCGCCAGGAACCCGAGCAGCTCCACATTGGCGGGCAGGTCGCCGGGAGGCCGTCTGGCCGGGTCGCCGGTCACCATCAACTGGAGCTCGGGAACCAGCTTCGCGGCCGCCATGACCGCGACCGAAGGCTCGTCTCTGGCGAAGGTCGACACGTAGAGGATCTTCGGCACGGTTTGCGGTGGACGGTAGGCCTGGGGCACCACCTTCCCAGGCGATTCGTGGAATATGAGGGCCCGCCCGCCCCATGCCTCGACTCGCTCCACCCAGGTTCGCTCGGTCACCAGACACAGTTCTGCCCTCTTGGCCACTCGGCGATGCAGGAATTCCGTCCACCGGCCCGGTCGATAGCCCATGGCACCGAACGCCCCGGGATGATCATCGAGCACCAGCCGTGCCCTCGTGACCTCCGCATAGAGGGCGGCCAACAGGACCGGGATGATCGGCGGATTGGTGACTATGACCGCTCTGGGCCGGCGAAGGGCCAGCGCTCGGCAGGTCATCAGCGTGCTCAGCGCGTAGCGGACGGGCGCAGGAGGGCGGGCATCGGGCCCGGGAGGAAAGCATTTCAGGACCTCGGCCCCAACCTCGGCCGCGATCTCCTCGGAGCGCCCGCTCACGGCGCCCCATGCGATGAACAGCGGGCGGCAGCGACCCCCTCGTCGAGCGCCGACGGCCCGGCGCTCCCGCTCCTCTGGTTTCACAGCATCACCCTGTCGGCAGGGTGTGCCGAAGTCAAGCCACTCGGCGGCCGCCTCATGCTGGCTGGGCCGACGCCGACTGCGCAAAACTCTCCGGCCGCCACCACCGGTTCTTCGAACGCGATCCTTTAACCCAAACTTCCGCTTATAGCCGCTTTTTCTACAGCCGTAATACACGGCGCGGCGCACTGCGCCGGTCGGGCACCGACAATGGGACACGAGGAACGTCCTGTCGGAGCTGGGTCCCGGGGTGATTATGATCCATAGCAACGGAAGCACTCAGTGCCCAGGCGGGGACATCCAAGCTCCGGGCAGGGCTGACCGAAGTCATCCAGGTGCAGACTCATTCTCGATCCGAGGTGAT
This sequence comes from Actinomycetes bacterium, assembly GCA_021808785.1. GTDB lineage: Bacteria > Actinomycetota > Acidimicrobiia > Acidimicrobiales > Palsa-688 > JAKCDU01. Next base: position 10,094 of record JAKBAX010000061.1, on the reverse strand, counting down.
GCGCCCCTTCAGAGGCCTACGTCTGCTGTCGAGACTCTTGTCATGATGGCGGGCGATCTGTCGCTGGGACGGCGGCGCCGGCGCAAAGCGCGAAACGGGGTGCCTGATTCCCGGCTACCGGCTCCCGAGCACCCACTTTTGCTGCTCTCCTCTGATCCTCTGGCAGTCCCAGTCGACGACTCTGCTCTGTCCCTGGCCCTGGCCCACGGCTCACTGCGAGAGGACGGTGTAGCTGATGACCGGGTCGCTACGTGCCTGCCCCCCGGCCCAGCCCGTCGCTCCCTCGGGGATTCCTCACGCGCAACCAGCCGACGCTTCGCCATCTCACTCCTGATGGGAAGTGACCTCATTGGTGCCGCTCTTGCGCTGATGCTCGCACAGATCGTGGAGGAGGTCACCACCGGCCGAGGGAGCGTCGTCAACGCGTTGCTGTCGCTTTCCTACGCTCCGGTGTTCCTGCTCGTGATGGGGGCCTACGGGCTCTACCACCGACCTCAACGCCGCCTGGTGACGTCTTCCTTTCCCGACATCGGGCGCATCCTGCACGGCATCGTCGCCGCCAACCTGACGATCCTCTTCATCTCCGGCGTGTTCCACCACTACGTGGGGGGCCCTTCGGTGGACCGCACCGCTGCACTGCTGGGGGGCCTCTTCACTGTCGTCACCATTCCTGCAGCCCGGACCGCCGTACGTCTCACGGTCCGACCCGACTCAACCACATCGAACGTCTTGGTGGTCGGCTCCGGTCTGGTGGCCCGGCTGGTCATTGGCCGCCTCGCCAAGGTACCGGAGCTGAATGTGCTGGGATACGTCGACGCGGAGCCGGCTGACGTGTGGACCCCCGAGCCTTCCGGCGTACCGCACCTCGGGCGGCTCAACGAGCTTCCGGATGTGATCGAGCGGTGGCGGGTCGACCATGTCATCGTCGCTTTCAGCGTCGCCAACGAGGGTGAGATCGCGGCGGAGCTGCGGCTGGTTCCCGGTCATGTCCGCATCTCGGTGGTACCTCGCATGTTCGATCTCCTGACCATCCGCTCCAAGGTGGACGATCTACGGGGCTTGCCGATAATGGACGTCGCGCCGGCGTCGCTCGGACTGTTCGATCGCTGCGTCAAGCGGGCCATGGATATCACGGTCGCCACGTTCCTTCTATGTCTCGCCGCTCCTCTGATGGTCGCAATCGCCGTCGCCGTCAAGCTGACCTCGGATGGCCCGGTGCTCTTCTCCCAGGAGCGCGCCGGCCGAGGGAGCCAGATCTTTCGTATCCACAAGTTCCGGAGCATGTATCAGGACTCCGACGGGCGGAAGAGCGACCTGGCCAACGACGTTGACGGCCCCCTCTTCAAGGCTCACGACGACCCTCGGGTCACGCCCTTGGGAAAGGTCCTTCGAAAGCTCAGTCTCGATGAGCTCCCACAGCTGCTCAACGTCCTGGCGGGCGACATGAGCCTGGTCGGCCCCCGGCCCTTCGTGGTGTCCGAGTCGGCCCAGATCGACGGCTGGGCTGCCCGCCGCTTCGACGTTCGTCCGGGCATGACCGGCGTCTGGCAGGTCTCGGGCCGCAACGACCTGCCCTTCGACGAGCTGTGCCGCTTGGACTATCTCTACGTCGCATCCTGGTCGCTGTGGTGGGATCTGGCCATCCTGTGGCGCACCCCGGGACGGGTCCTGAATCGCGACGGCGCCTACTGACGGCGGGGCCGCGGGCAAGCGCCGCGGATCGCTTTGGTGGTGGCAGTAGCCCCTTGACGTGTTGACCTTCTTGGCACTGTCAGACGGGCCATTCGTGCGGCCTTCGACGGCCCAGCCGGTAAAGGCCAACGCCATCTTGGAGCTCAACGGTTACGTCAACAGCGCTCGAGCCCGTCTGGCTCTGGACCTTTGTGGAAGACGGACTGGCGGCAGTGATGCTCTACTCGATGGCGCCCCCCACTGCAGTCGACGGACCTTCCCGGAGTCGTAACCTACGAATGGGGCGCCATGGTCAAGGCCTTGCTCTCTGGGTGCAGCTAGCGGATCCCAGACGTCTCTGCTCCTCCAGCAGCGTGCCGAGCCTTCCCTTCAGGACCAGCGGTGGCCCACCGTAGTCTCTGACCCGCCTCTGCGTCGCTGCGAGGAGGTCGTCCAGACCGAGCCCCTCCACTTCGCGCACGACGGCCAGTCCGAGAGCGCCGAGGGCTCTACCGATGGTCGCCTGGTGATCATCGATGTGTTCGCCGAACTCTCGCCGTCTCGGAACCAGCACCGGGAGGCGTCCCGCTTGGAGGACCCCCACGGCGGAACCGATACCTGCATGGGCCACGACAACATCTGCTTGCTCCATGGCCCTTCGAAGAGCAGCGGGCGCCAGATTCGGCGTCGCCTCGATTCCGAGTCCGGCGACGTCTGTACATCCGGTTTGCCACAGCACCTGGGCCGACGGTGGGAGGATCTCCAGCAGGCGAACGACCAGACGACGGAACTCGAAGGTCGGCTGGGTGCCGAGGGTCACGACCACGCGCTCGATGCGCCCGACACCGTGCTCGGGTTCGGCGACGAACCCGTCGAAGACCGAGCCGGTCCGCAACCATCTCGGTGACGACCACGATGCCCATTGGGTGTAGCGGCCGACGCCCGGCAGACCCGTCACCATCCGACCGGTCAGGGACGGCCCGAGGGTCCGCGCCGCGCTTTCGATGTAGTGAGCTTCGACCCCGAGTGCTCGGGCCGACCCGAGTGCTGCCACCGCTAGGCCGGCACCAGTCGATACTACGGCAATCGGGTTGACGGCGCGGATTGCGACCCCGCAGGGTCCGATGTCACGCACCATCGCCCACCAGGCCCTGGGCGGGGTGTCGTGCACAATGTGGACAGTCTCGTCCGCCCCGATCTCGTCGGATTGGGGGCACCAGGGTACGAGCCACTCGGCCCGGTACCCCCGTGGGACTATGCGCCGGGCCAGAAGCCTCATCTCGTGCAGGTGCCCGCCCGACGAGGCTGCGAGCAGGACCACCGGCTCGCGAGACCGGTCCCGGCGGATCCTCGTCATGGCAGACCTACGGGGACCTGAGCATCCGGCTGGAGACACCTGAAGGCGAGTGTCCAACAAGGAGCGGCCAGCGCCATAGCCGCGTGGGCGGCGCTCGTGCGGCGCATGTGCGGGATTTTAGAAACGGGGATCCACTCGACTCGCTCCGACTCGAACCAGTCTTCCGGCTCCTCCAGTCCTTCCACTCGCCGACCATCACGGTGCCCCCTGTGGGTGCAGAGGAACGCACCGCCTCGTGCTCGAGGCTCGTCCGTCGACGATTCGGGATCGACCAGACCGAATGACAGCCAATGGCTCGAATACAGCGTGCGGTCGCCGTGCGTCGTCCACCTCATGGCTCCGAGGGTACCCGCAGCTTTCGAGGCGCTGACCGGTCCACGACGAACTGTTCGAGCCGTCGGCGCTCGGCGTAGGAGATCAGATGCATGGGACTGCGCACTCGTCTTCGACCGGGACGAGAGCGTCCATATCGGTCAACAGTTGGATCCGCACCGGAGATGTATCGTATTCACGGGAAGTGGCCTGAAGCGTCGATCCGGGTCCGACGGCGCGGAGGGTGGCCGGGCCCTCAGGCCGATGCCATGGCGACCACCGGTTGGGCCAATGCCACGCCCACCAGACCGGGGCCGAGATCGGTGTCCGACCCGAAGCCTCTGACCCCGCCCGCAGCAGAAGCGAGTGCGTAGCCCTTGCCATCGGCCGCGGCGATGATCGCCACCGCTCGTCCACCGGTCGTGCCGAGCCCCGAACCGTAGCTTCCGGCGTCACCGAAGGCTTGGACGGAACCGTCGGCGCGAACGACCCAATATCCCCCGCCGTCGGGCGTGTCGGCCATGCCGACGGCGGGTGAGAAGGCACCTCCGGCGGCCGATCCGCGAAAGGCCGCGTCCCCGAAGCTCATGATGCCGCCGTCCGCTGCGACCATCCAGTAGCCATTCCCGTCAGGCGTCGCCGACATGCCGACGACAGGCCGGCTCAGGTGCAGTCCGGCGGCAGATCCGTGAAAGCGGGCGTCGCCGAAGGCGAAAAGTCCGCCGTCGGCCGCCACGAGCCAGTAGCCCTTTCCGTCCGACGTGGGTGTCATCCCGACGATCGGCTGGGTCAGCCGTACTCCACCGGTCGACCCGTAGAAACCGGCGTCGCCGAAGCTGAAGACTCCGCCGTCGGATGCCACGAGCCAGTATCCCCGCCCGTCAGGAGTAGCTGCCATGGTGACTACGGGCTTGTTCAAGCGTATGCCACCGGTCGAGCCGTAGAAGGCGGCTCCCCCGAAGCTGAACACACCGCCGTCTGAACCGACTGTCCAATATGGCTGGGCCGTGACCGATGCTCCGTGAACGCCACGCCCCGGGCCCGTGGTGGATGTCGGGTTCGTCGGCGCCACCGACGTCATGGTCGGAGCCGGCTGCGTGGTGGTCGTGACCACCGTAGTCTGGGTGCCGGCCGGCGATGCCGTGAGCGAGCTCATATCGAGCTTGTATGCGGCATACGCGAGCGGGTTTACGGAGAAGGCGCTGGTTCCGTAATCCCAGTAGTCGGCGTGCACCACGTTGTGGCTGGCTATCCAGCCCATCATCTGGTCAATGAAGGTGGGATTGTCACCGCTGCCCGAAGGGCTGCCGTCGTTCCACAAACCCCATTCGGGCAGCGCCAGCGGCTTGCCCATCTGGGCTCCGAAGGAGGCCAGCCAGTCGAGCCCATAGGGCTCGGTCAAGAAGGTCTGCCACTGCTGTTCCGGCGGTTGCAGCGCGGGCCAGTTGGCGTCATAGATATCCAGTCCGATGATGTCGACATACTGCGCCCCGGGCCAGGTTTGGTCGGCAGGGATGGACTGGGAGCCGATGGTGGGGTTCCACTCGAAGCGGAAGTGGCCTCCCGGAACATTTCGCATCGTCGTCACGATCTGGCGCCAGTAGTTGATGAACGATGTGGGATCGTTCATCGCCGTCCAGGGGAACCAGCTGCCGTTCTGCTCCCAACCCAGCCGGATGATGGAACTGCCCTGACCAGCATTCACCAGCTGCTGGGCCACGCTGGCGAAGTACTGGTTGTAAGCCCCCGTGGCGCCGATCGCCAGGGAGCAGCACCCGTTGTCGGGCAGAATGGGTATGGCCCAGATCATCGAGTATCCCGTCGGGTCCCAGTTGTTGAGGAACCAGGACGGTTGGACCAGGTTCGTCCAGCTGGAGGGGTCCAGGAAATCCATGACGTAGTGGATCGACCCGTTGACCGAGCTGTTCACGGTGTTGACCGTCGAGACGTTGGATGGGCCGGCGTAGATGCCGACCGGGTTCGGCGTCGACGCGGCCGCTCGGGTGGCATGCGGAGCGGCCACGATCAGGCCGGCTAGGACCACTACGATCGCAGCCGCCAACGCCGCGACTCGGCGGCTGGTACCCCTCATGGTTTGAGCGTCGGCGCCCGTGCGGTGGGGCTTTAAAGGTACCCGCACGACCCGAAGAAGGCGAGATACCGGAAGCCGAAAGATCAGACCCCTGCAGCGAAGCTGCCTCGCCTGCTCGCGTCAGCACCAACGACGACGGCCCGCGCCGTGCCCACCCGCGGACCGGTACGACCCGTATGCTAATGGAAACTCCGGACGGCGTAAGCCGCCCTCGAGGCGGACCTACCCGACGGGCAAGCCTCGACGCCGCCGCCTAGAAAGGAGCAGAACGCCGCCCCCCAAACCGATAGCGGCGGCGCCGGCAGCTGTCGTGACGGCCACGTCGGCACCGGTGAACGCCAGCCCTGACGAGCCGGTGGTCAGCGAACTGGCGACGGGCTCTTGGGAAGGCACCAAGGCCGCAGGAGCACCGCTCTGGTTGCCGTCAGCAGGCGGAGTTGGCCCGTAGGCAAATGCACCGGAGCCGCCCAGCGTCAGCGCACCGGCGATCACAACTGCTCCGACCCCTGCTCGGCCAAGTCGAGCCGCCTTAGTGACACGCATACCTGATCCTCCGGACAGATGTGGAGCCTCGTCGTCCCCACTTGGGAGAAGGATACCCACGCTGGGCGGGCCTTGTCATTGCCTGGCGGGGGAAATATGCGCACTTAGCGCGAGAAACGGAAGATATGTGTCGGATTCGACTGAAGTGGGGGTTGCCACGTTCCGATAGCGTCGGTCCGCCAGCCGGGTGATCCCTTGACAGTGACCAAGATCCGGTCGGGTAGCACGGTCGGCTGGCTGTGAAGCTGCAGTCGATAGGAACCTCGGGTCACCCGGCCGGCCAACTCTACGTGGAGCTTCTCGGTGACACCGGATCGGATGCTCACGTAGCCGCTGTAGGTTCGAAGCCCGAACTCGCCTTCCTCGCGAAGGGTGATCGGCCGACCGTCGAGCGTCGCCCCACTCAGCTGTAGGGGCGTGTAGATCGAGTACCACAGTAGATCGCTACCAAGTGGTAGCCCACTGCCGGGATAACTCCCGATCACTTCGTCCGGCAGCCCGGACGAGGGCGCGGCGTTGTGCAGGCTCACATCCAGCGTGCTGCTGACGAACCCGTCGGCAGGATCGAACGTCACGTGGTAGTCAAGGGTGCGCTGGAGGTAGGCGTCGACCTTGTTATTGGCCGCATTCTGGCTGATGAACGAGAGCAGGTCCCCCCCGGCAGCGGGCGGGAAGGACCCCGCCAAGCCGATCCTGCGCAGGAGCGCCTGGTCGCCGGCATGGGTACTCCAGAACAACAAGTCGCCCGAATGGACCAACGGTGAGAGATCCGATGCGAGAGCCCGGACGTTCACGGATCCGTGCGTGAGCTGTTCCGAGGCCGCTTTGAGGGCGGCGTCGAGGACCTCCTTGCGCGCCCCCTGCTGGTCGGGTCGGGGATACAGTGCATACTGCCCCTTGTCCAGCAACTCCGCGGTGTTCTCGGGAGTAAGCTCGCCGAAGCCCGAAACATATACGGGCCCGGCATAGGCGAGTACGGCCGAGACCGATTTGGGATCGAGGACGAGCATGCCGTCGATCGGCGGATGGCCGAGCTCCGAGTAGATCTGCGAAACCACATCTGTCACCGTCGGGAGATCGGGGGAGTAGGTCAGATCCACCGGGTGATCCTGGGGCCGGAACTGGCCGTAGCGATTCAGGTAGCTGCTGGGACCGGAAAGGTGCCCCCCACCCCGCTGCGCCAACTGCGCCTCGAAGTTGAGCGGATCGCCTTCCGACGTGAGGGTCAATCGGCCCTGGTCGGCGGTGAGAATGCCGTACCAGGCGATGATGCCGCCGAGCCCCCGACTCTCGGGTGGATCCATGAAGGCGACGAAGTAGTGCCGCACGCCGTCAGCTCCGAGTAGCGAGGGTGAATCCTGGACGACTTGCTGGCCGAGCGCGATGCTCGAACGAGCCCTCGATATGTCCGACCTCAGCGTGTCCAGACGATGGCTGATCGCACCGATGTCCCAATCATTGCCAGCCCGCCTCAACACCGAATCGGCGCGCGCCAACACGACTTCGATGTTGTTCAGTGGACCCGCGAGCGATTTCACCTTGGCCAGGTCGACTCCCCCCCCGCTGTAGCGGAGACTGGCCACATCGACCTGACTGGATTCGACGCGAGCCGCCTGTGTTACGGCACGGGCCACCGCCACACCGTCCACGAGTGCGGCCCGTTGCTCCGAGACCACTGGCACCAGGCGGGCGCCGGCCGTCCACCATGCACCGAGGGAGTCACGGCTCGTTCGAAAATCCTCGGCGGCAGCGGTCAGCTCCTGTCGCCCCGCGCTTACGTTTCCTCCGGTCAGTTTGTGCAGGGCATCCTGAGCATCGCCTATCCCCTGATCGATCCGGCCTCGCGTCGTGAGGGCCGCCACCCCCAAGGGGATAACCAGGATGCAGACTGCCATCACGGCACCCACACCAGCCAGCAGGACCAACCGCCTGACGCGAGGCGAGAGGCCGACCAGACCAGAAACGAGCACCGGGACGGCACCTCCGACCGCGGCCAATGCACTGGCCCCCTGAAATACGTGGAAGGTCCAGTGCATGCTCGCGCCAAGACCCAGTGCGGCCACGAGGGCGTTGAGAGGGGGACAGGCCTCGTCTCGGAAGGCATGGGCCACGGCCAAGACCAGCGCAAGCGCAGCCGGTATCAGCACCCACCCATGGGACAGGGCTGTAGCCACCACTGCCAGCCAGATGAGGCTGCCCCTCCCGGCTCGAACCGCCAGCGCGACGACCAGCGCCGACCAAACCGCATCATAGACCGGGTCATAGATCGGAACGGCGAGCGGGTGACAGCCGCTGACGGCGCCGGCGACGGCCGCGGCCGCGATGATGACGACTATGACCACCTGCTGCGACGAGATCGAAAACCGCCGGATAGCGAACCCCTGCGACATCCAGTCGATGCTAGATGGAAGGCGCTGGAGTCACATACCTCCGCCGGCCAGGACGACCCACAACGTACGGACCAGGATCAAGACGTCGAGGAGCGGGGACCAATTCTCGACGTAATAGAGGTCGAGTTTGACGGCCTCTTCCCAGGGTATGGAAGACCGTCCGCTCACCTGCCACAGACCGGTGATGCCAGGTTTCATCTTGAATCGACGATGTTCGGCCTCTCCGAAGTTTGTCGTTTCCCGTTCGAGAACGGGGCGGGGCCCGACGAACACCATGTCACCTCTCGCCACATTGATCAGCTGCGGTAGCTCGTCGATCGAGAACTTGCGCAGCCACCGGCCAACCGGTGTGATCCGCGGATCGTTCTTCATCTTGAACAGCGCGCCGTCATGTTCGTTCAGGTGGATTATCTGTGGAAGCCGCCGGTCGGCATCGGTGCTCATGGTCCGGAACTTGAGGATGTGAAAAGGTTGCCGGCGGTAGCCGATACGTTCTTGCCTGTAGAAGACCGGGCCACCGTCTGCCACCTTGATGGCGAGTGCGACGATGAGCAACACCGGACTGAGGGCGACGAGAAGCGGCACCGCGGCCACTTGAGAAAGGTGGGAGGTGAGCCGTCGAGTCAGGCCATCGACACGCGGCTCGGTAATGTGCAGGAGCGGCAACCCTGTGACAGGTGCCACACGAATTCGCGGCCCGGCCATATCGGCCACGTCGGGGGCGACCAAGAGGTCGATCCCGCTTCGCTCGAGCGCCCACGCCAGTCGCTGCAGAGTGAGTTGCTCGAACTGGCCGCTGTCGGCGACCGCCACTGCTCCGACGTCGGCAGAACGGGCTGCGGCTACCACATCGTCGGGGGTTCCGAGCACTGGGATGTTCCGGCCTCGGAAACTGAAGTGGGTCTCGGGCTCGGGCAGACATACCCCGATCACCTCGTACCCGCGGGCTTGGTCACGATAGAGGTGACCGGCGAAGCGGCCCACCTTCAGCCGGTCGCCCACCAATATCATGCGTACCTGGGCCCTACCGCGACGGCGCACGGCACCGAGTCCCCGCCGCACAGCGAAGCGCCCGCCGACGGACAGGGCGATCAGAGTAGGAAAGTACACGACGACCAGTAGCCGCGACAGCTTGGTCTGTAGCGCGAAAGACAGGATGCAGACGGCCGCCATGGATCTGATACCGACCACGACCGGGGCTCGATACGCATTCAGTCCAGCGTTGGAGAAGTCGAGGTCGTAGGAGCCGGAAACAGCGTGAGCCAGCAGCCACGTCGGCACCGCAATGGCCACCAGGCTCTGGGTTGGGACAGAGGCTCCGAACAGGTCGAAGTTATAGACCTTCCCACGCACCAAGTAGCTGATAAGGCAGGACAAGAGCACGGCCGAGACATCGACCAGCACCAGAAGGCCGGCTACCCACATCTGCCACGATGGCCGGCTCGGGGCCTGGCTCCGGTTGAGGCTCTGCAGCTCCGACGGCGCAACGGAACAGTCGTCGCTGGGGATCGCCATTTCGCCCAAGGCTGAATCGAAGACTGCCATATCCAAATCCCAGCTGCATCTAATTCCAAGCTGCCGAACACCGGCCCTGTCGCCTCAGTGGACGAACCGACCGTATCAACGCTCAAAGTCTCCGGAACCGGGTTGTCGGCCGGTTGGGTAAGTGTTGGGCGGTCGGTTGCTTCTCCCGGGAGAATGTGGTCCCGATTTGAGGTTTCACACATGA
>JAKBAX010000463.1 GCA_021808785.1 Actinomycetes bacterium | reverse complement strand
TCTGGCTCATTGGATGCACCAGCCGAGGCCGGTCCTATGATGCGCACCAGGCACGGGTCGAGGGCGCCAATGAACGGCTCGTGATCGGCCAGGAAGGCGATCTCCCCGTCGACCGACTTGCACACGATCATCTCCGCCTGCCCGGAGAATAGGGTGGCGCTCGGGGTGACCAGGTCGAATCCGGTGGTGGCCATGAGGCGGCCTAGCCCTCCTTCTGGAGGAGGCGAGCCTTCTCCAGCACGCTGTCCACCCCGCCCACGTTGAGGAACGCCTGCTCGGGCACCTCGTCCAGGTCACCCTTGACCAGGGCTTCGAACGACTCGACCGTCTCGCTCACGGGGACGTAGATACCGGAGATGCCCGTGAACACCTCGGCCACGAAGAACGGCTGCGACAGGAACCGCTGGATCTTCCGGGCCCGGGCCACGGTGATGCGGTCCTCCTCGGCCAGCTCGTCGAGGCCCAAGATGGCGATGATGTCCTGCAGCTCACGGAAGCGCTGCAGGATCTCCTGCACCCGCCGGGCGACCGCATAATGGCGGTCACCGACCACCTCGGGGGTCAGCACGGTGGAGGTGGAGGCCAGCGGGTCCACCGCCGGGTAGATGCCGAGGGCGGCGATCTGGCGGGACAGCTCGGTGGTGGCGTCGAGGTGGGTGAAGGTGGTGAACGGCGCCGGGTCGGTGTAGTCGTCGGCCGGCACGTAGACCGCCTGCAAGGAGGTGATGGAGCGGCCCCGCGTGGAGGTGATGCGCTCCTGCAGCTCGCCCATCTCGTCGGCCAGCGTGGGCTGGTAGCCCACCGCCGAGGGCATGCGGCCGAGCAGGGTGGACACCTCGGAGCCGGCCTGCACGAAGCGGAAGATGTTGTCCACGAACAGCAGCACGTCCTGGTTCTTGACGTCGCGGAAGTACTCGGCCATGGTCAGTGCCGACAGGGCGACGCGCAGGCGGACACCGGGCGGCTCGTCCATTTGGCCGAACACCAGTGCGGTCTTGTTGATGACGCCGGACTCGGTCATCTCCAGCCACAGGTCGTTACCCTCACGGGTCCGCTCGCCCACGCCGGCGAACACCGAGACACCGCCGTGCTGGTCGGCGACCCGGCGGATCATCTCCTGGATGAGCACCGTCTTGCCCACTCCGGCCCCGCCGAACAAGCCGATCTTGCCGCCCTGCACGTAGGGTTCGAGCAGGTCGATGACCTTGATGCCGGTCTCGAACATCTGGGCCTTGGGCTCGAGTGCGTCGAAGGCGGGCGACGGGCGGTGGATCTCCCAGACGTCGTCGGGCTCGCCCACCTCGCCCTTGTCGAGCGGCTCGCCGATCACGTTGAACACGTGGCCCAGCACTGCATCCCCGACCGGGACCGAGATGCCCCGGCCGGTGCTCCTCACCACGGTGCCCCGCTTCAGGCCGTCGGTCGGCTTCATGCAGATGCAACGCACCCGGCCCTCGCCGATCTGCTGGGCCACCTCGGCCATGATCTTCTGCCGCCCGTCCGCGGTCTCTATCTCGAGCTCGACCGCGAAGTTGATCTCGGGCAGGTTGCCGGGGGGGAATTCCACGTCGATGACGGGACCGGCGATGGCCACCACCCGTCCCTCGGCGGCCGTTCCGCCGGTGGTCTGGCTGCTCTCTACTGCGGTCATCTCTGCTCCTCGGGGGTTGCTACGTGGAAGAAGGACGGTCAGGCCGACTCTTGGATCGGCGCAAAAGTGTCGTGCTGCGGACCCTGATCGTCGTCGCCCCGGTTCTGCCGGAGCGCTTCGGCGCCACTGACGATCTCCATGATCTCGGTCGTGATGGCGTCCTGGCGGGCCCGGTTCATGATCCGGCGCAGCGTCTTGATCAGCTCGTCGGCATTGTCCGTGGCCGCCTTCATGGCCCTCTGGCGGGCCGCCTGCTCGGAAGCCGCCGCCTCGAGCATGGCGGTCAGGACCTCGGCCTCGAGCCACGAGGGGATCAGCCGGTCGAGGATCTCCTCCGGTTCGGGCTCGAACTCGTAGACCGTCTTGTCTCCCGCCGAGGCCGAGGCCGCCCCCTCGCCCCCGGGCGCAGCCTCGGGGACCAGCGGCACCAGCTGGCGGGCGATGACTTCCTGCGAGCCGACCGAGATGAAGCGGGTGTACACCAGCTGGATCTGATCCAACTCCCCGGCCTCGAAGGGCGGGATCACCTCCGACACCACTTTGCGGGCGTCCTCGTAGGTCGGGCGCTCCGAGACGCCGATGACCGAGTACAGGATGGGATGGCGGCGGAACCGGAAGTAGTTGACCCCCTTGCGGCCGAGCCCCACCAGTTGCACCTCGCGACCGGCCGCCCGATGGTCGCGGACCATGCGCTCGACGGTGCGGATGATGTTGGCGTTGTAGCCACCTGCGAGGCCGCGGTCGGCGGTGACGAACACTATGGCCACCCGCTCAGTGGACGACACGTCACGGAACAGCGGGTGGTTGACCGCCTCCGGCGACTCGGCCAGGTGACCCACCACCTCCCTGATCTTGGCCACATAGGGCCGGGCCGCGTTGATGGCGGCCTGGGCCCGGGCAATGCGCGACGCCGCGATGAGCTCCATGGCGCGCGTGATCTTCTTGGTCGACTCGACGCTGCGGATGCGGCGCCGGAGTACCCGTTCCTGGCCTCCTGCCATACGGGGCTACCTCAGCTCGCGCTGTCGCTCGGCGCGAAGACGGTCTTGAACGACTCGATGGCCCCGCGCAGCGTGGCCTCGTCGGGCAGTGCCTTGGTCTCGCGGATCTCGGTGAGGAGATCGGCGTGGCTGGAGCGGAAGTTGGAGATCAGCTCCGACTCGAAGCGCCGCACGTCACCGACGGGGATGTCGTCGACGTAACCGTTCGTGGCGGCGAAGATCGACAGGACCTGCTCCTCGACGGGGACGGGCGAGTTCTGGGGCTGCTTCAGCACCTCCGTGAGGCGGTAGCCCCGGTCCAGCTGGGCCTGGGACACCTTGTCCAGCTCCGAGCCGAAGGCGGCGAAGGCCTCGAGGTCGCGGAACTGGGCCAGGTCCGTCTTCAGGGTCCCGGCCACCGACCGCATGGCCTTGATCTGGGCCGAGCCGCCCACCCGGGAGACCGAGATGCCCACGTTGATGGCCGGCCGGACACCGGAGTAGAAGAGGTCCGACTCGAGGAACACCTGGCCGTCGGTGATGGAGATCACGTTGGTCGGGATGTAGGCCGAGACGTCGCCGGCCTTGGTCTCGATGATGGGCAGGGCCGTGAGCGAA
>JAKBAX010000462.1 GCA_021808785.1 Actinomycetes bacterium | reverse complement strand
TCCCTCTCCGAGGCCGTGTCATTCCCCGCAGCTACTTCCTCGTTTCCCCAGGTCAGCCCCCAGTTCCGCCGCCCCTATCCTCTCCGCCTCCTCGACCATCCCGTCAGCCCTTCAACCCATCCCGAGCCATCCCTGGTCCCAATCATCCAGCTACCCCTCCGTCCCGAGCTTCCCCCCAGCCTCACACTTGTGGCATTCGAGGAAGTAGGCCTGTGAGCAGGGGCTTTGCGGGGAATGACACGGGCCCGGAGAGGGGCGATGAGCGGCTACCCATCGAGTACCACAGGGGTCGCGGCTTGATCTCGATCCGGCGCATGAGCTTGGGCTCCGGCTACCGGTACCTGATGGAGTCGGTGGCGATCGGCGATGGGGCCAAGCGGGCCCCGTCTGATCTGGTCGCCTACTACGCCGAGAGTGGCACCCCTCCGGGGGTGTTCCTGGGCGCCGGGCTCGCCGGTCTGGCCGACGGTCGGGGCGTGGAAAAAGGGTCCCCGGTCAGCGAGGAGCACCTGCTTCGGATGCTCGGCCTGTGCGCCGATCCGGTCACAGGGAAGCCGTTGGGTAGAGCTCCGAACCGGGCCCTCGCCTCGGCCCAAAAGCGGATAGCCGAGCGGGTGAACGCAATCCCGACAGACGTAAGTCCGGTCCAGCGGGCTGCGATCGTGGCCCGCATCGAGGAGGAGGAGCATGCTCGCTCGGGTCGGCTGCGGCCCCCAGTGGCCGGATTCGACCTGACATTTTCGCCGTCCAAGAGTGTCTCGGTGGCCTGGGCGCTGGCCGATCCGGCCACCAAACAGGTCATCTACGACTGCCACCGCCGGGCCATCGAGATGGTCTTGGCCTACGCCGAGGCCGAGGTGTTGCACTCCCGCTCCGGGACCGACGGGGTGGTCGAAGAGGACATCATCGGGGTGATCGCCGCCGCCTTCACCCATTGGGACAGCCGAGCCGGCGATCCCCAGCTCCACGATCACGTGATCGTGCTCAACCGTGCTCAATCCGTCTCGGACGGCAAGTGGCGCACCCTGGACTCGCGGGGCCTGTTCAAGGCAGTGGTCATGCTCAGCGAACTGCACCAAGGAGTGCTGTCCGACCTGTTGACCGAGGCACTCGGATGGGGATGGGATGGCCGGCCCCGCCGGCACTCGGACCGGCCACGTTTCGAGGTGGCCGGGGTGGGCGAGGCGCTCATGGCCGAGTTCAGCCAGCGAGCCACCGCCATAGAAGAGCGCACCAAGGCGCTGATAGCCGAGTTCGTTTCCGCCCGGAGCCGCCAGCCGACCAGCACCGAGGTGATCGACCTGCGGCGACGGGCCACCATCGAGACCCGCCCTGAGAAGACCTTCCGAAGCCTGGCGGACATGACTGCGGACTGGCGGGAAAGGGCTGTCCCGTATGTAGGTGGCCAGCCGGAGTCATGGGTGGCGTCCCTGGCCGCCACCAACGATCTGCCGCTGCTTCAATCGACTGACCTTTCAGATGAGATCCTCGCCGATGTAGCCCGGGTGGCGCTGGGCAAGGTGGGGGAGCAGCGGGCAACATTCTCCCGCTACACCGTGGCGGCCGAGGTCCACCGCCAACTGCACGGCGCCCGCTTCGCCAGCCCACACGACCGGATCACTGTCGCCTCCCGGACGGTGGCGATCGCCCTAGGAGAAGCGCTACTGCTGACCCCGCCGGAGCTGTACCACACCCCTTTGCGCTTTCGGCGGCCCGACGGCACCTCACGGTTCCGGGCCAAGGGCCACGAGGTGTACACGACCACCGCGATCGTCGAGGCGGAGACCCGGCTGTTGGAGGCCGGTAAGCGCTCCGAGGGTCCGCGAGTAGCGCTAGCGACCGTGGCGAGTACCGTCGAAGATGGGTTGCCCGGTCGGTCGGAGCGGCTGTCGTTGGACCAGGCGATGGCAGTCCAGCAAGTAGCCACCTCCGCCCGTCTCCTCGACGTGCTGGTGGGTCCCGCCGGGAGCGGGAAGTCAACGACCATGGCCGGGTTGCGTGCGGCGTGGGAGGCCGAGCACGGACCGGGATCGGTCATCGGCCTGGCCCCCTCGGCCGCGGCCGCTGAAGTGCTGGCCGACGAACTGGGAATCGAGACCGAGAACACCGCCAAATGGCTCTACGAGCATCGCCGCCAACCCGATCGGCATGCCGCCCTCACCCGACTTCGCGGCCAGCTCGCCGGTGGACGGCTCACGGCGGCCACTGCGGCTTCGTGGCACCGGCGAATCGCCGAGGTTGAAGCCGACATCGGGCGTTGGCAGCTGTCGGCCGGGCAACTGGTCATCGTGGACGAGGCCTCGCTGGCCGGCACCTTCGCTCTCGACGAGCTGGTAAGCGCCGCCAGCGACGCCGGCGCCAAGGTTCTCCTGGTGGGTGATCCTGCTCAGCTGAGCGCCGTGGAAGCAGGGGGCATCTTCGCCGCCCTGGTCGCTGATCGAGACGGCCATGCCCCCGAACTGTGCGACGTACGGCGCTTCGTAAACGAGTGGGAGAAGAAGGCCAGCGTCGCCCTTCGAGCCGGTGATCCGATGGCCATCGACGCCTACCACGCTCACGGACGCATTGTCGACGGCGGACGGGAGGAGCTGCTCGACGCTCTTTACCAGGCCTGGTCCAACGACATCGGGGCGGGCCGCTCCAGCCTGATGATCGCCCCTGATACGGCCACCGTCTCCGAGCTCAACCGCCGCGCCCGGGCCGACCGGGTCGCAGCCGGCCAGGTCGCCGAAGAGGGGACAGAAGTGTCCGGCGGGGCGACCGCCGGTGTCGGAGACCTGGTCATCACCCGCCAGAACGACAGGCGACTCGACGCCGGTGGCCGCTGGGTGAGAAACGGGGACCGCTGGATCGTCACCGCAGCCGGCGCTGACGGCCGCCTGACCGTACGGCCATCGACGGGAGGACCAACCGTCGTACTACCGGCCCGGTACGTATCCCAGCACGTTGAACTGGGATACGCGGCAACCGCCCACTTGGCCCAGGGCCGCACCCTTGACACCGCGCACGCCGTTGTGTGGCCCGCGACCACCAGAGAGGTCCTCTACGTTTCGGCTACCCGGGGACGGCACGCCAATCACCTCTACGTCGACACCTGCTATGACCCCGACCCCCAAACCGGCCACGACAAGGCCATCCAACCTCAGACCGCCCGGGAAGTCCTCACCGGGGTGCTCGCCCGCGAAGGCGCCGACATCTCAGCCCACGAAGCCATCCGCCGCGCCCACGACCAAGCCGAGAGCATCGCCACCCTGGCCC
>JAKBAX010000001.1 GCA_021808785.1 Actinomycetes bacterium | reverse complement strand
GCCGGCTGCCCTGCGTGTGCGCCTCTCGCCTCGGACGTGGTCAAGGAAGTGATGGACTGGATCGCCTGCGAGACGGTGGCCGAAGACTATGCGGCCATGTACGTCGACGAGATGGACCTCTTCGGCCAAAATCCTCGCGCCTTTCCGATCCATTCCGACCCAGCCAATCCAACGGCTCTGTCGGTACTGATCATCGGGGCCGGAGAGGGCGGCCTGCTCGCCGCCTTGCGGCTGCAGGAGGCCGGGATCGGCTTCCGCATCCTGGAGAAGAACCACGACGTGGGGGGGACCTGGCTGGAGAACCGGTATCCCGGCTGCCGGGTCGATGTGGCCAGCCACTACTACAGCTACTCGTTCGGCCCGAACGACTCCTTCAGCAGCTACTACACGCTCCAGCCGGAGCTTTATCGCTACTTCAGGACCCTGCTCGACGAGCACGGCATAGCCGAGCGCGTCCGCTGGGGAGCCGAGGTCGAGACTGCGGCCTGGGACGACGACACCAAGCGGTGGAATGTCTCCTACCGCACGGCCGACGGCACCGTCGGGACCGAGTCGGCGGACGTCCTCATATCGGGGGTGGGCCTGCTCAACCGCCCGCTGATTCCCGATCTGCCGGGTCTGGACCGCTTCACCGGCCCCGCCTTCCACTCGGCACGGTGGGATGACAATGTGGATCTCAGCGGGAAGAGGGTGGCCCTGATAGGGGCCGGAGCCTCGGGATTCCAGATCGGGCCCGCCATCATGGACCAGGTAGCCGAGCTGACGGTCTTCCAGCGCACCCCGCAGTGGATGGCCCCCAATCCCCGCTACCACGCATCCGTCTCAGCTGGCGAGCGGTGGGCCATGCGGCACCTGCCCGGATACGGGCGGTGGTACCGGTTCATGCTCATGTTCCAATCCAGCGACAAGTCACTGGAGATGGTTCGAGTCGACGAACAGTGGCCCGACTTCCCCCGCACCGCCAACGCGTTCAGCGCCCAGCGGCGGGAAGTGCTGGCCAAGTGGATCGAGGACAACGTCGGCGACGATCCCACCCTGCGGGAAAAGGTCACCCCCAACTATCCCCCCATGTCCAAACGGATGCTGCAGGACAACGGCAGCTGGTTGCGCTGTCTGACCCAGAAGCATGTCACCCTGGACAACAGCCCGATCGTCGAGATCGGCGAGCACCGCGTCACCACCGAGGACGGCACCTACGACGTCGACGTCATCGTGCTGGCCACGGGGTTCCGGGCCAGCGAGGTCCTGTGGCCCTTGGAGATCATCGGCCGGGACGGCCGCAGCATCGCTGAGACCTGGCAGGGTCGCCCCTCCGCCTATTGCGGGGTGACCATCCCCGGATTTCCCAACTTCTTCATGCTGGCCGGACCCGGTACCGGATTGGCCCATGCCGGAAGCGTGATCTTCACTACCGAGTGCCAGATGCGCTACATAGGCCGCGCCATCTCCCACCTGGTGGAAGGGGACCATCGCACCATCGAGGTCACCGATGACGCCTACAAGCGCTACGGGGACGACCTCCAAGCCGAGGTGGCCACCCTGATGTGGGGGCATCCCAGCATCGAGCACTCCTGGTACAAGTCCGCTGACGGGAACGTCTATGTGCTCTCCCCATGGCGGCTCGTCGATTACTGGAAGCGGACTGCGGCGGTCGACCCGGCCGACCACTCGTTCGGCTAGGGAGTACATCATGACCCATGACCTGGTGATTCGGAACGGGATCATCGTCGACGGATCGGGCTCCGAGCCCTACCAGGCGGACGTAGCGATCGACGGTGACCTCATCGTGGCCATCACCCCCCGGGCAGCGGACGCAGCGTCGGAGATCGACGCCCAGGGCATGCTGGTCACTCCCGGATTCGTCGACCTCCACACCCACTACGACGCCCAGGTCACGTGGGATCCGGTCCTGGCTCCTTCGGCATGGCACGGCGTGACGACCATCGTCATGGGCAACTGCGGGGTGGGGTTCGCGCCGGTCCAGCCGGTCGACCGCTCATGGATGATCGAGATCATGCAGGAGGTCGAAGAGATCCCTCGCGCCGTGCTGGAGTCGGGACTGACCTGGGACTGGCAGACCTTCCCGGAGTACCTCGACGCCCTATCCGGGCGCTCGCACACCGTCGACATATGCGCTCAGGTACCTCACATCGCGCTTCGCCACTACGTGATGGGTGAGAGGGCGGCTCGCGACGAACCGGCCACCGCCGATGACATCGCCGCCATGGCCGGTGTGGTGGAGGAAGCACTACGAGCCGGCGCCAACGGTTTCGCCTGCAGCCGAACCGACGCCCACCGCTTGGCCGACGGCCGGATCGTCCCGGGCGCCGACGCCAACCGGGACGAACTGCTCGGCATCGCCGACGGGGTGCAGCGGGCCGGCCACGGCCCGATCCAATTCCTCGGCAACTTCGGCGACTGGGACGCCAATCTCGACTTCATGATCCAGATGAGCCGGCGGGCAGCCACATCGGTGCATTTCACCATGAGCGACACAGAGTGGCCATCGCGATTGGCTGGCATTGACAGGGGTGTGGCCGAGAAGGCTGATCTGGTCGGCCACTTCCCGCCCCGGGCGGTCGGCAACGTGCTGCAGTGGAGGTCCAGCCGGCACCCCTTCATGGACCGGCCGAGCATCCGGGCCATCGCCGCGCTGCCCTGGCCCGAACGGGTGGCCCGTCTCAAAGACCCGTCCTTCCGGTCGCGTGTCCTTTCCGAACCCAACGGCGAGGGGGAGGATCTTCTTCCCGACTTCGCTCGCATCATCTACCAAGGGTTCGATCGAATGTACGAGGTCGATGCCTACCCCGACTACGAACCCGATCCGACCCGGGACAGCATCGCCGCCCGGGCCGCCGCCGCCGGCGAGGACCCGGCCGCCTTCGCCTACGACATCATGAGCACCCGCGAGGGTGAAGGCATGATCTACATGACCCTGGCCAACTACCGGACCGGTGACCTGAGCGCGGTCACCCAGATCCTCGACCACCCCGGCACCATCGTCAGCCTCTCCGACGGAGGCGCCCACTGCACACGGGTCATCGACGCCTCCGCCCCCACCTTCATGCTGGCCCATTGGAGCCGCGACCGGAGCCGTGGCGACCGGCTTCCGCTGGCTCGTGTCGTGAAGAGCTGCAGCCGGGACCCGGCGGAGGCCTACGGACTCCTCGACCGGGGTCTGATTCAGACCGGGTATCTGGCCGACCTCAACGTGATCGACTTCGACCATCTCCGCCTCCCAGCCCCGTACCTGGCCTTCGACCTGCCGGCGGGCGGCCAACGCCTCCTCCAGCGGGCCGAGGGCTACGCGGCAACGGTCAAGCGCGGCCAGATCGTGTTCCGAGATGGCGCCCACCAGGGGCATTATCCCGGGCAAGTCGTGCGAGGCCCACAACCGCAGCCGACCGGCGCCTGATCTGGCGATCTGGGACATCCTGGTGATGATTGGACCTTCGGCTATCCACCTCAGCCTCCAAAGCGTGAAGGGAACTCGTAACCATGACCAGTGAACAGTCTTCGAGCGCACGCTCCTTCGACCATCACTCTCCCGAGCACGCCGCCGATCCTGTAGGTGCCTACCGGGCCGTCCGCGAAGGCCCCGGCTACGCCCACAGCGACAAGCACGGCGGCTTCACCGTCTTGTGCCGATATGCGGACGTGGTAGCGATAGCGCGTGATACCGAGAACTTCTCGAATGCGCTGGAGGTCCCTGGCGGCTTCAAAGGTGGAGTCACCCTTCCTCACAATCCCGCCGCCACCCGGATGTCGCTGTCCGAGATGGATCCCCCGGAGTGGAATCCGCTGCGCCGCCTGCTGAACCCTACGCTGAGCGCCGACGCCGTCGCTCGGTTCGTGCCGCAGATCAGGGCAGTGACGAACTACTTCATAGACCGTTTCATCGAGTCCGGGAGATGCGACCTGGTATTCGACCTCTGCAGCCCAGTACCGGCCGTAGTGACGTTGCAATACCTAGGTCTACCTATCGACGAGTGGGAGCGATACGCGGTGCCGATCCACACGTCTGTCTACACACCGCGGGAACCGGGGCACCCAGATTTCGAGTACCTCAACCGGCAATTCGCCTGGATCTTCGACCAGATCCGATCTGCGGTAGCCGATCGGCGCTCTGCTCGGCAACCAGACGACCTCATCACCAGGCTTATCGACGAAGGGCTCGATGATGACCTGGTCTTCGAAACCGTCTACACGATGCTGGCCGCCGGAGTCGATACGTCGACGTCGGTGCTCTCGGCCGCTCTCTTGCACCTGAGTAAGCACCCCGATCAGCGACAACGGTTGCTGGACGAGCCTCGACTTCTGGATCACGCCACCGAGGAGTTCTTGCGCTTCTATGCTCCAGCCCAGGCCACGGCCCGTACCGCCGTCGTCGCCACTGAGATAGCCGGAGTCCAGTTCAAGCCCGGCGATCGAATCCTG
Source organism: Actinomycetes bacterium (assembly GCA_021808785.1). GTDB lineage: Bacteria > Actinomycetota > Acidimicrobiia > Acidimicrobiales > Palsa-688 > JAKCDU01. The sequence continues at coordinate 59,364 of JAKBAX010000001.1, read as the reverse complement.
CTGGCTTGGGCTTCGGCCAACAGAGACGCAGGCTACTTCGACGATCCCGATGAGTTCGTACTCGACCGCGCCCCCAACCGTCATGTCACGTTCGCGCACGGCATCCATCGGTGCATCGGGGCTCCACTGGCTCGCCAGGAGCTGCGCGTGATACTCGACGAGGTCCTCCGGCGGCTTCCGGACTACAGCGTGGACGCCGACCAGACACCGACCTACCCCGATGTAGGTCTCATGTACGGGTTCCAGAAGATGCCGACCACCTTTACCCGAGGTCGCGTCGAAGGGACACGACTTCAACCGGAACTTGACGACATCGGCCGGACCGCCCCCGGGCCCTGACGTGCCGCCTTTGCCACGATTGCGGCCTGCCCCCGAGAGGACCTGACGCTGATCACCGACTCTCACCAGCACGTCGGAGGTATATCCGACCCATTGTCATTAATCGGCCGGGAGCCGAGCGCCGAGCTCCCGCTCGACGTGGACGCCCGGCGTCGCCTGGATGACCGCAACGGGTCGGAGAATCTCTGCTTCGGCGCCCCGGGGCAGTATGGCCCGGCATCCGTCAAGCCCGCCCGCCCGCAGAAGCTCTTCGAGGCCGACGTCGCGCTCACCGCCCCCGGCCAACGCTTTGAGGTCATCGAAGAGGAGGTTCTTGGCGTGCGGACGGACGTGTTCAAGCACCGCCACACCAATCTTCGTGACCTGCTGCTCTCGGGGTCCCGCAGGTATGGCGACGCCGATCTGTACGACAGCACCGGCTCCGCCAACACCCAGATCGAGGACTGAGGGCCATTGGACCTGGCCAACGGCGTTGGTCACGTCGTACCGGTACCGGCCGGAGGTGGTCAGGTGGCCTTCAGCCCGGTCGGCTCGGGGGAGCTCCGGGCCGCGGCGCCGGTCCGCGCCGGCTACGTCGAGATCGAGTCGATCGTGGTCGGCACCGCCAACATCTACACCGGGTCGGCCACATCTCCTGCGCAACCGACCGGTGATCAGTGTCGGTATGCCACCCGGTTCGTCGGACGATTCCCGGAGGACCCGGCCTGTTTCAGCGGCCGCGTCTTCCTGGAGACGTTCAACACCACCAGAGGAGGCGTGGACCACGACCGTGTGTGGCGGCAGCTCGAGCCGCTGATCGCCCGTCAGGGTGATGGCTGGATCGGCGTCACCGTCAGACCGTCGGCTTCACAAGCGTTGAAGGCCTTCGATGCCGGCCGGTACGGCGGCCTCGACGTGCCCGTCAACGATGTGGAATGGGACATCCTGCGTCACCTTGGCGCACTCCTGAGAACTGAGAGCATCATCAAGGGCCATCACCCGGCGCAGCGCCTATACCTCACCGGCTACTCACAGAGCGGTGTCGACACGGCCACCTTCTCCATGGCCTTTCACGAGTCGACCAGGCTTCGCGACGGGCAACCGTTCTACGACGGCTACTTCCCTTCGGCGCATTCGGGCACGCTGGCCTCCGTACACACCGGGGCCGCCAGTCTGTTACCGCCCTTCGAGCACGTCCCGATGACGGCGGTGGCCGTCCCGGTGGTGGACCTGGAAACGCAGACCGACGTGGAAGGCGTCACCTTCACCGACCCTCGAGGCACCGTGCACACTTCGACCGGTGGCGCTTACGTTCGTCGCCCGGACAGTGACCGGCCCGGTGATCTCTACCGTCTCTACGAGGTGGCCGGCGCGCCCCATATCGGGAGCGATCCGCAGTGTTCGGCGTCGTCAGGCTTTCCCACCGATCCCTTCGTTCGCGCCGCTGCCCTTCGCCTGATCCGCTGGGCCGAGGAGGGCATCGTCCCTCCCGAGCGGCCGCGATTAGCCCTCGCCGAGCTCGGGGCGTTCTCCTCGGCCGAGGTGGACGAGTTCGGGAATGCCATGGGCGGCCTACGGTCGCCTTATGTCGACATACCTCTGTCCACCTACAAGGTGCGGGCCGGGCCGACGGCTGGGGGCCTCCACATGCTGGTCGGTGACGAGATCCCCTTCACGCCTGGTCAGGCCCGGGGTCTCTACAGGGATGCCGCCACCTACATCAGCCGTTTCACCCGGTCCTTGGACGAGGCGATCCGAACCGGAGACCTTCTGGCCATCGACCGCGACGGCCTGCTCGAACGACAGCTCCTCGTCGCCGCGAACGCGTTTCGCTGAGAGACCCGGGCATCCCTTCCCGGCGCTCGGAGGTCCGCTCCTCCCGGGCCACCCGCCCGGGGGTTATCGCTCGCACGCCCCGTCGTGCGGTCCGCCCGGTCGAGGGGAGCTCCATCCGAGGGGCTCGGTCAGGCCGTTGCTCGTGGGCGTGGTCCCGTTGGGGGCCGCCGGGAGGTAATCGCTGGGCAGCAAGGGCAGATTCACACTTGACGGCAGGGACCGGGAATGGTCGATCTGGTAAACGCCACCTGGAAGCGTCGCCTGCTGCGGCGTGGTCAACACGCAGGGAACGGCCGGCAGCAGGGCGGTCAGCTGGCTGTTGCAGACCGATGCCGGCTCCTGCGTGCTCAGTGTGAGCCGCAGTGAATCTCCGGCCGGCAGGGACCACACCGTGGGGTAGATCGTGATGTCGTAGCGGGCGGTCTGTCCGGCCGCCACGTATTTGTCAGCCGAGAAGGGATGATCAGGCTGGATCAACAGGCCTTCCTCATACCACGACTGCCGCTGGTCGACGGCCCGCATGCTGCCGAGCAGACTGCCCGTCGCCACGTTGGTGGTCGTTCCGTCCGGGGCCACGTCGTACAACGTGGCGATCAGCTCGAGGTTCTCGTTGCTCGAGCTGGCGTAGATCGTGGCGGAGACCGGCCCCGCCAAGGTGGCTCCTCGGGGATAGGTCGGCGTCGTGTACGACAGAGTGGTGTCGGGCGAGCTCGGCTGGCCCCACACGATCGTATCGCTGCTCGAACCGGCGCCCCCAGCCGGCTCGCCGTAGCCGCCAACCACCAGGGCGCCGCTCCCTGACAGGTCGTACGAGGTGTACCTCGGGGCGACGGGATTGGTGGAGGCGTTCACCCACCCCGAGTCTGATCCCTCGCCGTTCGCGTAGATGTGCATCGGCGTCCTGGTATCGGCCATGTCAGTGTGCTCGCCCTTGAGCCAGGTGTCGAACCACTCGAGCTCAATGCTCTCGTCCAGGCCCTGACCATGGCCCCACGGACCGACGACGATCTGATAGCGCCCGGTCGTCGGCTGATGCGTTTCCATCGGTGCGTAATACGGTCGGCCCAGCCAGGTGTTCTGGAAAGCCGCGTACATGGCCAGAGATCCGATGTTGTCGGGCGCATTCCACCCGGTCCATAACAGGGCCGGTATCCCGTTGCGGACGATCTGGGCTACCAGGGACGGTGTGGTAGTCCGCTGCTGCCAGTACGAAGTGTCGTAGGCCTCCGGGCCACCACTGAGGATGTTCTGCTCGAGCGCCGCACCGGCGGCGTTGTTCTCAGCCGCATGCTGGGGACCCGATAGCAATCCGGACAACCCGGCTCCGAACAGGGGAACGATGGGGCTCGGTATGCCTCCCGAGAAGTAGACGCCGTCGTAGGTACTTCCCGCACAGGCGGGCAGGATGGCCTTCACCGGCGAGTCCGGGCCGACCGCAGCTGCAGTGAAGAGCTGGTTGTCGCCGAGCTGGGAGCACCCTGTCAGCCCCACCACACCGTTCGATCCGTCCAGGCCCTGGGCCCCGGGAACGCCGTTGAAACCGCTACGACCGGCCGCCCAGTTGACCAGCTCCACGCCGTCCTGGGTCTGCCTGGGACCGAACATGTCGCTCACCAAGATCCCAGGATTAGCCGCCGTTCCACCGGGTGCTTCGGAGTCGAGAGTTCCCCGCACCGTAACCGAAGCGTAGATGTATCCCCGTGCGACGAAGAACGGGTCCGGATTCCGGGTCGGGCCGACGTACGGATTCTGCGTCAACATGACCGGATACCGGCCCGGCGCCCGCTGCCCGGTCGCCGGATCGGTGGGATACCCGATGTTGGCGAAGAGGGTGACCCCGTCGTTCATTTTGATCGGGACGTTCGAAACGACCGACATGCCATAGCTGGCGGCGTCGGGCTGCCAGACCCCACCCGGCCATGGGGTCGGCGCCTGGCCACCCGGGCTGGCCGCAGCTGTACCGGCCGGCGAAGACAGGGCCGGCATCAGCAGTGCTACCGCCGCTGGGACTAGGCCCCACCAGAGGCGCAGGGTCGGTCGCTTGATCAGCCGACGACTTGAACCGAGACAAAGCAACGTCTGTCCTCCCCGGATTCCGGCCTCCCACCTACCGAATGGTCGGCCAGGCAACCAATGTCAACTTGCAATCGGATTTGCAAATGCTCATCGACGGTAGGGTGCTCGGCCGCGGCTGTCAAGCTGCGATTGGGCGAGGGCCAATGGTCGTCGCCCGGTGATCAGGGGTTGATCAGGTCGGCCGCCCTCTCGGCCACCATTACGGTGGGTGCATTCGTGTGGCCGCTGGTCAGGAGCGGGAAGACCGATGCATCGACCACCCGGAGGCCATCGACCCCGCGAACCCGCAGATGGCTGTCGACCACCGAGCGACCTTCCGGGCCCATGGCGCAGGTCCCGACAGCATGTTGACCTCCGTGGGAAGATGCCCTCGCGTATTTCGTCCATTCGTGGTCCGACTGGACGGACGGCCCCGGCAGTGCCTCTCCGATGACGTGGTCGCGGAGTGGGGGCCGATCGAACACCCTACGCAGGTCCCGGGCCCCTCGGACGAGGAGCTCCAGGTCCTCGTCGTACTGCAGAAGCTCCATCCGGATCTCCGGTGGGGCACCCGGATCGGCCGAGCGCAATCGGACCGCCCCGCGGGACTGCGGGTGCACGACCGAGACGAACGCCGTCACGGACGGGCGGCGCAGCAGCTCCATTCGTGTCACGTCATGCTCGCCCGCCCCCTCGAGGACACCATCTGATTCGTCCCTGATGGCTCCTGCCCCGACCACACCGAGGGGCGCAAAGAGCGCCTTGACCCCGGGCTGGCCCGACTGTGGATCGAGCGAGCTGTACAGCAACGCGTGGCCCACCGAAAGGGCGGCCGGCCCTCTGCCCCGGATCACGAAGTCCAGTCCGTGCCTCAGGAAGCCCGAGATGGTCAGGTCCATGTTGAAGGTGGGTTGGTCGACGTTCCAGACCATCGGCACCACGGCGTGCTCCTGCAGGTCCGCCCCGACCTGATCGTTGTCGACCAGCACCGGTATGCCCAGATCCCGCAGGTGACGAGCGGGACCGATGCCAGAGAGCAGCAGCAGCTTCGGAGATCCGAGTGCGCCGGCGCAGACGATCACTTCACGCTCGCACTCGACCTGAAGGACGCGGCCCCGCCGTACGAACTCGACTCCCCTCGCCCGGCCGGACTCGAACACGATCCTGGTCACCCGGGCGTCGGTGGCGATGTGCAGGTTCCGCCTCCTCGCCGGCGTCCCCAGGTAGGCCCGAGCCATGCTGTGCCGGAAGCCTCGGCGCTGGTTGACCTGGCAGTAGCTGATTCCTCCGAGCGTTTCGGAGTTCGAATCCTCGCTGTATTCGTGCCCAGCCGCCTGCGCCGCCGCGAGGAAGGCGTCGGTGAGAGCGTGCCTGACCCGCGGCATGCCCACCCTTACCGGCCCGGATCGGCCTCGAACCTCGCTCGGGGGGCCCTCGAACCGTTCCGACCGCATGAAATAGGGCAACACGTCCTGGTATCCCCACCCTTCGCACCCCATCGCCGCCCAGGCGTCGAAATCGGCCGGGTGGCCCCGGGTCCAGACCATGCCGTTGACCGAGCTACCGCCGCCGAACACCTTCCCGGCACTCCACAACATCTGGCGTCCGTCTCGGGAGGGGTCGGGTGAATCCATGACTGTTTCGATGTAGGTACCCGCCTTGATAAGGCCGGCCGGAACGTGGATGTACGGCGACCAGTCCCGTGGGCCCGCTTCCAGGAGGAGCACGGAACACCCGCCGTCGGTCAGCCGGCGGGCCAGGACACACCCGGCGGATCCGGACCCGACCACCACGTAGTCGTAGGCGCGCCGGTGCTCAGCCATCACGCCGCCGGGAACCGCGAGAGTGGACCCGTTGCGGGCTGAGGACCCGGCCGGGACGCCGACCCGTCGTCAGGGCCTTCTCCCGACGCACGACTTGACCGTTGACCATGACCATGTCGATGCCGATGGGCCGATCGGCGACCATGCGCTCTCCGTCGGCCGGCAGGTCGCGGACGCTCCGAACAGGGCCCGGGTCGACGCAGGTCGAGTCGAGGATGACGAGATCGGCGAAGTAGCCTTGGCGCAGAAGCCCACGATCGGGGAAGCCGAACAGGCGGGCCGGCTCGGAGGTGAGCTTCTCGATCGCCTTCTCCAATGAGAGCGCCCTCCGGTCCCGCACCCAGCTGCCGAGGAGAGCCGTAGGTAGTACTGCATCGCACATCTGTGACGGGTGGGCCCCGGCATCGGAGAGGCCCAGGACGCAGCCCGGCCCGTTCAGGAGACGGCTGACCTCCTCCGGATCGCTGTTACCGTAGGTCAGTTCCACCCTGGTCTGCGCCCCGTCCGCTCCGGCCAGGTCCAGCAGGACATCAGTAGGGTGCCGGCCCGAGGCCCGACCGGCTTCGGCCAGAGTGACACCCACCAGATGGGCCGACGAAGGACTCTCGCGTATCACGACGTCCGACCAGGGAACGGCCGCTCCTCCGACGATGCGCGCCTCCCGGCGGAAGCGGTCACGCCAGTCCGGTTCGGCGAAGAGCCGCATCCGCCCTTCCAGCTGCAGAGCATTGAGCTCGGTGACACACTCGGCACGGAAGATCGATGGCATCGCCATCCTGCAGGCTCCGACGAGCGGCCGGGGGGACACCTGCGGGTACACCTCGGCGCCTCGCGCGAACTCCGATGCATGGTAGGCCAATCGGTCCCGGTGGGAACCGTCCGGCATGGCGAGCAGGGCGATCCACGTGAAGGGAAGCCCGATCCGCGGCTGCGCCTCGTACAGGCGTTCCAAACCGAAGTTGCCCCCTGGATTGAACATGGCGATCCCGGTCCCGCCGCGCCCCAGAGTCTGCAACAGGGCTTCGGTTTCAGCCGTCGAGGCAAACTGGCTCGGTGACGGACGGGACCCCGGGAGTGTCTTCGTGGCCAAGCCGACGGCGCCGGCCTCCAAGGCGCCTCGCACCAGGCTCTGCATCTGTGCGACCTCGTCGCCGGTCGCCTCCCGCCCGAAGGCCTCGGCCCCCATCACGGCCAATCGGATGGTCGAATGACCGATGAAGCTGGCGAAGTTCACGAGCGGCTCCCTCTCCCGCACCGTGCGCAGGTACTCGGAGAAGGTCGCTATCTCCCTCGGGACACTTACGTCCAGCGTCTCGATCGGCATGTCCTCGAGATCCCGGAGCATCTCGAGCACCAGTGTCCGTCGTGACGCAGGGAGAGGGGCCAGCGAGAATCCGCAGTTGCCGTTGACCACGGTCGTAACGCCGTGGTGGCAGGAGGAGGAAAGGGTGGGGTCCCACAGAACCTGGGCGTCGTAGTGGGAGTGGATGTCGATGAAACCGGGTGTGACTATCCGGTCCCGGGCGTCGATGACGCAGTCTGCTGCGGTGACTGACAATCCGGGCCCGACCGCTACGATGCGGTCGCCTTCGACACCTACATCCGCGATCCCCGATACGCTCCCGGAACCGTCGACGACGCGACCGCGCCGGATCAGGGTCTTGGTCACCGCTCCTGCCCTCCGATGATCATGACGGCGCCATCACGCAATGTGGTAAAGAGCGGCGGCGTTGGCATGGAGCAGCTTCCGCACGGAGTCGTCAGGGAGAGTCAAACCGCCGAACCGGTCCTCAATGTGATCTATCGGGTTCTTCGCCGCCACATTCGGTCCCGGGGCGACGCTCGTGGAGTGCGGGTAGTCCGTCTCGAACATTATGTGGTCGTCGCCCAGGGCCTGCACCGCCGCTTTGACGCTGACGTCCTCGAACCAGAAGGTCGAGTAGATGGACTCCCTGAAGATGTCCAGGGGACTGTGGCCGGCCAGCTCCGGGCGCTCCTGATACACCCCGCTGTTCTGCCACATCCACAGCATCATGTCGAGTACGAACGGCACCCATCCGACCCCGCTCTCGACCAGAACGAACTTCAGGCGGGGATGCCGCAGCGTTATCCCCGACGAGATGACCTCGGTCAAGGCGTGAGCATTGCTCAATGTGCCTGCCGTGACCGCTCGGGCGTAGTTGACCTGGAACCCGTTGCCTCGGTAGCCCAGCTTCAACTCGAAACTCCCTGACCCGACGTGGAAGTTGACGGGGATCTCGTGCGCTGCGCACCGCTCCCAGAGGGGATCCCAGAACGGGTCGGCCAGGTACGGCAACCCGTATGCCTCGGGGGTCCAGGTGAACAGGATGCCCCGGTGCCCCCGTCCGGCGCACCGCTCCACCTCATCCAATGCGAACTCCAGGTCCCAAAACGGCGTGGAGATGAGCGGGATCAGCCGATCCGGGTCCTCGCTGCACCAATCGTGCATGAAGTCGTTGAACACCCGCACGCAGTCCCGCTTCAAGTCCGGATCACCCAATGCGAGGAAGCCGGCGTTCCCGAAACCGCCGACATTCGGGTAGAGGACCTGGGCGTAGAGCCCGTACTCATCCATGCGACGCAGTCGCGCTCCGGGATCGTAGGCCGACGGATGCATCTGGTCCATGGTGGGAGGATGGCTGGGCAGGGGCTCACTCCAGCCGGCAGTGGCGTGGCAGCCGACCGGCACGCTGAGCTCGTCGTCGGAATGGCCGTCGCCCATCACCCACACGTCGTCGCCGGGACGGGTCAGCAGCAGGAAGTCGTTGGTTCGCGTGGCCCGCTCGACGTGGGGCACCCGAGCGCCCCACTTCTGACCCAGTGCCGAGGTCCAGACGTCGTAGGGCTCCACGATGTGGGCGTCGACGTCGATGACCTTGAGTCCGGTGGCAACCTTGCCCATGTCAAATCCCCTCCTGGCTCCGGGCACTTCGGGATATGAGAAGCCGGTTCCAAATCGTCGCCCACACTACATCAGGGGGCTGTCGTCGCGACGACCTCATCGGCGCCCGCTATGTGTCAATAATATGACTGAGGATTTTCAAAGTTTCTCCCAGGTCCAAGGAGGCATCCGGTGACGGCTGTGGACTACGAGCATGCACCCTGGCTCATCTCGGTGGACGACCACGTGACCGAGCCCCCGGACGTGTGGACGGCCCGGCTTGCATCGCGGTTCCTGGACAAGGCTCCGCACGTCGTGCGGGACCGCGCCACGGTCACGCTGGATGGAGCCTATCCGGTTGTGACGAGAGGAGCCCGCGACGGGCGATGGGCGGACTTCTGGGTGTACGAGGACGTCGTCAGCCCTGTCCTGGCCATCACCAACTCGACCGGTTACGACGAGGTCGAGTTGAAGATGGCGTTGGCCGAGAGCCGACTGGTGACCTACGACGAGATCGCCCCTGGCTGCTGGCAGCAGGAGTCGAGGCTTCTCGACATGTCACGCAACCGGGTCGAGGCGTCGCTCTGCTTTCCCAATATCCTTCCCCGGTTCTGCGGCCAGACCTTCTTCGAGAAAGGCGACCGCGACCTGGGTCTGGCGTGTATACGGGCCTACAACGACTGGATGGTCGACGAGTGGTGCGCGGGAGCCGGTCACGGTCGGCTCATCCCTCTCACCCTCATCCCACTCTGGGACGCCCAGTTGGCCGCCAACGAGGTCCACAGGTGCGCCGCCAAGGGCGCCCATGCCATCTCGTTCTGCGAGAACCCCACCGAGTTGGGGCTCCCGTCGTTCTACGAGGTCCCGGGGTACTGGGACCCGCTGTTCAGGGCGTGCCAGGAGACGGAGACCGTGATCAACCTTCATATCGGCTCCTCTTCGCGCCTGCCGACGACATCAGCAAACGCGCCCTATGCCGTTACCTCGATTCTCATGTTCCAGAACAGCATGGCGGCCGTGCTCGACATCGTGTTCTCAGGTACTCTGGACCGGTTCCCGTCGCTCCGGTTCGCCCTGTCGGAGGGCCAGATCGGGTGGCTGCCCTACCTCGTGGCGCGAGCCGATCGGGTCTGGGCCGACCCGCACGACGGCGGCGCCGGGATCCGCATCCCGAAGCCACCGAGCACTTACGTGGCCGACCATATCTACGGGTGCATCTTCGACGACGACACTGCGCTGCGCTGTAGGGATCTGATTGGGACGGGCCAGATCATGTTCGAGGTCGACTACCCGCATGCGGCTGGAAGCTTCCCCCAGACCGCCGAGCGAGCCGTCGAGATGTGCCGGTCTGCCGGTCTGAGCGACGAGGAGCGGTACCGGGTCATGCGCGGGAACGCAATCCACGCCTTCGGCCTCGAACGATTCGGGATCCTCCAGTGACCGCTGACCGCTGGTCGCACCCAGGGTGTCGTTCACTCCTCGGCGCCAGGAGGTCCAGCCGTGCCCGGGAAGGGCACATATTTCCGCATGTCCCGGCCATAGCTCTGCAGATGGTCACTCAACTCGGTCCGGAACGCCCGGTCCAGCTTCTCCACCGTCCAACCAGGGTCGCTCAGCCACGGAGCCATAGGTCCGTGGTGGCTCATGAGGTGAAGGTCGTCACCCCACCTCCGGACGACCTGGCCGGTCACCGACGCCGACAGATCGGACACGAGGTACGTCGCCAGGGGAGCAATTCTGTCCGGAGACCAGGTCACGGGGCTGGGCCGGACCGCCATGGTGTGCTCCACTTGCACGGTGTACGCGGCCGGGTCGATGGCATTGACCCGTACCCCGTCCTCGCGCAGCTCCAACGCCCATGACCAGGTCAGCGAGGCGACGGCTCCTTTGCTCGCCGAGTACGAAGCGATGGACGCCATCCCGCTGGCCGCCCCGGAGGAGACGTTGAGCACGACTCCGCCGCGCCCGCTGGCGACCATGTGACGTATCGCGGCAGTCCCGGTGTACTGCGTGCCGAGAACATTGGTCTCCATCACCTGGCGCATACGCTCCGGCGTGTCGTGCACTGACGGAACCACATAGTGGATCCCGGCATTGTTGACGATACCGTCGAGTCGCCCAGAGCTGGCGACCGCGGTGTCGACCAGGGAGGTGGCGTGGTCCCAGTCGCACACCGAGCCGACCCTCGCCACGGCTCGGCCGCCGCGGGCCCTGATCTGGCGGTCGGTCTCAGCCAAGCCCTCCTCGTCGATGTCGTTGAGCACGAGCAGGGCGCCGTGCCGGCTCAGATCGAGGCTGTACGCACGTCCGAGGCCGGCCCCGACACCGGTCACGATGATGACCCGATCCTCCAAGAGCTTCATAGATCACTCCTGTGCAAGATCATTGTGACCGAGCCGGGCCAGTGTGTCTCAGAAGCGTAGGGCGCGGTCGCCACCGGTTGGAGGGCGCGTTCGCGGATATGTTAGGGAAACCATTTGCAAAGCGCGGCGACGCAGGAGGGGGATTCTCCATGATCGATCTAGGGCTTGGCGGCAAACGAGCGGTCGTCTCGGGCGCCGGACTTATCCCGGAGAGGGCGGGCCACGGCCGCCTCACCGCCGTGCGCCTGGCTGAAGCCGGAGCAACGGTGGCGTGCATAGATCTCGATGCAGGGCGAGCCGAGGGCACCGCCGAAGCGATAGCCGGTTCAGGCGGCAAGGCGATTCCCATCGTTGCTGACATGACCGATTCCAACGAAGTTGAGAGAGCCCTCGACGAAGCCGAAGCCGGGCTGGGCGGGATCGACGTGTGCGTCGACATAATCGGAAAGGCCACCTGGGACCAGGCTCAGGACACCACCGACGCCGATTGGGACTGGACCCTCGCCAACAACCTCAACCACGTCTTCTACCTGTTCCGGGGAGCCGGCCGGCGCATGGTCGAGCAGGGCACCGGCGGCAGCATGGTCGCCCTCTCCTCCGTCGACGGCATCACCGCGTCCGCGTTCCACGCACCTTACGGAGCGGCCAAAGCCGGGGTGATATCCCTGGTGAGGACCTTTGCCGACGAGCTCGGGCACTGGGGCATCCGGGTCAACTGCGTGGCCCCCGGCAACGTGGGCCACGGCAGTCAGGCTCAGCCTGCCGGCCAGTTCGACACCAACGGCATCAACCCTCTGGCGGCACCACGGCCCATGGACATCGCCAACGCCGTACTCCTCTTCTCGTCGGATCTGACAGAACGCGTCACCGGGCAGGTCCTCAGCGTGGACGGGGGTGCCACCATCCATTCACTGTGGGACATCCGGCGGGAGACCATTCCTGACTACAGGCAGTACTGATCAGAGGCGGCGCCGCAGCAGCTGCCCGGGCCGTGCACCGGTGACCCGATTCTCGTGGATGATGGCGGCCCCGTTGACGATCACGTCACGGATCCCGACAGGCTCGCTGTAGAGCCGCCCGGCGCCGGCGGGGAGATCCCGCTTCCACTCGAGCGCCCCGGGAGCGATGGCTTCGGGGTCGAAGATGACGATGTCGGCCCGGTACCCGGCCGCCAGGCGACCTCGGTCCGTCGCCCCGTAGAGACGGGCCGGCACGTCGGTGAGCTTCTCGATCGCCTCAGGCAGGCTCAACACACCCAACTCGCGTTGGCGGGCCAGGAATCTCACCGGGTAGTCGTAGGTGGCCAGCACGTCGACGTGGGCCCCCCCGTCCGATGCCCCGATGATCACTCTCGGGTCCTTCCACGTCCGGCGTCGGGCGGCCCAGGCCTCCTCGTCAGCGGCTCGGGGCGACGCCATGAGGAGCGTCCGGAAGCGATCGGCCACGGCGATGTCGAGTAGGACGTCGACGGCGTCGCATCGCAGTTCGGCCGCGATGTCACCGATGGACCGACCGACATACGACCCGTTGCCGCCTCCAGTCTCGGCGACGATCATGGCGCTGAAGTTCCGGGCCTGACCGGCAGCGGAGAGAGCACCTCGGCGCAGGATCGATCGCTTCCGCGTATCCCGGAACGCGGCAAGTCTCTGGTCGTCGGGTAGCGCCAGAATGTCGGCCCATCCCGGAAGGGTGTCGAGGCCGGCGGTGGAGTGGAAGCCGACCGACTGGAACGACATGCGGATGGGCTGTACGTCAGGGTAACTGAGCCCGACGACCGTGGCGCCGCGGGCACGGGCGTGATCCGAGGCGCTCATCCGGTTGTCGACCCAATCCTGGTCGCGAGGTACCAGGATGTTCCAGTTGAGGGTGGCCTGAGCGGCAACTGCCATTGCCGTCATGGTCTCGAGGTGGTCCTCCTCGAAGCGGTCATTCGTCGGGATGAACTCCAGTTGGGCACCCGGGAAGGACCGGAGGGTCCCGGACAGCGCCACCAGTTCGTCGCGACCGGCTGCTCGGGATGGGACCGGCATCCCGTCCCCGTCTAGATGGTTCGTTCCCGAGGACGAGCTGAAGCCGAATGCTCCCGCTCCCATGGCTCCGGCCACCATCGCAGCCATGGCGTGCAGATCGGAGTCGGTGACGTCCCGGTCGTAGCGAGCCGGTCCCATGGCAGCGGATCGAATCGCAGAGTGACCAACGGACACACCGATGTTGACGCCCAGTGCCAAGGACGCCACTGCGTCCAGGTACTGCTCGAACCCCTTCCAGTTCCAAGGGACTCCACCTTCGAGAGCTTCGAGCGGGATTCCTTCGACCTTCGACAGGAGTCGCATCACGTACGCGGGATCGTCGCTGATCGGCGCGATCGAGAATCCACAGTTGCCGGCGAAGACCGTGGTGATGCCATGGTGCGACGAAGGACTGCACATGGGATCCCAGAAGACTTGGGCGTCGAAATGGGTGTGGATGTCCACAAAGCCGGGCGATACGACCAGGCCGTCGGCATCGATGCTCCGGCGGGCGTCCAGGGCTTCACGACGATCCGGGTCGACGAAAGCGATGCGCCCGTCACGGATCCCGACAGCGGCCCGTTGTGGCGGGCCGCCGGTTCCGTCGATCACAGTCCCGCCCCTGATCACCAGATCGAGCATTTGTGCAGTTCACCTTCCCGGGCGCCCTGGCAGGCCAGGCTCATGTTAGGATTAGAGAATAGGTGCTCATAGGGGCGCTTGCTCGTACGGGTGCTGCGGAAAGCATCCGGTCGTGATCGACGTCTTGACATCTTCGGCCGGCAACGCCGGGGGAGGCCACCGAACATGGAGTCCGAGGGCAGGAGCGCGACGAAGGCGGCGGAACCACTGACGCGCTGGGACGCGGTCGTGGTCGGCGCCGGGTTCGCCGGCATGTACATGCTGTACCGGCTGAGAGCGCTGGGACTCCGCGTCACCGTCCTCGAGACCGGTGATGACGTGGGAGGCACCTGGTACTGGAATTGCTACCCGGGCGCCCGGGTCGACGTACCGAGCCTCAACTACTCCTACTCGTTCTCGCCCGATCTCCAGCAGGAGTGGTCGTGGCCCGAGGTCTACTCCTCGCAGCCCGACCTCCTACGGTACGCCCGGCACGTGGCCGACCGCTTCGATCTGCCGAGGGACATCCAGTTCGGGACCACAGTGTCCCGGGCGGACTACGATGAGGATGCCTCGGCATGGGTGGTCCACACGGACGCCGGCGGCAGAATGCTGGCGCAATACCTCATCGCCGCCGTCGGATGCCTCTCGGCGACCAACGTCCCCGACTACCAGGGGCTCGACCACTTCGAAGGCGAGTGGTACCACACCGGCAGGTGGCCCAAGGGAGGGGTCGATCTGTCGGGCCAGCGGGTGGCGGTCATCGGTACCGGATCGAGTGGTGTCCAAGCCATTCCGGTGATCGCCGAGCAGGCCGCCCATCTCCACGTCTTTCAACGCACTCCCAACTACTCGATCCCGACCTACAACGCTCCGCTCGATCCCGATGTGGAGAGGGAGTGGAAGCAGATCTACGCCGAGCACCGCGACAGGGATCACAACTCGGCCGGAGGCATCTACTTCCCCACCCCCGAGCGGTCGGCCCTCGACGTGGAACCCGAGGAGCGGCAACGTCTCTTCGAGGAGGGCTGGCAGAAGGGCGCCTTCGGGATGATGCAGACCTTCAACGACCTTCGTACCGACCTCCGCGCCAACGACACCGTGGCCGATTTCGTCCGCCAGCAGATCAAGAGGATCGTAAAGGACCCGATAGTGGCGGAAACCCTCTGCCCGACGGGCTATCCGCTGGGCACCAAGCGTCTGTGCATGGACACCAACTACTTTCAGACGTTCAACCGACCCAATGTAACCCTCGTGGATCTGCGGGCCCACCCCATCCTCGAGATGACTCCGACCGGCCTCCGCACGGACCAGGGTCCATACGAGTTCGACGTGATCGTGTTCGCGACCGGGTACGACGCCATGACCGGTCCGCTCCTGCGGATGAACATCACGGGTCGATCGGGCTACCGCCTGGCCGAGAAGTGGCAGGACGGGCCCCGGACATATCTCGGACTGGGCATGGCCGGCTTTCCCAACCTGTTCACGATCACCGGGCCCGGCAGCCCGTCGGTGCTCACCAACATGATCGTGTCCATCGAACAGCACGTCGACTTCATCGCCGAGATGATCGACAACATGCGCCGGCGAGCTGTCACCCGGATCGAGCCGGACGAGGCGGCGGAAGACGCGTGGGTCGCCCACGTCTACGAGGTTTCCCAGAAGACGCTGTACAAGTACGCGGAATCCTGGTACCTCGGTGCCAACATCGCCGGCAAGCCTCGTGTCTTCATGCCGTATGTCGGCGGCCTCAACGCCTATCGCCGGCGTTGCGACCAGGTCGCCGCCCGAGGCTACGAAGGGTTCGTAGTGACGGCCGGTTCGGTCCACGCGTAGAGGACGCGGTGTGCTCTCCGACTCGGACATCCTCCGGTACCTCGCCGACTCCGCCCTCGTCGAGCTCCGCCACACCCTTTCCGACCCTGACAACCATCTGGGCCCGGCCAACCGGTGGACCGGACGCCATTCCACGACCACTGTGGGCCGCCACTCCGACGACGCCGGACTCTTCGCCGGTCGGATGTGGCTCCTGTATCTGGCCACGGGGGACGACCAAGTGAGGCATTGGGCCGAGCGCATCACGGAATCGCTTGCTGCGGCTCGCCGCGCCGTCCTCGCCGGAGGGGAGACCAACCGTCTCCACGGAGGCCTCGACCTGCGCTTCGGCCTCGGACTCGGATACGACAGTGACGGTGAGCAGGAATGGGGTGAACTGGTGGAGGCGACCGGCCGTGCCTTCGTCCGTTCGGGGTTCGACCGCCCCCAGGGGGCCTTCGTCTTCGAGCTGCCCGACGTCCGCCTCATCGCCATGGAAGGCGCCGCCTTTGCTTCGTTCCTGGCGTGGGCCGGAAGCGCCAACCCCGAGCTCGTGACGGCCTTCGGCGCCCACCTGGACCAGTTGCTGGAGATGGGCTTCGTCCGAGCTGACGGGTCCTGCCATCAGATAGCCGAGGTCGACACTCACGGACATCTCGTCCGGCTGACGACCTATCAGGGCTACCAGGCCGGCTCCACGTGGGCCAGGGGCCAGGCCTGGGGGATGCTCGCCTATCTCGACGGGTACGACGCCACCGGGCGGGCCCACCACCTGGAGACGGCCCGCCGGATGGCCGATTACTGGACCGGGCGGACGGGCGGCGATCCGGTACCGCACTACGATTTCGACGATCCGTCGGGGAGCATCCGCCCCCGGGACTCTTGCGCCGCCGCCATCGCCGCCACGGTGCTCCTACGTTTGGGCCGACTGCTCTCCGAGGATCGGTACACCCGTGCCGCCGACCGGATAGTCGACGAGCTGACCAGCAATTACCTCGGGCCGGGTGGGGCCCTCCTCCACGGGAGCGCCGGCCGTCCCCACGGGCCCACCCTCTTCGGGCACCCGGTCACCCGGCATCCGCCGTCCTCCGAAGCGGAATGGCCGGCCGCCTACCGGTTCCCACAAGAGGAGGTCATGCCTTACGGCACATACTTCTACACCGAGGCCCTGCTGCGCCGTTCCCGGCCGGACTGGAGCAGTCTGGCCGTCCCTTCCAGGAGACTCGGGCGGCCCGGTGAGGACACCTCCTCAATACGGCCCGCGCCGGGGAACGGTGCGGCTCGACCGACGTCACAGTTCGTCCTCCTCGAGGACATACCTTGGGTCGAGACCAAGGCCCAGAGCCACGACGGGCGCCGGGTCGCGGTCCGCAACAAGATCTGGCAGCCCGACCCCGTCGGCACCTGCATATACACCGAGTACGACCCGGGAATGGTCATCGAGGAGCACGGCCACAAGAGCAACCACTTCGTCTTCGTCCTACGCGGTTCCGCCCGCTTCGGCACAGTGGACTGCCCGGCCGGAAGCGTGGTCGGGCTCCCCCGGGGAGCCACCTTCGGACCGATCGTCGCCGGGTCCGATGGGGCCACGCTGGTCGAGTTCTACGCCGGGGAGCCGGGCGCCGTACCGGTGGACCCGACCAGGTTCGCCGCATGGTTGGTCAGTCTGGGCATAGAGCCACTCGTCCCCGGCGCCGCCGCCGGTCCCGACTGACCACCGTCAAGCGAGCACCTGCTTGATCTGTCCCTCCACGGCTGTCGAAACGAAGAAGTCGGGGTTCACCGCGAGGTGCATACGAGCCACGTTCGCACAAGTGAAATCCTTGAACTCCTCCTCGTCGATGGTCCCATGTTCGACCAGCTCCCAAGCCTCGATCAGAACCTGGCGCATGTCGGGTACGTCCCAATGCCCGATGTCGGACGCGAATATCGGGTTCAACCGATGCCGACCGGGCAGGAACTCGGACCTGAAGGCCAGCGCGGTAAGCGGATCATCGCCTTCGCACCCGAAGTAGAACTGCCGGGTGAACATGGCGACGATGTCGTCCGCCGACTGGATGAGGGATTCCTTGAAGTCGTCGACGTCGTCGAGACTCTGAGGCTCGGCGGCCTGGGCAAGAGGTCGAAGCGTGGCGTCGAGGTCGGCGCGGAAGGGTCTCATCCCTGGAGAGGCGTAGCGGTCGAAGAGTTGCTCCATCAGGGCGACGTCGATGGCGCGGGGATCGTAGTTGGCCATGGCCTCACGATTGCGTTTCTCGAAGTGGCTCAGCATGTCGGCGAACATCTGGCAGCCCCAGCTGACGCCACCTTCCAGGAACGCGAACGGGAGGTCGGGGAACCGCATGGGCACCCCGGCAAAGATGAGCGAGCGACAGGCCGCCTCCTGGGCCCAGGCGAAGTGCCCGAGATGATTGAACACGTAGTTGGTGGGTGATGTCCGGCTGCCGAGACCGCGCCCGGGCGTGTGGAAGGTGGGCACGACGCGAAGCTCGCGGCACCGCTGCCACAGTGGATCGTAGTCATATGGTGACCCGTGACCCAGGCCTCTTATCCGCACCTCACCGGTCGGCTGGCGCTCAGCGATTATCCCCTCGAGCACGACCGCCTTCATCCCCCGTTCCAGCACCACGTACTCGAGCTCTTCGATCGCCTCTTCCGGCGTGAACGTCGGTATTGCAGCAACAGCCTCCATCCGGTCCCTGTGGGCGCCGTAGACATCGGCGTAGTACATGTTGGAGGCGCGCACCACAGCGCGCCGGATCTCCTCGTCCTGAACCGCCATCATGACCAAGGGCAGTCCGGGATACAGGAGGCTGTAGTCGATACCGAACTGGTCGAGCCGGTCGCGCAGCAGCTCCGGGAATATCGCGGTAGCCCGATCCGTGGTGTTCTTCGTCGGCGTCCCCCAGGCGGTGGCCACCGGTCGGTTGGGGCTGCGCTCGAGCGTCAGCTTCCGCACACGGTGGGCCACGTCGCGTCCCGCGCATTCGGTCACGTAGTCCAACAGAAGCGGGACGTACTCGAGGAGGTGGCCGTCGCCGTCGATCACGGGATGGTCGAGTCGGGCCCGGATACCGGCTACCGGGTCGAGTGGGCGGAAGTCGACATACATGGTCTACGGCACCTCTCTACAGGTCGGGTTCGGTTGGCACATGGTGAGGCTGCGCTTCGGTGGATGTCGTGGTCGGTCAGCGGATGTCGTCGCCTGGTCGGAGGATCGAGCCGGGGAGGGCCCCGGTGTACTCGCCCTCGGCGACCACGAGGCCGCCGTTGACGATGGTGTGGTGAACACCGATGCCGTCGCACGTCAGGTGGGCGGCGCCCCCGGGCCAGTCATCCATCCGCCTCATTCGGGAGCAACCGATACGGTCGGGCTCGAACGTCACGATATCCGCCCAGCAACCTTCGGCGATCCGACCCCGGTCCACCAGCCCCCACCACGCCGCCGGCTGGCCGGTCAGTCGGTGGACGGCGTGTTCCAGCGGGACCAGGTTCCCGCTTCGAACCAGCAGGTCGAGGATCCGGGTGGGGTTGGACGCACCCACCATGGACGTGAGGTGGGCACCCGAGTCGAACAGGCCCCACAGCGTGCGCGGGTCGACCAAGGCAGAATGACCGGGATCGAAGCGGGGCCCCGGCTCGAAGCTCAGGAACCCGGCCCGGCATCGGTCGGCGACCGATATATCGATCCAGGCGTCGAAGGGGTCCACACCCCTGGCTGCCGCGATGTCGATCACCTTCCGGCCGATGAGGTCCTTCATGGAAACCTCGGTAACGTCGTTCACCTCCAGGTCCAGCCAGCGATCGGCGAATACCTGGCTGTTGATCTTTCGCATCGGCGCCCTCATAGCCGCGTCGCGCAGTACCCGGCGGGTCTGGCCATCGGACAGAGCTCGAAGCCTCTCGGCCACCGGCAAGGCCACGATCTCGGGCCACGGGCTCGGCCAGTGGCGCATGGTCAAACTGTCAGTCAGCTGCAGCCTGTCCCCGATACCGTCCTGGAACTGGGCCTGCGGAGTCAGAACGGCACCGCGGGCCAGGCCCTGCTCGACCACCTCGAAGTGCTCCGCCCGGGCTACCGCCGTGTACGTGAACGGCCGGCCCGAGATCCGGGCCATGTCGTACATCAGGGCGCAGTACTCCGGCGTCGCCGGGACGTAGTCGGGGGTCATCTGGATCACTGCGCCGGTGTGGCCCCGGCACACCCCGGCCAGCCGGTGCATCTCGTCGAAGGCGGCGAACTGCGGGGGCGCCGGTCGACCCTCGCCGTCGATGTGGTTGGCGATCAGAGCGGTTGAGAACCCGCCTGCGCCCTGGTTCAGCGCCTGCCGAAGGAGGGAGCACATGGCTTCGATCTGTCCGGCGTCGGCCTCGGCCCCCGAAGCGGCCTCGCCCATGACGGCCCGCCGGATCGACGAATGCCCGACCATGAACGCGGCGTTCACGCCGAGGCCCCGGTCGATGCCGTCCAGGTAGTCCTTGAACGACGTGTCGCGTGGGGAGACCACCGCCTCCAGAGCCGAGGTGGGGACCTCCTCGACGCGTGCGATGAGACCGAGTAACCAGCGCACGTCACCCTCGTGACTGGGCGCCAGCGATATCCCGCAATTGCCGCCGAGGACAGTGGTTACGCCGTGCTGGGGGGAGGGCGCCAGATTCCGGTCCCATAGGATCTGGGCGTCGTAGTGGGTGTGGATGTCGATGAAGCCGGGCGCCACCACCAGGCCGTCGGCATCAATGACCTGGGCGGCCGTCTCCGTGGTCCGGCCCACGGAGACGACCCTCCCATGCCGCACTCCCACGTCGGCGGCGAAGCCGGGCGCACCCGTGCCGTCGACCACCACCCCACCTCTGATGATGGTGTCGAGCACGTCCCGGCCTACGAGATCCCGAAACGCGACAGGCCGAAGGCCGAGATGGCATTGCCTCGGGCCAGCTTGTAGACCTCGGCATCGGACAGCCCGGCCTTGGCGCAGAGACGCTCCATCTGCTCGCGGCTGTTGGGCCACGTCGACTGCGAGTGGGGATAGTCGGTCTCGAAACAGATCTGGTCCATGCCGATGGCATCTCGGTTGCGCAGCCCGGTGTCGTCGTCGAATATGCAGCCGAACACCCTGCCCCGGGCGTAGGTCGAAGGCGGGTTTGACAGGTGGTTACCGAACTCGGGGCCGCGGAACTCCGCCCAGATCTTGTCCATGCGCTCGAGGGTGTAGGGCATCCAACCGACCTGCCCTTCGGAGTAGGCCAGCTTGAGCCCGGGAAAGCGCTCCATCGTTCCAGAGATCATGTAGTCGGTGAGTGAACCGACCGCGTTCTGCCAGTCCAGCACGCATCCGACGATCATTGGAGCATCGGGGGCGGTTGTAGGCATCCGGGAGGACGACCCGATGTGCATGCAGATGATGCTCTCGGTCTCGTCGCAGGCGGCGAAGAACGGATCCCAGAAGCGGTCCTTGTCATATAGGGAAGGGAGCCCGAGAGGAACCGGGCACTCGGTGAACGACACTGCGTGACTGCCCTTGGCGGCACAGCGCCGGACCTCGTCAGCCGCCAGGTGGGCGTCCCAAAGAGGCACGATGGTCAGCGGGATCAATCGTCCGCGGGCCGCACCGGCCGTCCACTCATCGATCATCCAGTCGTTGTAGGCCTGCACCGACAGGAGGCCGAGCTGCTTGTCCTGACCCTCCAGGAACGTCTGCCCGCAGAAGCGGGGAAGCACGTTGGGGAAGCACACCGCCGCCTCGATGTGGTCCAGGTCCATGTCCGCCAGCCGGTCCAATTGCTTCCAGGAGCCGGGTCGTACCTCGTCATAGTTGGTCAGCTCCATCGTCAGCGCCTCGAAGCCGGCCGCCGCCTGGAGCATCATCAGAGGTGAGCTCACATCCTCGTACCGCCACACGTCGCACCAGGTTCCGGCGGGATCATCGGCCCACCCTCCTCCGCCGCCGGTGAAGCGCATACGCTTCCTCTCGACGCGAGGACCTGTGGATCGGTAGGCCTCTGGCAGGCGGGCCTGCCAGAGGTCCGGGGGCTCCAGGACGTGATCGTCGACTGAGATGATCCTGGGGAAGTCCTGCATCGTGCTCCTCCTTGTCGAGGGATGGTTTGTGGGAGAGATCGGGTCCGGGACGGGTCGGACATTCAGAACACGCTTATGCTCGCAGCAGCCCGCTCGCGACGGGTCAGGTGGCGCAGGACCGGCAGGTCCCCATGGATGGACCGGGCGGCGTCGACCATGGTCTGGATGGCCACGTCCATTCCGGCCGCCGGAGCGGGTGACTCCAGCCCGACACTGCACGCCAGATCGTCGGCGTGCACCAGAAGTTCGACCACCCGGGTGGCCAGGTAGGCCGAGAAAGTCAGCGACGTCCCGGCCACTTCCGTCGAGCGCAGGCTTGACCGGTGAAGCAGGGCCTCGACCTGCTTCACTCGTTCGGAGTAGGAGTCGCGCACCGCCGCCCAACCCCACCGGGCCACGATGTCGGCCTCGTGGCGGACCTGACGGTGCGTCGGCTGGTCCAGGTCCGTCGGATTCTCCACGCGGAGCCATGTCCATCCGAGCCCTGCTCCGGCGCTGTTCCCCGGCTCGAATCCGACGGACCCAACCGCCGCCGCGACTTCGGCCCGTTTGCCCACGCGGCGCACGATCAGGAGCAGATGACCGGCAAGAGCGCCGACGGTCATGAGGTCCACTGCGCTCGGCTGCCGCCACGCAGCGGCCACCTGATCGGAAGCGATCAGGTGGCTGACCTGCTTCGCCGCTTCTATGAACGCCTCGATGTTGGGATCGGCGGTGCTCACGCCGTTCCGTTCCCTTCGACCGGGGGCGATCCCAGGATCTCCACAATCCGGCCGGGCGGCAGGTGTTGCTCGTAGATTCGGACGCCCCCCTCGGCCAGTGCGTCCTCGATGGCGTTGCAGAGGGTCACCGGGGCCACGATCATTCCCCCTTCACCGACGCCCCGGAAGTTGACATCGGCATCGAGCGCCACGGATTCCACATGCTCTATCTCGATGTGTGGGATATCGGTCGCGCCGGGGAGGAGGTAGTCCATCAGCGTCCCGGCCAGGAATTGACCCGACTCGTCGTAGTACGAGTGCTCGAGGAGAACCGCACCTACACCCTGGGCCACTCCCCCCCTGATCTGACCGGCGACGATGGCCGGATTGATGATGTCCCCGCAGTCCTCCACGACGAGGTAACGACGGATGGACACTCTCCCGGTATCGGGATCGACCTCAACCTCGGCACAGTGCGTGCCGCCGGACCAACCCGCCTCGCCCCCCTCGTAGGTCGCCTCCGCTACGAGGCGGTCCCCCCCATCTGAACTGGGCGCGCCCTCCGCCCTCCGGGCGATCTGAGCCAGGTCGATGGCGCTCGCCGGCACACCCCTGACCTGCACCGCCCCTCCGGCGATCTCGAGGTCATCGACGCTCGCCTCGAGCACCTCGGAGGCCAGATCGAGCAGTTGGGCGCGCAGTTGACGGGTGACGACCAGAGCGGCTCCACCGGCCATCGTGGCCGCCCGGCTGCCCCCCGTGAAACCGGGGGGCACCGTTCCGGTGTCTCCGACCTCGACGCGGACCCGGTCGAAAGCCATCCCCATCTCGTCGGCCACGATCTGCGCCAGGGTGGTCCGGTGGCCCTGGCCGTGCGGCGTCTGACCGGTGAAGAGAACGATCGTGCCGTCGGCCTCGAGGCGTGCCCGGGCCCGCTCGGCACCCAGCGGGCCGCCGCTTCCCCGCGGACCGGGGGCCGGTTCCAGATAGGTCGCCACGCCGATCCCCAACAGTCGGCCTTCGCTCCGAAGTGCCTGCTGGCGCCGGCGGAACGCGACGAAATCCACCATCTCGCCGATTCGTTCGAGGGAGCGGTGCGCCGTGACACCGGCAAGGCTCCTCCCGGTGACCATCTCGAACGGTGCTTCGCCCGGCGTGACCACGTTGCCCAGGCGGATGTCGATGGGATCGAGTCCGAGCTCCCGTGCGATCAGATCCATCATCCGCTCCCGGACGAAGGTCTCGGCCGCCCAGGGGCCGCGGTAGGCGATATACGGTGCCTTGTTGGTTATCGCGATCGTGCTCTGGAACGACAGCGCCTCCATCCGGTAGGGCCCCGGCATGACGGCCTGCATCGTCTGGTCTATCCGCCAACCCATGTCGGAGTAGGCGCCGGAGTCGAGCAGCATGCGGACCCGCAGGCCGAGGACCCGCCCGTCCTCGGTCACGGCCGCCTCGACGTCGAAAGACTCCTCACGCGCCTGACCGGATACGACGAGGTTCTCGTTGCGGTCCTCGATCCACTTGACGGGCCGGCCGAGCGCTCTGGCCGCCGCCACCACCGCCACCTCCTCCCGGCTCGTCCCGATCTTCAAGCCGAAGGATCCGCCTATATCACCGGCCAACACCCGCACCCGCTCCTCTGAAAGACCGAGGCGGGCGGCGAGCGTCGATCGGGTCAGATGGACACTCTGCGTGGCCGCGTGAACGACCAACCGCCCGGACCCGGCATCGAACGACGCGAGGATCCCGCGGCCTTCCATGGGGGCGTTCTGGTGCCGGTGTTGAGACAGATGCGCTCCGATCACCCGATCGGCGCGCTCGAAGGCCGCCGCCACGTCGCCGTACTGGATCGCCTCTCGCTCCAGCAGCACGTTTCCGCCCAACTCCTCGAACACCACCGCGGCGTCCGGCCGGATCGCCTCAGTGGCGCTCGTGACCGGCGGCAGGTCCTCGTAGTCGACGACGACCGCCTCACAGGCGTCCTCGGCCAGGTACCGGGTCTCTGCGACGACGAGCGCGATGGGATCCCCGACCATGCGGACCTTGTCCGTACACAGGAGGGTGAACGGCGCCACGACGCCACCCAGCATGGCCGCCATGCCGATCGGACCAGGTACGATCATCTGCTCGATGTCGAGGCCTGTATAGACGGCTATCACACCCGGCGCCCGGCGGGCAACCTCCACGTCGATGGTTCTGATCCGGCCGTGAGCCAACGGGCTACGGACGAAGGCCGCGTGCAGAAGTCCAGGCACGGACACGTCGTCTACGTAGCGGCCCGACCCCGTGAGGATCGCCAAATCCTCCACGCGCTTGACCGGGGAGCCCACATACCGCTGGGCCGCCGTCAGCACTGTGGTCGCCAAGCCGGGATATCAACGCCCAAGGCCGCGAAACTCTCGACGATCATCTCGCCGCTGGCGACGTCGGGCCCCCTGTCGTAGTCCCAGTACCGCGATCGCGAGATGCCCTCGACCCACTCGAGCGCCTTCTGGGCCGGGATCACGATCCCCTTCTTCTCCGGGAACTCTGCCTCCCAGAGGTCGACGTGGTCCTGCGAGCGGAAGAAGTTGATGTTGTCGCAGGTGATGTTCCACTCCCTGCTGAAGTCGCGAGGGTGGATTCCGATGTGGATCAAGGCGGTGTCCGGTTCCAGGTCGACCAATGCTCGGTCCTTGGCCCGCAAGACCACGGCCTCCCAGCAGTCCGGACACCGCGACGTGATCGTGACCGTCTGCCCGGGAAAGAGACCGTTGATCGCACAGGCTTCCCCTGCACACCCGGCGTACCAGCCTCTCCCGTCCTCCACGGTCACCCGGTGGCGGGTCGGCACGTAGCTGAACGGGGGCATCTCGACCAGATTCTCGGTGCCGGGCACGAACATGACCTGAACGCCGCGCTCGAGCTCGTGGAGGGCGTCTCACGTGCGGACCTGACCCAGGCCGAGATCGTCCATGATGGACTCGAGCGACGGACCGAACACCTTGTCGAGGAAGTGATCCTCGAAGTACCGGCGCATGCGCTTGGCTCGGCTGAGAGATCGAAGCTCTGGTCCACCGTGTTGCCGTACTGACCGTAGCCGGCGTGGATTCGATGCACTTGCGCTCGCCTTCTTCCGCATGGGACGTGGCCCGCCCGTCAAGATTAGTCGCCCGACCCGGATGGTGCAGATAAGAACCCATTGCTTGCATATATATGTCCCGACCCGGTAGAACAGGGCCGATGCTGGAAGCACCGGAGGCTCCTTACACGAACAGCGCGGCGCGAGCCGTGGCCGTCGTCGAATTCCTGGCGTCCAACCCGAACCAGACCTTCACCCTCTCGGAGGTCGCCCGCCGCTGCAACCTCCGCAAGTCGACAGCCAAGGTCGTCCTCAGTTGCCTCCACCACGCCGGATGGTTGACCCGGTCACCTGTGGATCTCCGCTACGGACTGGGCCCGATGCTCATCATGATCGGCCGGGCGGCCGACGAGGCCCGGCCCGAGGTCAACCTGGCTCGGCCGGTGATGCTCGACCTCTCATTGCGGCTGCACTGCGAATGCGTGCTGAATGCCACGACGGGCGGCGAGATCGTGATCCTGGAATCGACCGCGCCCGGAGGTCTGAGCGGCCGGTACCTCGCATCGGGCCAACGCGGGCCGTTCGTCGCCCCCTACGGCGCCGTCTTCGTTGCCTGGAGGAGCCGGGCGGACCGCTCCGATTGGTACAACCGTCCGCCGGGTGACCCGAACCGGATCGGGCAGCTGGATCAGATTCTCGACGAGTGCGTCAAGCGGGGTTACGTCGTGACCATACAGTCCGACCCTCGGGAGCGGATGATGGAGATCATCGAGGAAGCGTCCGATCAGCTGACCACCGAGGAGATTCGAGTGCTGATGAGGAGCCATCTGGCCAACCTTTCTCCTGATACCTATCTGACCGGTCGGCTGAGGAAGAACGACCGCTATCTGGTCAACGCCGTTCAGGCACCCATATTCGACGCCAGGGGAATCCCGGCCTTCGCCCTGTCAGTTCACATCGGTAGGACCCTCGACGGAACGGCTGTGGCCGAGTTGGGCCAGGCGGTGCGGCTCGCCGCCGGGACGGTCACGGCGGTCATCGCCGACCACGCCCCGTACCACCCCACCCCGGCGTGACGGCGCCTCACCACTCCGCTACCGCGCTCGATGTGCGTATATGTACACATGTTGTCTACATTGACGTAACTGCCTAACATCGGTGATCGAGGAGAGAGCAGGAGGCTCCGGTGCTGGATCTGGTGATCAAAGGCGGGCTGGTCGTCGACGGCACGGGCTCCGAGCCGGTTCGGGCCGACGTGGCGGTCGAGGCCGGCCGTATCGTCGCCGTGGGACACGTCGACGAGTCGGCCGCCCAGACCTTCGAGGCGGGCGGGCTGGTCATCAGCCCCGGTTTTGTCGACCCGCACACCCACTACGACGCCCAGCTGTTCTGGGATCCGCTCGCCACCCCGTCGAGCTGGCACGGGGTGACCACGGTGATCGGTGGTAATTGCGGGTTCACGCTGGCTCCACTCCGGGAACGCGACGCCGACTACACCCGGCGCATGATGGCCCAGGTCGAGGGGATGCCCCTCGCCGCTCTCGAACAGGGCGTGCCGTGGAACTGGGAGAGCTTCGGCGAGTACCTCGACGGTTTCGAAGGTCGGCTGGCCGTCAACGCCGGGTTCATGGTCGGGCACTCCGCTCTCCGGCGCTATGCCCTGGGAGACGACTTCGCCCGGACGGCCACGGAAGAAGAGCTGTCGCAGTTGACCCGACTGCTCCACGAATCCCTTGGGGCGGGGGGTCTAGGTCTGTCCACGTCCCGATCGACGACTCACGTCGACGGAGACGGGGCACCGGTTCCCAGCCGCTGGGCCTCCGAGGAGGAGCTCCTCGCTCTGTGCGACGTGGTGGCTCTCCACGACGGGACCTCGCTCGAGTTGATCACCGAGGGCTGCATCGGCCGTTTCAGCGACCAAGAGTCGGAGTTCCTGGCCGAGATGAGCCGGCGGGCCAACCGGGCCATCAACTGGAACGTCCTCGCCGTCGGCGCCGCCGACGGCGAGCGGGCCGAGCACCAGTTGGGACCCTCACGGAGGGCCCGGGAGGTAGGGGGGCGCGTCGTGGCCCTGACCATGCCGATATTCGCCGACCAGAACATGAGCTTCCTCACGTTCTGCGCCATGTGGCTGCTGCCTGGGTGGCGCGAGGTCCTCGACGTGGAGGTGTCCGAACGCATACGGCGTCTCAGGGACCCGGCCGTCCGGTCCCGGATGCTGGAGCAGGCGGCGGGCGCCAACCTGTCCCGGTTCGCCGACTTCGCCACCTATCGGATCGGCGACGTGTTCAGCGAGGTCAACGAGCCGTACCGGAACCGTCTGGTGAATGAGATCGCAGCCGAGCGGGGCGAAGACCCCTTCACCACGATTGTGGACATTGCGGCGGCGGACGACCTACGCACCGTGCTGTGGCCGCTGCCCACCGCTGACTCCGCCGAGGACTGGGAACTCCGCAGAAGACTCTGGGACGAGCCGGACGTCATGCTCGGTGGCTCGGACGCCGGAGCCCACCTAGACCGCATGCTCGGCTCCGTCTACCCGACTCGCTTCCTCGGTGACGTCCTACGGGGACGGCGCCTGGTTAGCCTCCAGGAGGCCGTCCATCTCATGACCGACGTACCGGCGCAACTCTTCGGATTGAACGATCGCGGCCGGCTCGGGCCCGGATACGTGGCCGACCTGGTCGCATTCGACCCTGAGGCGGTGGACGCCCAACCCACCCGATCGGCGCATGACCTCCCGGGTGAGAGCAAGCGGCTGCTGGCCGAGGCGGTGGGCGTGGAGGGTGTCTTCGTCAGCGGGAGGGCAGTCGTGCGAAACGGTGTCCACACCGGGGACCTTCCGGGCCAGGTCCTGCGCTCGGGCCGGCAGGCCAAGGGCACCCAGGTTAGGAAGGATTGAGATGCATTTGTCGAGGGAGGCCGGATGACTACTGAAGCACGCAAGCCGAGATCGATCTTCTTCGACATCCGGGAGAGCTCCGCCGACGAGGCTTCGGCGCCTGCGAATCCGGATTCGTCGGGGCGGGGGAGGATACCGGGAGTGATGGAGTATTTCGCCGGGCGGGCCGACCGTAAGGTTATGGTGTCCAATCCGGACTCCGATGGGCTCAGCCTCACCATCTTCCGGTTCGCGCCCGGCACCCTCCTCCCGACCCACCGCCACGACGTGGACTACATCGAGTTCGTCCTGGAGGGGGAGGTACATCACGGGAACAAGGTCCTCAGGGCGGGCGAGGGGGTGTACCGTTCGGCCGGCACCCCCTATTCCTTCTGGGCCGGGCCGGAGGGTGCGACGATCGCCGACTTCCGCGGCCACACCTTCTACCGGACCGATTATGTGGACCCGCCGGAGAAGTGGCCGCCCCACAAGTTCCCTCTCACCACGAGTTGACCCGGTACCGGTACATCTCGGCCGACTCCCACCTCGAATGCTCGCCCGACCTGTGGCGACCCTATGTCGCGCGGGAGTTCCGGGACTGGGTACCCGAGGTCGTGAAGCTTCCTGGCGGAGGCGACGGTTGGCTCTACAGGGGAGCGGCGGAACCGGTGTCCATCGTCCGCAGCCTGGCCGGAGGCCTTCGGGGTAGAGCCCGGTACACCCACGAGCACCCAAGGTCGGCTTCGTACGCCGACCGACCACCCGGCGCCGGGGACGGGAACCAGCGCCTGGCCGAGCTCGACGAGGACGGCGTCGATGCGGAGATCCTGTTCCCGCCCATCATGCATCACTACCAGCTGGCCTCGGCCGGGATCCCTGCCGAGGCGTACGTGGCCGTGAGCCGGGGCTACAACGACTGGCTGTCCAGCGAGTTCTGCGCGGTCGACTACGGCCGCCTGCTCGGCTGCGCCATGCTCCCGGTCACCAGTATCGACGACGCGGTCGACGAGGTCAGCCGTATCGCCGGAATGCCCGGCATCCGCACTGTTCTCCTCCACCAGTGGCCCAACGGGGAGCCGCGCCCCGAGCCGGACGCCGACGACCGCTTCTGGGCGGTGTGCATGGACACCGGGCTCCCGATCTCGGTCCACGTACAGTTCGGAGGCGGTCGGTCGGCCGAGCAGGCCGCTCCCGGTCCGTTCCATTCGGTGTCATTGAACCAGCTCATGACCCGGGCCACCGGCCAGGGAGTGGACACCGGCTACTGCGTCAGCCAGCTGATCACCTCTGGGGCCTTCGACCGGTTCCCGACTCTACGGCTGGCCTTCGCCGAGACCGGGGCCGGGTGGGTCCCCTTCTACGCCGAGCAGGCGGACACCAACTACGACCGTCACCGCTACTGGTGGGGCTTCGAACTGGCCCACCCGCCCAGTTACTACGTCAAGAAGCATTTCCTGTGGGGCATCCAGGACGATTACTTCGCAGTTCGTGTCCGGCACGAGATCGGCCTGGGCAACCTCATGTGGGCCACCGATTTCCCCCACCACGCCACCGACTGGCCTTGCTCGCGGGACCTGATCGAAACGATGTTCGCCGGGGTCCCGGACGCCGAACGCCAGCAGATCATCGCGGGGAACGCCGTGGACTTCTACCGGCTGGACGACCCGCGCCCGGACGTTCTCACCTGACCGTCACGGGGCATGCGGTCAAGACGTTGAAGAAGTTGTTGGCGCCCCGGATGGCCGGTCCCGCCATCTCGAACCGGTCGAGGTAGGGCCGCACTTCTTCGAAGAGCACCCTGGTTTCCAGTCGGGCCAGGCCGGCGCCGAGGCAGAAATGCGGTCCGCCGGCACCCAACGAGTCGTGACGGCTGGGGGGCCGGTCCACGTCGAAGTGGTCGGCGTTCTCGAACACGCCCTCGTCCCGGTTGGCCGAGATCATCCACAAGGTCGTGCGCTGGCCTGCCCGGATGACCTGTTCGCCCACCGGGAAGTCGTGGAGAGGCCACCTGGAGTGGTGCATGACCGGTGAGACGTACCGCAGCATCTCTTCCACGGCCCGCGCCATGTCGCACCCGTCCACCACCTGGCGCAGGGCATCCGGCCGCTCCAGCAGGCACACCAGGCCGTTGGCGATCAGGTGCTTCGTGGTGTCGGCTCCCCCACCGATATACATGGCGATCCAGGCTCGCAACTCATCCTGAGCCAATGGCCGGCCGTCGATCCGGGCCCCGAGCAGCTGGTCGACCAGATCGTCGCTGGGACGGCTACGGTGCTGGTCCACGAGGCGGTCGGCGTACGCATTGCTGGCCTCCACCACGGCCGCCATGTCGACGCCCTGGGCCGGATCGGTACCGATTGCTTGGGCCCGTACCCGGGCCAGCACGGCGGCCTCATCCTGGCGTGGAATGCCGAGCAGCGCCGCCATGACGCGGAAGGGCAGGAGCGTCGCCACCTCGGCCACCCAATCCCCACCGCCCTGAGCGACGAACGGCTCGATCAGCTCCCGCGCCAGGTCCCGCACCATGGCTTCTCGTGCGTTCACGGCCCGCGGGGTGAAGGAGCCGCTCACCAGGCGCCGATACCGGGTGTGCTCCGGAGGGTCCATCTGTATGAGCATCCGGTCACCGAGCGGCTGGCCGCCCGGCACCGAACCGCTTCCGGCACCCGCCGGACCACCCCAGCTAGAGAAGACGGTCGGATTCCGATTGATATCACCGAGCAGCTCGTGAGAGGTGACGACCCAGTACTGATCGGGCTCGTACCAGAACAGCGGGGCCCGGCGGCGCAGCTCGGCGAAGCTTTCGAAGGGGATGGCCCGACCGAACTGAGCGTGACTGAGGTCTATCGAGATCTGGTCGTCCATGTCAGGCGGTCCTCCCCGGTCTCCCGATGCGCCGGGAGATCAGTTCGAGCGAGGATGCATAGGTCTGCATGTAGACGAGAAAGTTCCCAGCCGGACCCCCGCACACGACAACGTGCAGATCCTCGGGCCTGCCCGCCGCGGCCAGCATCTGCTCGGCGTCGCCCCACTCCACGGGAGCGCCTCGCTCAAACCGGCCTCCGACCTTCCAGCCGTGTTGTTTGACCCACGCGGCCGACCGGCGCGTCGACTCGTAAAGGGCTCGGCTGATGTCGAGCTTCGACCAGCCGGCATCGACGAACATGCCGGCCGGTTCCGGGGGGACGAGCAGCACCCCGAATCCGGCCCGGTCCAGACGACCGGCGCCGACAAGGTAGTGGGCCACCGACGCGATCCACTCCTCAGGACCGGTTTCTGCGTGGTTGGACAACATGATGTGGTTACCAACCGCGAAGGCGGACACCACGCTGTCGGCCGGGTCGAAGCCCAGCATCACGTGCAGTGGCGTCAGCTCCCGATAGGCCTCCTCGAACTCGGCCACGTGGTACGCCACGTACTTGGCCGGGTGGCCCATGGTCGACCGATCCAGGACGGGACGATCGTGGGAATGTGGGGCGCCCGCCCCGCTGACCGACCCCATGACATTGATCTGGATGAGGCGCAACGCCCGGGCGATGGAGGCATTGGCCCTGTTTCCGGGACCGAGAACGTCACCCTGGGTGTTCATACCGAGCAGATGGCGGATCGGGCCGTTGACTACGAAGCCCAACGCCAGGCTCCCGGTGGACGAGTTGGCGGTATGGACATCGAATCCCGGCTCGAGCATGCACCCGACTATCGCCGCCACGACCGGGAGATACTCCGGTAGGCAACCGGCCATGACCGAATTGATAGCGAGCTTCTCCAGGGTCACCGGCCGGTCCCGGAGCGCGTAGTGGCCGATCGGGTCGGAGGGCCGCCCACCCGCTGCCGCGACGAATTCAGCCACCCGTGCCGGCGTCGGCGGGATTATCGGCAGGCCGTCCGTCCACCCGTTGCGGTGGTAGATCTCAATGGCCTCCTCCCAGTCGGTAGCCTCCAACTGGCAGGACACGCCGGTGTACCGCACATCGGGAGGCGCCGGCCCGGGGGTCAACCGGCCCCGGACCGGAGCACCAAAGTGCGGAAATGCTCGGCGGCCATCGACGCCTTGGCGTGTAGCTCGTGCTCTCCGGCACTCCCGATCGGATGCTCGACGACGCTCCACTCGATGCCTCTCATGCCGCTGACCTCTGCCATGGCCCGTACCGCGTCCACAAACGGCGGAGTGCTGATGAGCATCGTCGGAATGCCACGATTCTCGAGTTGTATCGCGTTGGCAATGCCGGACGAACTGCACGCCCCGCAGTCGCCGTTGGCCAGGATCACCGCGTCACAGCCGTCGACGTCGCCCCATTCTGTGGGCTCCATCAGGAACTGCTGATGGTAGGTGCCCGAGCGGACGATGAAGGCATAGCCCCTAGTCAGGTCCTCACTGACCAGCTCGAGCAAGCGCCGGGCGTTGAGCTTCTCGTTGCTGTAGAGGCCCAGCATTTTACCGTTGAGCGTGTCGAGCCTAGGGGCGAGGGCGCGTACGGCTCCGAGCGGTTCCTGCACGGGATCGAGGAGCTGCACAGGAGGACCTCAGGGTCCGGTGACGGTCATGTCCGGCACCGTCGTCCCGCATATCGGTTCCATACCCTGGACGAGATGGAACGTGGTTCCCTGGTACTGCACCACGTAGGTGCAGTCGCCCGCACCGAAGATGCTTCCGCGGCCCTGGAGGGCGAAGGAGATGGTCTTCCCTCCGAACAGACCCTGGGCCGAGTAGTCGGTGATCCCGAGCATCGTATTGATGAACTGGGCCGGCGTCGCATTCGCCCCCGCCGCCTTCAGCCCCTGAACGAGGGCATCGATGCTCAGGTATCCCGAGTATTCGTTCAGAGTGGGCTCGGTCGTCACCCCGGCGTAGGTCTTCAGAGCGTCGACCAACCGCTGCGTCGCCGCGGTGTGCATCTCGACCGGCTCGTAAATGTTGGTGAAGTAGACGTTCTGCGCCGAGTGGGACGATCCCGGGCCGGCGTCGGTGAGGTCACCGCCGTAACCCGTTGGGAGCAGGGCCTTGAACTTGACCCCTGCCTGTTCGAGGCCCTGGACGATGGCGAAGGATGACGCCTGTGCGATGCTCGGATACACGAAGTCCACCCCGGCGTTCTTCATGGCGAGGACCACCGGCCCCACATTCGTGGTCCCGTACGCCAGCTGCGTGTTGTCATAGCCGACCTTCAGGCCGGCCAGCTTCGCCGAGGCCGCCGCGCTCTTGTTATTGAGGTATGACGCCGGCGCAATGCTGTATGCGGCACCGCCGAAGACGGTCCCGCCGAGCTGCTTGAATATCGTCCCGTATGTCGTGATCACCTTCGAGTAGTCCGCGTACCCGTATACCGAGAACATGTTCTTGGCCGTCAACCACTCCGAGCCGTCGACGTTGATCCCTATGACCGGAATGGCGTGGGACGTGAGGTACTGAGCAGCTCCGAAACCGAGCTGGGAGATCATGATGACGGCGAACACATGATCCTGCTCTACCAGGCGCTGGGCCGCGGCCAGCACACCCGCTGGTGTCGACTGTGTGTCGGCCAGCACGTAGCTGACGTTGTATCCCTCCGTCCGAGCCAGTCCGACGCCGGCCTTGATGCCGGGCACGGTGCTGTTGCCGGTTACGGCTCCCGCCCCTGTCAGATCGGCCAGGACACCCACTTTTACACTCGTAAGTGACTGGCCTGTCGTGGTCGGGACAGTGCTGCCGTTGTTGCCGGATCCCCCGGCAGAAGGCTTGGAGGAGCTCGAGCAGGCAGCCGCTGCGAGCGTGACGGCGGCGACCACCGCCACGAACCTACCGGTCAGACGAAGCATCCTCGGAACCCCCCAATCGGAAACGTCTTCCCAAATCCTGCCACGTCGCTACCGGGGGCGCAACTCTCCCGACTACGATCTCGATATCGGGGTCAAGTCGCGGACCCCTCTTCCACCGCCAGATCGACAGAGTCCACTCTTCTGGAGAGGATGACCAAGAGGACGACCGGTAAATCATGAGCCATAGTGGTACCCCATACGGCATACGCCTGAGCAACCTGGCCGAGGAGCGGGGATCGGCTAGCGCTCTCCTGTTCGCCGAATCCGAGGGCCCCGTGACCGAGTGGTCCTGGAGCGAACTCGAGTCCCGGTCCAACCAGGCCGCTCGGCTCCTTCGGGGCCGGGACGTGCGAACCGGCGACATCGTCGTGGTCGGGCTGGCCAACTCGCCGGACCACGTCGTGGCCGTCTTCGGCGCGTGGAAGCTCGGCGCCTCCGTACTTCCGTTGCGCAGCGACCTGCCCGAATGGGAACGAGACCGTCTCCTCCAGGTGGCCGGCCACACCGCGGTGGTCGCCGACTGGGTGAGCGAGGAGTTCCGGGCCGTCACGTCACGTGATCTCGAGGAGGCGGTGGAGTTGGACCCATCGCCCGTTCCCGATGGCGGGACGCCCCGCTATTCGCGCCTCATAGCCACTTCGGGTTCGACCGGCACCCCCAAGATCATCCTGGGCTCCGACCCTGCTCTCTATACCGATCAGGGCGATACGACGGGCAACGTGTCGGCCGAGGCAGGAGTCGTCCTGTGCGCCTCACCCCTCTATCACACCAACGGAGCGGCCTCGTGCTTCAACCCCCTCCTGGCCGGATCCCGCGTCGTGCTGATGGAGAAGTTCGATGCCCCCCGGTTCGTGGAGCTGGTGGAACGGCACAAGGTCAACGGGACCATCCTGGTGCCGACCATGCTCCAACGGATCGCCCGCCTGGACGGCATCCGCTCCCGGAACCTGTCCAGCCTCGATTTCGTCCACTACGGGGGAGCCAGCCTGCCGGAATGGGTGGCCCGGACGTGGCTGGAGTTGGTACCTCCCGAGAACTTCATATTCTCCTACGGTGGCAGCGAGGGCCTGGGCCTCACGATGTGCACCGGCCGGGAGTGGCTCGACCATCCGGGAACCTCCGGGCGACCGGTCGGCTGCGAGGTGGTCATCGTGGCGGGCGACGGGGAGGTTCTCCCGGTCGGTGAGACCGGGCAGATCTACATGCGCCGGACCGCTCCCGGAGCGACCTTCCAGTATGTTGGCGTCCCTACACCGGAGCCGATCATGGGCGGATATCTGAGCTTCGGCGATCTCGGACGGTTGGATGAGGACGGCTATCTGTACATTGCCGATCGTCGTCAGGACATGATCGTCACAGGAGGGGTCAACGTGTTCCCGGCGGAGGTCGAGGCTGCCCTCTCCGAGCATCCCGAGGTCGCCGATGTAGTAGTCATAGGGATCCCGGACCCGGCCTGGGGTCATCGGGTGCACGCCATCGTCGAGCCCAGAGAGGCCACCGATCCACCTGATGTCGAGACGCTCCGGGACTTCGCCAAGAAGATGCTGGCCGGACCCAAAGTGCCCAAGTCCTTCGAGTTCCTCGATCAGCTCCCCCGCACCACTGCCGGGAAGATCAATCGGGCCCGACTGATCGAGGCCAGGATTCCCGAGGCCGGGTCAGCCCAACTCCCCTGAGGAGTACTCCCTGAACGGTCCGGCGAGATGGCCGCCGTCGACCGGGATGGCGGCTCCGGTGATGTAGCTCGACTCATCACTCGCAAGGAAGCAGGAGAGGTACGCCACCTCCCCCGGGCGTCCCAGCCTGGGGATGGGCTGCATCTTGACCAGATTCGCCAGGCGAGGACGGGTCGGGCTGTCGGATGGGCCGAGCATAGGTGTGTCGATCACGCCCGGATGCACGGAGTTGACCCTGACGCCGACGGGTCCGAGCTCGATGGCCGCTGACCGGGTCATCCCGGTCACGGCGAACTTGCTGGCCACATAGCTGGTCATGCCGAGGACACCGGCCAGACCGTCGATGGAGGACACATTGATGATGGAGGCGTTCCCACTGGCCACCAGCGCCGACCGGGCCGCCCGCATCCCGAAGTAGACGCCGTTGAGATTGACGTCGAGTATCCGGCGGTGCTCATCCAGCGGCATCCCGTCGAGGGTCCCGACCGCCCCTATCCCGGCGTTGTTGACCAGGACGTTGAGCTCCCCGAAGACGTCAAGAGCCGACGCCACGACGCCATCCCATTCATCGATCGAAGTGACGTCGAGTCGCTCGAAACGGGCGCTGTCACCGAGATCGTCGGCCAGCGCCCTCCCTTCCTCTTCGAGCACATCGCAGATCACCACGCGCGCCCCCTCCTGGACGAACAGACGCGCCGTCGCCTCGCCCTGACCTCGGGCCGCACCCGTGATGAGCGCCGTTTTGCCCTGCAGTCTCGTGCCCACGCTCGCCCGTCTCCTCTGTCGTCCGTTCCGACACCGATCCTATCCCCGCTCGAGCAGCGACTTTCTTATCAAGTGCGTAGGCCGGACGACTGCCGGGCTCGCCTACGACTGGTGCCGGGCGATCCGAGCCTTGATGCGGCTCTGGGTCTCGAGATCGCCGGCCCAGTCGAAAGGGCGGCTCGTCTCCTCCAAGGCGAAGAGTGACTGGGCCAGCTTCAATCGGCGGTACCGGACCAGCTCACGGATGGCTCCCTGCGGATTGGCCAGGATCTCGCGGGCGAGGGCCTCCGCTCCGGTCAGATGGTGGCCGTCGTCGACGAGTCGCGTCAGCATCCCGGCAGCTGCCGCCTCCTGGGCAGTGAAGAAGCGTCCGGTCATACCCGCCTCCATGGCCAGTCGACCACCCCCGAGCCGTTCGACGAAGGTCGCAGCTGGTACCCCGACGACCGCCTCGGTGACCTGGAAGCGGGCGCCACTGCACGCCACCACATGATCGCACATGAAGGCCAAGCCGATTCCCTGGCCCAGGCAGTACCCCTGTACGGCGGCGATCAGCGGCTTCCAGTGCTGCGTCTGCAGGACGCCGTCCAGCTCGCTCGGCTCGCTCTCGGCTACCCCCTCGACATAGGCCCGCTGCATGCGGTGCACCACATCCGAGCCGCTGCAGAAGGACGGTCCTCGGCCGTGCACGATCCCGATGTCAGCAGCTGCGTCATCGTCGAACTGGCGCAGGACGTCGCCCAGTTGGACCAGATCCTCGTCCCGCAGGGCGTTGTGCCGCTCTGGTCGGCCCAACGTCACGTAGGCGATCCGGTCCCTCACCTCGTAGGACAGCGACACGACTCAACTCTGCCGTTGCGTCGGGTCGGGCGGCGAGTCCATCGGCCGGGAGCCGGTCAGGCCGAGAGCTTGATTCGGCCGGCCCTCGACAGGGATCCGCCGTCGACGGCTCTCACCACGCCGAGGGACTCCAGCCGGAGCAGGTGGGCGTAGACCGACGAGGCGGCCGCCGGCCATATGCGCTTGGCCAGGGACGAGTACATCACCGGCGTCATCTCTGCGATGGTTGCCAGGCCCTGTTCCAGGAGTCCGATTATCTGGGCATCACGGTCGTGACGATGGGCGACCAGGGCCCGGACGAAGTGACACGGTTCGTCAATAGGTGGTCCGTGGCCCGGCAGGTACAGATCGTCGCGGTCTCCCTCGATCAGGCCGTCCATGCTCTCCAGGTACTCGGTCAGGTTCCCGTCAGGGGGCGAGATCACGGTGGTGGCCCAACCCATGACGTGATCGCCCGTGCAGAGTGCCCTGTCCTCGAGTATCCGGTAGCACAGGTGGTTGCTGGCGTGGCCCGGGGTGTGCACGGCTTCGATGGTCCATTGCGACCCCTTGATCAACTCACCGTGTCGTAGCCGCACATCCGGTCGGAAGTCCAGGTCCCCGCCTCTCGGCGGTGGGGGCTGCGCCGGATCGGGATCGGCGTCGGGATCTCCGAAGATCACCCGACTACCGTCAGGATCGTCGATGCGGACCGGCGGCCCGAAGCCGTACACAGGGGCGCCGGTACGCTCCCTGAGCCGGCGCGCCCCGGGCGAGTGATCCGTATGGGAGTGGGTGACCAGGATGTGGCTGACCCGTTCGCCCGGTCCGAGTGCCCCGAGCAGCGCCTGTGTGTGCTCAGGGTCGTCCGGGCCGGGGTCGACGGCCGCGACCTCTCCCTCGCCGACGATGTACGAGCACGTGCCGTGAAGGGTGTAGGGCCCCGGGTTACGGGCCACCACCCGACGTACCAGCGGCGTCACCCTCTCCGGCTGTCCATACGTCACTCCCTCTTCGGATACAAAGAGAATCATGGCGTCTATACCGGGCGGTCGGCCACCAGGTTGGCGCGAGGTATCGACATGTCGTCGTTGACATGGTCGAAGACGATGCGAACCGGCGCGCCGATGGACACCGCGGCCGGATCACAGTCGGTCACGTTGACCAGGATCCGGGCGCCCTCCCCTTGGGTGCCGTCCAGATCCACGACGGCCGAGACGTAGGGGCACACCGCCGCCAGATCAGGATGAAGTGGATGGTGGACGATCGTGAAGGTGAGTACGGTCCCCGTCCCGGGCAGCTCCTCCCAGTCGGTGACCTCCGACTGGCAGACATGGCAGATGGGCAGTGGTGGAAGCCGGAATGTGCCGCACTCCCGGCATCGAGGCACGACCAGTCGGTCGTGTCGCGCCGCGCTCCAGAACGGCTCCGTGGTCTCATCAGCATAAGTCTGCAGCTGCAGGCCTGGAAAGACCCCCCTGCGGAGCTCGCTGGAGGTCACGCCATCGGTCATGGTCCTATCCCTTCCTCAGCAACGTGCCACTCATCGGTAGCAGGGAGGTACCCCCCGTGACCAGGGCGACCTCGGCACCGTCGACCTGGTTGACGGCGGTGCCGCGCAACTGCTCGACCGCCTCCCTGACATGGGTCATCCCGATCACATAGCCCTCGGACAGGTTCCCCCCATGGGTGTTGACCGGTATGGACCCACCCTTCCACCTGATGTTCCCGTCCGCCACGAACGGGCCGCCCTGGCCGACAGGGCAGAATCCGTAGTCCTCCAGTTGCATGATCACCATTGGCGAGAAGTTGTCGTAGATGAGCGCGACGTCCACATCGGCAGGTCCGATGCCCGCCATCTCGTACATCCGTCGGGCGGCCGAGCGGGATCCCGACGAGACCAGATCGTCTTCGGGCATCTGCAGCCATTTCCAGTTGAGAGGGCCGGTCCGGCCGATCCCACCATGGGCGGACCCCATCACATAGACGGGCGGGTGTCTGAGATCTCGGGCCCGGTCGGCGGACACGGTCACGACGGCGACCGCTCCGTCTGTCTCCAAGGTGTAGTCGAACAGGCAGAGGGGGTCGGCGATCATCCGGGCGTTGAAGTAGTCATCCATCGACAGCGGCGTCGTCTGCAACGCGGTCGGCCGGCGGATGGCATTGTCCCGGGAGGTGATGCAGACCTCGGCGAAGTGCTCGCGCTCGGTGCCGTACAGGTGCATGTGCCGTCGGGCGATGAGCGCTGCGGCGTGACCAGGTCCGAGCAGGCCGCTGTTGGAGCTGAAGGCGGTGTACGGCCTGGAGATGCCCATGGCCGCCTGGCCGTAGGTGAGTTGTCCGCCCACTGAGCTCCCACCCAGGCGACGGTCCCGCTGCTGCACCGTCATCACTGTCACGACGGTTGTCGCCATGCCGCCGTGGATGGCGGCGGCGGCTACGCCGAGGGCTCCGGCCGAGGCACCGCCTCCTCCGGTGATCATCGTGGTGAAACGGACCTCGGGGACACCCAACGTGGCCGCCAGCTCGGCCGGCTCGCAGGCCTGGGCGTAGAGGGCAAAGCCGTCCAGATCCTGGACCGACAGTCCGGCGTCCTCCAGGGCGAGGAGCACCGCTCGGCAAGCCATGCTCAGCTCGGTCTGCGGGTAGGACTGACCGCGCTTGTAATACGGCGTGGCCCCCACTCCGACCACTGCCGCCTTGTCCTTGATTGTCATTGGTGCACCACCTTCGCTGCTGGTAATAACGCCTGCCTGATCGGCCCAGAACCGTTGCACCGGGTCACAGGATCACCCGCTGAGCTCTGAGTTCGGCTATCCGGTCCGGCGGGTAGCCGATCTCGCCCAGGACGGACTCGGTCGAGTCGCCGCACAGACCGCCCGCTCCGGCCTGAGTTGTCGACCTCGAAAAGGCGACTATGGGAGCGAGCCTCGGGTGCCGGTCGAAGATCGGGTGGTCGACATCGGTGATGTAACCGCTCGCCCGACCGATCTCGTCGCTCATCAGGAGGGCCTCTACGGGCCCGGTGGTCACGGCGACGCCCGCTATGTCGTGTGCGGCCAGGACCGCTTGCCACTCCGTAGCGGTGCGCCGACGGAAGGCACCCGCCAACAGCTCTCCGAGCGCCCCGTCGTGGTCGGCGCGCCCTTCGGGGGTCCGGAAGCGTTCGTCGCCCCGCAGATCGGCGTACTCCTCCATTGCGGCGGCCAGAACATCCCACTCCTCCCTCTGCGGGGCGGCCAGGAACACCCATCCGTCGGACGCGTCGTACACCCGGTAGAGGGCATGAGGCCCCCGCATCTCGAAGCCCGGGTCGGTGGCGCCTGGGCTGTCGCGGAACTCGATGACGCTCTCGGCCATGGCGTGCACCGTCGATTGCAGCATCGAGCAGGCCACGTGCTGGCCTCCCGCGCCGCGACGTCGGGCGAGCAGTCCCATCAACAGGCCGGTTGCCACGCCGAGGCTGGCGATGCCGTCGGCGGATGCGTACTTGGACGCACTGGCCGACCTCAGGAGGGCGCTCCGGGTTGAAACCTCGGAGATACCGATCGACGGATCCTCGGGTCCGGGGCCGCCGAGTTGGGCGGTGGCGATCCCTCCGGCCGCCCCGAAGGTGGGGGCGAACGCGGGGCGGTCGCCGCAGGGTTCGCCGGTGCCGTACCCACGGGCCGTCAGGTATATCAGCTCCGGATTGATCGCCCGGAGAGTGGCCTCATCCACTGATATCCGCTCGGCTGCGCCCTGACGGAACCCTTCGACCACTGCGTCCACCCGATCGACCAGCCGATGGATGATCTCGGCCGCTTCCGGGGTCTTCAGATCGAGCGCAATGCTCTCCTTCCCTTGCATCACCTTGGCTCCGCCAGCTTCCGGGAACTGGGGCACCTGACGCCGGATCGCCTCCCCGTCCAGCGGTTCGACCTTGATCACACGGGCCCCGAGATCCGCCAGCAGCGTTACTCCCATCGGAGCGGCGTACTGCATGGCCAGTTCGAGCACCGTGATACCGGCCAGCGGGAGGGCTCCCTCCGGCCCGGGCCCCACTGTCGGGCCGGTTCTCGACGCCCAGCCCGCTGCGGTGTGACCTCCGAGCACCGGCGCCGGACGGCCGGGCACCGCCGGAGTGGTGCTCAGGCGGAACATCGGGCCGGGCTGGCGCACCACCCCCCGCTCCGGGTCCTGGATCTCGATGATGAGGTTCTCGGCCGCCAACTGAGGGTGATCCAGCACTTCCGCACCACTGCGATAGCACTCGGCGTACACATCGTGGTTGGCGGCGAACACGCTCTCCCATTCCGGAAGCGACCGCTCCCGCACGGCCGTCAACATCCGGTCCCACAATTCGACGCGGAGGTCCTCGTCCTCCAGGAGCGGGATCCCCTTCCACTTCGGATCGGTGAGCATCCACTCCAGACCCAGAGCCACCATGAACGCTTCGAACAGACGCGGGCGGTTCTGGGCGAACTGGAGCCAACGCCCGTCCCGGGTCTGACCGACCAGGAGACGGAAGATGAAGTGGCTCAGGGGAACGCCGTCCTTGCTCACCATAGGAGCGAGCGTGAAGGCGTCGGGCCATCTGCTGGAGACCAGATAGGAGTACCACGCCGAGGACGCCCCCTCGTGGATGGTGACGGCCTGCGCCATATTGGCCTCGACCCATTGGCCGAGCCCGCTGGACTCTCGCTCGAAGAGGGCGGCGAGGATCCCGTGAAGTGCAGCCTGAGAGGCGGCGAAAGAGCACCATGGCACGGATACGAAAGGAGGTGGCCCGGAGGGATTCATGCCCTCGAAGGACCCGAAGATACCGAGGAGAGCCGACACCACTCCCTCGTACCCCTTCAAGGAGGCCCACGGGCCGCGCCGACCAAAGCCGGTGATCGACGTGTACACGAGAGCCGGATTCATCTCCCGCAGCGGCGCGTATCCCAAGCCCAGACGGTCGGCTACTCCGGGGCGGAACGTCTCGATGAGCACGTCCGCCTGAGCCGCCAGGTCGATGACCTGATTGCGGCCGACCGGTTCCTTCAGGTCAGCTATGACACTGTGCTTGCCCCGGGCGAGGAAGGGGAAGGACCTCTGCCGGCGCAGGCGGCCGCCACCCGGGCGTTCCACCCAAATGACATCGGCGCCGAAGTCGGCCAGGACCATGGACACCTGTGCACCCAGCGCATCCGGCGACAGGTCGACCACTCTGAGGCCTTCAAGGGGTCCGGCCCCCTCAGGACCAGATGCCCGCAGTCGGTCGGCCCTGCGGTCGATGGGTTGGCTACGGGCAGGTGACACCGCAGTCCACCGGCAGGGCGATCCCGGTGACCGCTCTGGCATCGTCGGAGACCAGCCAGAGGATGGCGGCGCTGACGTCGCCTGGCTCCAGAAGTGTCATCGGCAACAAGCGAGGCGAGATCTCCAGCACGTCGGCATGATCGGCGTGGTATTTCTGGAACTCCTCATTGACCACCATCGGAGTAGCCACACCCATCGGGTGAACCGAGTTCACCCGGATGTTGTGCCGCCCCAGGATCTTGGCATATCCCCGCATCAGGCCCACCACGCCGTGCTTTGATGCACAGTAGGCCGCGATTCCCCCGCTGCCGTCGTGCATACCGCTCAGACCGGCGGTCGAGCTCGTAATCACGATCGACCCTCCAGTGCCCTGGTCGATCAGTGGCTGCTGCACGACCCGAATCGTGTTGTAGACGCCGGTGAGCATGACCCCGACGGCGTCGTTCCAGCGAACCGCCGACTCGACGAGGGACTCGCCGGAGCCGGCTATGTGCAACACACCGGCGTTGGCTAGGGCTATGTCAATCCTCCCGAGCTCGGACAATGTCTGCTTGACAGCCGAGTCCATGGCCAGGATGTCCCTTACATCGGCAACGATGGGAAGGCACCTGCCACCCGCCTCCTCCACCAACCGGACCGTTTCCTCGAGGTCTTCTGGCGTGGCCATCGGATACGGCACGGACTCGATCTGGGCGGCGATGTCCACTGCCGCGATCGACGCCCCTTGGCGAGCCAGAGCCACGGCGTGGGAGCGACCCTGTCCGCGGGCCGCACCGGTGATGAGGGCAACCTTGCCGGTCAGCCGTCCGTCTCCTGCCATCTCCCCACCCTCTCTCTCGGAGCCCTCTACGCCAAGAGGCACGACACCCTTAACGCGGCGCATTCATCTTTGGAGAACTTCTTTGCAAAGCATACCCGACCGCAGGGCGGAGCCGCACGTTTGTGATCCGAGGGCCCGGAGGTCACCGTACCCTCCCGACCGTCTGCCCGGCAGTATTCTCGGACCACCCGCCCATAGGAGCGTAGTTTGCCGAAATCGACGTCGTCAGCACCTGTGGTCGGACGACCGCGGCGATTCGACGACCAAACCGAGCGACGCCTGCTCATAGACGCCGTCATCCGGGTCATGGAACGCAACGGCTATTCCGAGATGTCCGTGAGCGACGTGCTGGCCGAAGCCGGGCTCTCCACGCGTGCCTTCTACCGGCATTTCCAATCCAAGGAGGCCTTGCTCGAGACCTTCCTTTTGCGCGAGGGCGAAGCGGTCGGCCGGTCGCTCACCCGAGTGGTGGTCGCCGCCCCTCATCCGGTCGCAGCCGTTGAAGCCTGGCTGGACCGGTTCCTCGATGTTTTCTACGAGCCCCGCCGAGCCAAGCGCACCACCTTGCTTACGGCGGCGGCCGCCAAGGCGTCGGGCCCCCGACTCCAGATCATGAACGAGCTTCGACAGAGCGCCTGCCGCCCTCTCGTGTCTGCTCTCGAGGAAGGCCATCGAGCCGGTGTTCTGCACTCGATGCGTCCCGAGGCGGACGCCTACAGCATCCACGCGCTCGTCATGGCGAGCTTGGACGCCGGCGACGGCTCCCAGCAGGACCGGGCGACCACCCGCGGCCATGTCGTGCGCTTCGCTTGGCCGGCCTTGAGGCTCGATGCGTAGGTAGCTCCGAGCGGCCTATTTGAAATCCTATTCTCGGTCCGATAGAGTTGCGGCCGGCGCCGTCCCTCCATCCCCCCTGAGGGTCTGCGCCGCGGTGGGGTTCATTGATCCGGCCCCACCGCGCGCCGGTCGCGCCGCACGGGGTCCTGTCCCTAGCCCGTTGTGTCGACCGGATCCGTGTCGTCCGCCGGGGCGGGCGGGACGTGGGGGAAGAGCTCCTCGAAGGTCCCCCGGGTGATCCGGTGGCGCTGTGCCGGGGTCAGGTCCCCGACCAGCTCCCGGAGTGTCTTCTGGGTGTGACCGAAGGTGCCCTCGAGATGCGGGTAGTCGCTCCCCCAGCACACGTTGCGGTATC
Organism: Actinomycetes bacterium; assembly: GCA_021808785.1. GTDB lineage: Bacteria > Actinomycetota > Acidimicrobiia > Acidimicrobiales > Palsa-688 > JAKCDU01. Next base: position 14,546 of record JAKBAX010000001.1, on the reverse strand, counting down.
CCATCGCCGCCAAAGCCTGCGGGGCCGACACATCGTGCTGGAAGGAGGCGTACACATTCTCGAACAGGTACTCGCTCGGCAGCCGCCTGAACTTGGGCCAGACCTGATTGACATGCTGACGGTACGCCTCATCGAGCCGGTCGGCCATGAACGGAACCCATGTGGCACCCCCCTCCGATACCACGCACTTCAGAGTCGGATGGCGTTCGAAAACGCCGCTTGACACCAGTTTGGCGGCCGCCAACTGCATGTGGTAACTCGCCTCGTAGTAGTTGAGGAGGTGGGCTCCGGGACCCCGATAGTAGACGCCGTTGAACGTGTCGGCCTCGTGCGGATCGCTGCCGGCGTGGAAGCCGACGTGCATCCCTACATCGGCCAGGCTGGCCCAGAGCGGATGCCAGTCGTCCCGGTTCCAGTTGGGTCCATCGAGCGTGGGTGATGTCGGCAGCATCACGATCTTGAAGCCCATTCCGGCGGTGCGCTCCACCTCTTGAATAGCAGTGTCGACGCTCAACGTCGGGATCAGGGCGGTGCACACATAGCGTGGGGAGAACCGCTGGTACTCGATGGCCCAATCGTTGAGCACGCGGCAGCCGGCCAGCATCAGCTGGGGATCACGAATCGAGTGCATCCACATGCCGATCGACGTGTAGATCAACTCCGCCCAGATGCCCTCCTCGTTGAGGTCCTCGAGGCGCAGGCGCATGTCATTGGCCCCCGGCGCCCGATCGAACACCGACTTTCCGGTCTCCGGGTCCACCATCGGTCGCTTCACGAACGGAACCTTGCGCCGGAACTCCTGGCCGTCGACGTGAACGGTCTCGAAGGCGCCATCCGGGTCGAGCTCGCTGCGGGGCATGCGTTCCGCCAGGTCCTTCGGGAGATTCTCCTGAAACAGCTCGAAGGGCTCCATCAGGTGCGAGTCCCCGGAGTTGGCCCAAATCTTGTCGGACAAATCAATGCTCCCGGTCGGAGGTTTACAGAATACCTTCTCAAACGATAACTATAGTCAGCCTGGAATCGGCCGTAAATTCGGACCATTCCAGTCGTAGTCCTCTAGGAGTCGCCATGAATCCGGGCACCGCGTAGCCCCGCGCCACGGAACTGATCGGTTTGGGGCCGAAGCATATGCTCATCGGCGACGAGTGGTCGCCGGCCCGGTCCGGGCGCACCATCACGAGCATCAGTCCATCGACAGGACGGGCCCTCGTCGAAGTTGCAGACGCCGGCACGGCTGACGTCGAGAGAGCGACGGCGGCGGCCAGGGCCACCTTCGAGGGACCGTGGCAGTTGCTGACGCCGGCCACCCGCCAACGCCTCCTGTGGCGGGTCGCCGATGCCCTCGCGGCCCGGTACGGGGAACTCGAGTTGATCACCGCCCTGGACATGGGCACCCGTGCGGGCCCCCCGGGTGGCCAACGCGCTCCAGGCCGGCACTGTCTGGCTCACACCTACAACATGGTCGACCCAGCCGTGCCGTTCGGCGGCTACAAGCTGAGCGGGTGGAGCACCGAGTAACCACCACCGTGCCGGGCTACCCCAGGCCTCGTCCCATTGTGGATATATCAGCAACCCGTAGTATCTCAGCATGCAAGACTTGGAGTGGGAGTTGCTGATCGAGGGCTTCGGGAAGCTGGAGGCTCCATGTCTCGATCTCGAAGGCCGCCTCTGCTTCGTTGACCGGACGGCGGGCCATCTCCTGCGCCTGGAGCCCGACGGCTCGACGACCTTCCTGGCCGAGAGGACACACGTCGGCGGGCTGGTCGCCCACGTGGACGGAGGCCTGGTCGCATCAGGTCACACCGTCTCGGTCGTCGGGGCCGACGGCGCCGAGCGGACCCTGCTCGAGCCGGGCCACGCCTGGGGCTTCAACGATCTGGGCACCGATCCCGACGGTCGGGTCTTCGTCGGACGCTTCGATGCCGACCCGCTCCCACCGGTGTCCGGCCAGGGCGGCTCGCTCTGGAGGCTGGACGGGGACGGCGCGGCCCACTGCTACGACGGGGTCCAACTGACCAACGGCATCGGTGTGAGCCCCGACGGATACCGGCTCTACCACAACGACACGACGCCGCACCTCGTCTGGATGAGCGACCTGGATGAATCGGGAATGCCGGTCAACCGCCGCCACCTCTACCAGTTCGACGATGAAAGCCCTGATGGCCTGGCCATGGACGAGGCGGGCTGCATCTGGGTCGTACTCATCGGATCGGGTCGGATCGTGCGGCTCTCACCGGATGGGCGGATCGACGGTGAGTTTCGCGGACCGAGGGATTGGACCGCTTCGATCTGCTTCGACGGAGACGACCTCTACGCCGTCACCTTCGGTGGCGCGCCCTACGATCCGGACCACACCGGCGCCGTATTCCGGGCCCGGCCCGGAGTCAAGGGGGCGCCGGTGCAACCGGCCCGCGTCTGAGGGATCCCGTCCGACCGGCCTAGCCCGCACCACTATGGCTCTTCAGCCGGCTCCCTCTGCTCTGCGCACGGTTGAAACCGTCCGGTTCTGGCCGATCATCCGGTAGTGAGCCGGGTGCCGTGGGGCGGGGTCAGCTCTATGCCGTCGGCAAACCGGAACTCGTACTTCCAGAGGACCCTGGTCGTCGACTCGAGGTAGGGCTCACGGGCGTGGATGAATGCCAGGTTGTCCCACAGGACGAGGTCGTTGGGGCGCCACTGATGGCGGTACCGGAAGCTCGGGTCCGTCAGGTGCCCGAGCATCTGGTCGAGCAGGCCGTCTCCGGCATCGGCGTCCTCCGCGATGGCGGTCGTGAACCAGGGGCTCACGAACAGGATGGGGACGCCGGTGAGCGGGTGGCGCAGCACCGCCGGGTGGATGGTCCGCCAACCGCCCGCAGGCACCTCGGGGCCGCCATAGTCCGGTCCCAGGCGCACCCGAGGATCGAAGCTGTGCACGGTGTCCACGGTGGCCAGGCGGGCCCGGACCGGGCCGGGAAGGTCACGATAGGCGGCGGCGCAGTTGATGAAGAGCGTGGCCGCCCCACCGGCGCCGACCTCCCGGCCGTAAAGGGCCAGGCCCCGGATGGGGATCTGCCTCTGGAACGAGCGCTCGGAGTGGAACTGGAGCTCCCCCCGTCCAGTCGCATCCTGATTGGAGACCACCCCGATGCCTTCGACGAGCGGACCGAACCGGGAGAAGATCTGACGGCCCCGCTCAGGCGTGAGCTCCTGGTTCCGAAACACGACGAGCGACTCCCGGTCGAAGACCTCCTCCACCTTCCGGAACGTGGCATCGCCGAGATCACCGGCCAGGTCGATGTCCAGGATTTCGACCCCTCCGGCGGAGCCCAGTGGTTCGATCTGCAGGTCGTCCTCCGATCTCACAGCACGCCGGGCGTGGCTCGTGCTCGGTCTTCCATCTCGATGCCGAAGCGATCGATGTAGTGGCGGAACGCGGAGCGGATCTGGGCCGGGCGGAAGCCGTAGGTCTCGGCCGTGTACCGGTGGGGGCCCCTGGCACCCCGCCGATTCCCAGCTGCCCAATCGGCCATGGCCCGCCGCGTGGCGGGAACCAGATCGAGGCCCAGGAATTCGTAGATCCGATCAGCCGTGGCGAGTGGGTCCGCCTCCATCTCCTTCTGCGTCACGTCCAGAAATCGATGCTCTCCGATGACGGCTCGGTCCGCCATGGCCCGCTCGATGCCGGCCACCAGGTGCTCGAGGAGGAACGCGCCCAGGTCGAGCGGGTCAGGTGGCTGGTCGGGCAGGGCGTTGCATTGCGCGGTGAGCACGGTGCTGCAGGCCGAGGGAAAGGCGGCCGCCGGATCACGGTGGGCCATGATGAATCGGGCCTCGGGATAATGTGCGGCCAGGTCGGAGAGGTGGAAGTTGTGGTACGGCGCCTTGACCAGCCACCGACGGGGAGGGCGCCCGGTTTGCAGCAGGCGCAGGACCCGCTCGTGATAGGCGTAGGTCGTCGCCAGGCTGCTGGAGCGCCACCAACGGGTGTAGCTGGGTAGCGGCAGCCCCAGCTCCTGGTTGTGGAAGTCCAACCCCAGGATGGTGTTGTCGTCAACGGGGCCGTCCGTATCCGATATGTGCTGCACCGAACCCCCGGCCCCAACCTCCCGCCGCGCCTTGGCGGCCAGCCGGCGCGGGTCGTCGGCATCGGTTCCGGACTCGGGCGGCGGGATCGGGTCGCTGATCTCCCACCGCCGCTGGAACCGGAAATCGGGGCCGCAGGCCAGCAGATACTGCAGAGCGGTCGTCGCCGTCCGAGGCAGGCCGTGGATGACCACCATGGCACCGATCGGGGGGACTTCGCCGGCCTGGTCGGCGTACCAGTCCTCGATCCGCAGACGGCTGGTCAAGCGGTGATGAATGGTGGCGCAGAGTCGGGCGGCCGAGGGGTCGTCGAGAGCCAGGTCCGACGTCGCGGCCCGCACCAGGCGGTCCAGGCCTTCCTGCCAGCCGTCCGGCCCGAGGTCACGGAGCCCGGTGGCGGCGCAGGCCCGCTCGACGAGGGTTTCGGGAGCCGGGATCATCGGTCCGGTCTCACTGGATCGATCGACGTGGTCGAGTACGACCAGCGGCTCGTCAGGGGTACCGCCAGCCGCCGGGCCACTGCGTCGCGTCGGCGGGCCAGCGCCGCGGCCCGCTGCACGGGAGCCACCCGAGGCGAACCGGAGGCGACAACGGCGGCCACGTCGGCCAGCGGGACGAGCCGGGTGATCGGCTGGGGCCGGTGGGTGACCATCACCCACCGGATGATGATCACTCCGCGCTCGTGGCCGACTGTGTCCAGCCAGTTGGCCACGCCCGGGTCCTCCGACGCCACCACGATGCGGCAGACCCCGTCGGGATCCTTCTGGACCTGGTGCCCGTTGAGACTGGTCTGGTGATTGGCGAAGTCGAAGGTCCGGTACCAGATGTCTCCGACGGAGATGCTCCAGAACTGGCCATCGGGAGGGGTGAACTCGACCAGCAGGGCGTGGCCTTCGGGTATGACGAAGAAACCCTTGACCGAGGACCGGGCGTCGTTCATCCCGGTGGCCGGCAGTGGTCGCGGCGCGGGGATCAAGTTGTCCCCCTCGCTGCGGAACGAGTGGACCATGTCCACCCAGTAATCGGCGTTCTCTGCAACCAAGCGCCCGAGAGCATCGAGTTGCTCGCCCACTTCGGCTGCCGTCGGTGTACGCAGACACCGCGGTACTACGGCCGGGTCGGCGTCCAGCCTCTCGATGGCCAGGTGGGGAACGTCTTCGGTGTCCCAGTCGTATGTCGCCCGACGCACCAGGACCGACGCCGCTCCCTCGGGCAGCTCGATCCAATTGCCGGCCTGTGGCCGGCGGCCCAGGGTGACGGTGAAGCGGCCGCCGTCGCCGACCTCGAACTCGTCCAGGTAGCGCATCAGTGGTCGCCCCTTGCCGGATACGACGAACTCGAGCATCCTGATGGACCCGATCACGCCATAGATCCGAAAGACCCCTTCATCGTCGATCGGAGCGCTCATGAGGGCCCCGTCCGGATTGTCCATGCCCACTTTCACCACGTCGGTCTGCACCCTCAGGAAGGCCGGGTTGGCGGCATCGGTCCGGTAGAGCTCCGCCTCCACCAGGCTGTGCACCAGCCCCAGGAGGTAGCGGTAACCCTCGGCCAGGTCGGTATCGGAGACCGCGTCCTCCGATCGCAGGACGGACCGGCCGGCCGACTGCAGCCCCTCGCAGAACCGGGCCCACGCATCTCCGCTGAGCAGATCGGCGGCGAATGTGGCCGCTTCTGCGCCCAGGCGGCCGGCCCGATCGAAACCCGTCCCCGGCATCGGGGGGGTCGAATCCTTGGTGAAGGTGTAGACAGCCACTCCCTGCCCCCTAATGTCAATATACCAACATACCCGCCGACATACTAATGTTCAACTAGGCTGGGAACATGGTCGTCAGCGGGTTGTCCCGCGTCGGGATAGTGGTCAATCGGGTGAGCGGGGTCGAGACTGTTCTTCAGGCGTCGCAAGGCATCGAGAACCTCGGCTACGGAGCAGCCTGGTTGACCAACGGTGGGCCCGAGGACTGCATGCCCCTCCTGGCCGCCCTGGCGCTGCGCTGCCCCTCGTTACGGCTGGGCACGTCGGTGGTCCAGACCTACCCCCGCCATCCGGCCGTCCTGGCCGCCGAGGCCAACGTGGTGGATCAGTTGGCGCCGGGCCGCCTACGCCTCGGCGTGGGCCCCAGCCACGCCGCGGTGATGGCACTGCTCGGACTCCCTCATACGGCGCCCTTCGAACATTTGACTGAGTACGTGGACATCCTGCGGTCGCTGTTCGCCGGCCAGGCGATCGACTTTCACGGCGAGCACTTCCAGGTGAGAACGGGCCTCGGTCGGGTAGTCACCGTTGCGGTCATGGTGGGCGCCCTTCAGCCTCGGACCTTCGAGCTGGCCGGCGCCCGCGCCGACGGGGCCATCACCTGGCTCTGCCCCGCCGCCTACCTGGCCCGGCACGCCGTCCCGGCCCTGACCAGAGGCGCCGACGGGGCCGGCCGCCCCCGACCCCCGCTCGTCGCCCACCTGGCCGTCTGTGTGAGCGAGAGGGCCGGACCCGTTCGGGACGCGGTCCGCGCCGGTGTCCCCAACATCGCCTTCCCCGCCTACCAACAGATGTTGATCAGAGCCGGCTTCGACGAGGCCGCCGGTGGGATCTGGACCGACCATCTCGTCGATCACGTGATCGCCTGGGGCACGCCGGAGCGGGTTGCCGAGCGGATACAGGAGATGTTCTCCCTCGGAGCGGACGAGGTGCTTCTCCGGCCCTTGCCCCTCGGTGACAGACACGAGGATCCGCTCGGGGAGATCGCCGGCGCGCTCAGCGGGTAGGCCGTGGGTCAGAGAAGCGAAGCGTGAGCTAGAGGGCCGGGACCATGCTCGGAGTGGCCGGCGTGAAGCGGTACAGGCGCTCCGCGTTGCCGCGCTGGATCTTGTACTGCGTCTCGGGAGGCAGGCCCGCGAGCAGCTTCTTGGCCACCTTCATACTGTCGGGCCAGGTGGTGTCGCTGTGGGGGTAGTCGGTCTCGAGCATGACGTTGTCCTCCCCGATGATGTCGAGGGAGCGCAGGCCCGATGATTCCTCGATGAAACAGCCGAAGATGTGCTCGCGGATTGTGGCGCGGACGTCGAGGCGGTCCAGGTCGGCGGTCAGCTGCACCTTGTCCACTTCGTTGTTGTAGAACGCGGTCGAGGTCTTCTTGGCCCAGTGCCGCTGCTTGTCGATGACCTGCTCGGCTCGCTCGATGAAGTACGGCATCCAGCCGATGTTGCCCTCCGACAGGGCGATCTTCAGTCCCGGCATGCGCTCGAAGTAGTCGCTGAACAGCCAGGCCAGCATGGTGCCGGCCGCCCGCACCGCGCCGAAGGTCAAGTTGGCCAGGCCAGGGGCGTCGGAGGAGATCACCGGCATGGTGGACGAGGAACCGACGTGCATGCAGACCACCATCTGGGTGTCCTGGGCCGCGGCCATCACCGGGTCCCAGTACCGGTTCGGATCGTGAATTGTGGGCAGCCCGAGCGGCTCGGGGTTCTCCGAGAAGGCGAATGCCGTGGCGCCCTTGGCTGCGCAGCGCTCCATCTCGACCGCGGCGGCCTGCGGATCCCACAGCGGGATGATGATCAACGGGATGAACCGGCCCGGGATGGTCCCGCACCACTCGTCGATCATCCAGTCGTTGTAGGCCCGCACGCAGAGCAGGGCCAGCTCCTTGTCCTTGGCCTCCCAGAAGATCTGCCCGCAGAAGCGGGGGAACGACGGGAAGCACAGGGAGCCGAGGATGCCGGCCCGGTCCATGTCGGCCACCCGGGCCACCGGGTCGTAGGCCCCGGCCGGCATCTCCGAGTAGGGCACGGGCTCGGGGCTGAAGTCCTCCTTGCGCTTGCCGATCGTGACCGACAGGCCCGACGTCGGCACCTTCTTGTCCTCGTAGACCCACGAGTCGTCGCCCAGCATCCGCGGCCCCGCGTCGTGGTACTTGGCCGGCAGACGGTCGACCCACACGTTCGGCGGCTCGATCACGTGGTCGTCGACCGACACCAGCCAGTCCAACTCGGGTGCATTCGCTTCCATAGGTATCCCCTCGCAGGCCTCCCGGAGTCACCGAAGCGGGATCCGAGGTAGATCAACGTTCTACGAAGAGGGTATACCCACTTCCGAGCTGGTGTCGAACGGCCCGGGGGCGGACCCGGTCCCCGGATCAGTGTCGGGATCCGGTTCAGAATGGCCGGGCGGTGCCGACCGGCTGGCCCGGCGTGAACTCGACTGGCATCGAGACCACACCGTAGAGCTCAGGGTTCCCCTGGTAGAACCTGGTCCGTCGCCGGTCCACCCGGTAGTCGGGGATGCGCGACAGCACCTCGCTCACCATGATCTCGAACAGGCTGCGGGCCACGTGCAGCCCGATGCAGCGGTGGGCGCCCAGCCCGAAGGCGATGTGCGCGTTGGTGCCCCGGTCGAGGTCGACGTCATAGGGCCGGTCGAAGACGGCCGGGTCGAAATTGGCGCCCAGCCAGCTGATCATGACGAAATCGCCGCGGTGCAACTCCTGGCCCGCCAGCTCGGTATCGCGGGTGCAGGTACGGGTGAGCGTCTCGTTGACCGACGTCCAGCGCAGGTACTCCTCGCAGGCGGTCGGCACCAAATCCGGCTCGTCGATCAGGCGCTGCCGGAGGGCGGGGTGCTGCTCCATGTGCACCAGCGCCAGGGCGGTCAGCGAAGTGGTCGTGTCGAGGCCTCCCCCGATGAGATTCCACAGCACGGCAATGAGCTCGTCGTTGGCGAGCGGCTCACCGTCCACTTCGACGGTCACGAGCTGTGACATCAGATCGGCACCGGGAGCCTTCCGGCGGGCTTCGATGACCTCGATCAGCTCGGCGATCATCTCCGGAGTTCGGCTCACGGCACTTTTGTACTCGTCGCGATCCGGCCCGAAGGCCGCGGTGGCGTGGAAGTACGCCGCGTAGTGCTCCCACATGGTCGCCGGCAGGCCCAGCAGGCGCATGGTCCACAGGGCCGGGACCGGACCGGTGAAGTCATGGATCATCTCCATCGCCCCGGACTCGATCTGCTGGTCCAAGAACCATGAGGCCGCCTGCTCCAAGAACGGGCGATCAGCGGCCACGGCCGGTGGGAGCATGTAGGGGTTGATGACCCGGCGCAAGGCGGCGTGGCGGCGACCCTCGGCCTCGGCGATACCGATGGGTGGCATCCCCTCTCGCCGCGGTATCCCCATGATGCCGATGTAGCCCAAGCCATCGGTCGACTCCACCTCGTAGCGCGGCGTGAAGGTCTCGCTGTCGCGGGCCACGGCGACGACCTCGTCGTAGCCGGACACGAACCAGAAGCCGCCGTGCTTCTGGTTCCAGACCACCGGGCACCGGGCCCGCAGCTCATCGTTGTGCTGATGACGGTCGGCCAGCCAGCTCAGCGACTGGTGATCGAACGAGACCTCAGCTCTGTCAGCGGCCACGGCGCTCCCCCCGCGATCCGTCGGTGTCCCGGCGGCGCACCGGGCCGGCGGCCGGACCTCGACCGCCGCCCACGACCGTACCCCGGTCGGGGCTCGAATGTGCGTGGTCAGGCGGGTAGACCTCTTCCTCGTGCCGGGTGCCGGGTGCCGGGTGCCAGGTGCCGGGTGACAGGTGCCGGGTGCCGGGTGACAGGTGCCGGGTGCCGGGTGCCGGCCCGGCCGTGCCGAGGGCTCGAGGGACACAGCGGCCGACCGGCAGCTTGACGGTCGGGCGGCACACATGTAGACCTTTTGACCGTGCCAGACGAACGGCCCTCCTACCACCCGGACGTGCTGGTCGCCCTCGACGGCCCGGTGGCCACCGTGACCTTGAACCGACCGGCCACCAAGAACGCCTGCACCGGCGACATGTGGGTGGCCATCGGCGCCACGTTCCGGGACCTGTCGACCTCCGGGGCCCGGGTGATCGTGCTGACCGGGGCAGGAGGCGAGTTCTGCGCCGGGGCCGACCTGACCGGGGTGGCGACCCGCAAGGCCGACGGCGCCGGGCCCGGTCCCCGTGGGGGCAACAACCTGGACGGTATGCGGGTCCTCGGTGACGTAGTGGTGGCTCTGCACAGTTGCCCCGTGCCGGTGATCGCCAAGGTGGACGGGGTCTGCGTGGGCGCCGGGCTGGGTCTGGCGCTGGCCGCCGACATGGTGTGGTGCTCCGACCGGGCCCGCTTCTGCGCCATATTCGCCAAACGGGGGCTGAGCCTGGACTTCGGCACGTCCTGGCTTCTGCGCCAGAGGCTCGGTGTGCACAGGGCCAAGGAGCTGGCGTTCACGGCTCGGATGGTGAGCGCCGCCGAGGCATTGGACCTGGGCCTGGTCAATGCGGTGGTCCCGGTCGACCGGCTGGACGCGGCCACCGCCGAGATCGCCACTGCGGTGGCGTCGGGGCCGCCCATCGCCATCTCGCTGATGAAGCGCCAACTCGACCATGCCGGCCAGGGTTCGCTCCTCCAGGCCCTCGAGGCCGAGGCCGTGGCCCAGAGCGTGAACGTCGGTACCGACGACAGTCGGGAGGCGTTCACCGCCTACGCCGAGCGGCGTCCCCCGAACTTCTCGGGCCGCTAGAAGGACCCGCCGATGGCCGACGACGAGGGCTCCGACAGCTGGGACGATGTCCTTCACAATCTGCAGGCCCGCCGGGCGGAGTCCCGGGCCATGGGGGGCGAAGCCCGGCTGAGCCGGCACCACGACGCGGGCAAGCTCGACGCTCGGGCCCGGATCGCCCGTCTGGTCGACCCCGGCTCGTTCGCCGAGGTCGGCACCCTGGTCGGCGGCGCCGAGGCGCCCGCCGATGCGGTGGTCATCGGATCGGGGACCATCGAAGGGCGGCCGGTCATGGTGGCCGCCGAGGACTTCACCGTTCTGGCCGGCACCATCAGCTCGGCCGCCAACGCCAAGCGCTACCGGGTGGCGGAGATCGCCGTGTTGGACCGCGTCCCTCTGGTGATGATGCTGGAGGGGGCCGGGTTCCGGGCTGACGGGCGGGCCCACACCCGCACCCCGACCGACCTCATCGCCCAGAGCCGGTGCTCGGGCCGGGTGCCGCTGATCACCGCCGTACTCGGCGCATCCGCCGGCCACGGCGCGCTGGTCGCCCCCATGTCGGACTTCACCGTGATGAGCACCCAGGCGTCCATCTTCACCGCCGGGCCCCCGGTCGTCTACGAGTCGCTCGGTGAGCAGATCGCCAAGGAGGACCTGGGCGGGCCGAAGGTGGCGGTGGCGAGCGGGCTGGTGCACAACGAGGCGGCCGACGACGAGACCGCTCTCGACCAGGTGCGGACCTACCTGCGCTACTTCCCGTCGTCGGCCTGGTCCTATCCACTCGACGTCCCAGGCGGCGACGACGGGTTCCGGCCCGTCCCGGAGCTGCTCGACATCGTGCCCCGAAACGGCCGGCGGGTGTACGACATGCGCCATGTCATCGACGTGGTCTTCGACGAAGGGTCCCTCTTCGAAGTGCAACCCGACTTCGGGCGGTCACTGATCTGCACGCTGGCCCGTCTGGGCGGCCACCCGGTGGCGGTGGTGGCCAACCAGCCACAGGTGCTGGCCGGCTCGGTCGATGCCGACGGAGCGGACAAGGCCGCCCATTTCATCACCGTGGCCGACTCCTTCCACCTGCCCATCATCTTCCTGGCCGACAACCCCGGGGTCATGCCGGGGAGCCAGTCCGAACGCCAGGGCATCCTGCGCAGCGGGGCCCGCATGTTCGCGGCCCAGACGCAGGCCCGGGTACCGAAGCTGACCGTCGTCATGCGCAAGGCCTACGGCTTTGGGTCCATGGTCATGGGCATGATCGGCTTCGACGGCCAGTCGGCCACCTTCACCTACCCCGGTGCGACCATGGGAGCCATGGGGGCGGCCGCCATGAGCCGGGCCCGGGGCTCCGACGAGGACGAGGCGACTCTGCTGCGCCGCCTCGAGGTCGAGGCCTCGTACCGCTCGGCTCAGAGCTTCGGCCAGGACGAGATGATCAGCCCGGTGGAGACCCGCGACCGCCTCCTGCACTCGCTGGAGCGGGCCTTGTACCGCCGCCAGGCACCGGCCCAACCTGCAGCCCGGACGGCGATCGTGCCATAGTGGTCCGAAACAAAACTTCCGGTGATGCATTGATGATCCGTCATCTAACCTGCTGTGGGACTGGAAATGCATCACGGAAGTTTGTTCTGGACCGCTCAGTGCCATCACCGGTCGGCGCCGTCTGGGGGAGGAGCAGAGCATGTCTTTCACCGTGGTGACAGGTTCGGCCAGCGGGATGGGCCGCAGCTGCGTCGACCGTCTGCGGGGCCGGGCCGACCACCTGGTGGCAGTGGACCTCGAGGCACCCGACATCGACGGCACCTTCGGCGTGGCCTGCGACGTGTCGGATCCCACCGCGGTGGCCGCCCTGATCGGGGCGGTATCCGATCTGGGCGACTTCCGGGGTCTGGTCCACGCGGCCGGCATCTCGCCGGCCATGGGCGACGCCCGGCGGGTGTTGGAGGTCAATCTGGTGGGTACCCAGCTCTTGGTCGAGGCCTTCGAGCCCATGGTCACCACCGGCACCGCGGCGGTGCTCTTCTCCTCCCTGGCCGCTTACCAGATAGCGCCGTTCGCCAATCCCGAGCAGGACGCCCTGCTGGACGAGCCCGAAGCCCCCGACTTCCTGGACCGGGTCGTCCCCACCGTCGCCGACAGCGGGCACGCCTACGCGCTCTCCAAGCGGGGTGTGGTACGGCTCGCGTCCCGCGCCGCCGTCCGCTGGGCGACACGGGGCGGCCGGGTCAATTCGCTGGCGCCCGGTCTCATCGACACCCCGATGGGGCGGCTGGAGATGGACACGCAGCCGGCCATGCGCGACATGTACCAGAAGTCGCCCATGGAGAGGATGGGCCGGCCCGAGGAGATCGCCGCCGTGGTCGCGTTCTTGATGTCGGACGAGGCGTCGTTCGTGTCGGGAATCGACATACTGGTGGACGGCGCCCTCCTCCCCAACCTGTAGAGGAGCACAGCCATGAGCGCACCTGTCACCGAGGACTACCTGGTCGATCCCGAGCCCCGCGAGCGGTGCTACACCGTGATATCGGTCGACGACCATCTGGTGGAGCCCCCCGAGCTGTTCGAGCGCCGGGAGCCGGCCCGCTTCGCCGGGCGCTTCCCCCGCGTCATCGAACTGGAGCAGGGTGGCACCTACAGCCGGGCCCACAGCGACCTTCCTCCCATGACCGTGCACGAGCAGGGCCGCCAGGCGTGGCTCTACGAGGACCAGGTGTACCTCCAGGTCGGGCTGAACGCCACCGTGGGCCACAAGGACCACCTGAAGCTGCGCCACGAGCCGTCCTCCTTCGCCGACATGCGGCCCGGCTGCTACGACGTGCACGCCCGGGTGCGGGACATGGACATCGCCGGGATCTGGGCGTCGGTCAACTTCCCGTCGCAGATCACCGGCTTCGCCGGGACCGTGCTGTCGCGCTCGGCCGATCCGGAGCTGGGGGTGGCGGTGGTGAAGGCGTGGAACGACTGGATGTACGAGGAGTGGCACGGCGCCCACCCCGACCGGATCGTCCCTCTCGGCATCACCTGGTTGGCCGACCCGGGGATCGGGGCGGAGGAGATCCGGCGCAATGCGGCCCGGGGCTTCACCGCCGTTTCGTTCCCGGAGGTTCCCCACCGCATCGGCTATCCACCCATCCACGACCTGTACTGGGATCCGGTGATGCGGGCCTGCGCCGAGACCGGGACCGTGGTCTGCCTGCACGTCGGTTCGTCGGGCATGACCCAACTACCACCGGACGGGCCCCGCTTCGAGAAGAACGTCACCCTCTTCCCGGCACTGTCGCTGATGGCCTGCGTGGAGTGGCTGTGGTCGGGGGTACCGGCTCGCTACCCCGACCTGAAGATCGCCCTGTCCGAAGGGGGCGTGGGGTGGGTGCCGATGCTGCTCGACCGGCTCGACTTCATGCTCGACCACGCCGGTCGCACGGCCGACTACGAGCAGTGGGTCGGGAACCGCACCCCGTCACAGATACTGACCGAGAACTTCTGGTTCTGCTCGCTCGACGACCCGTCCACGCTGGGCTTGCTGGACCGCATCGGCGAGGACCACGTCATGCTCGAGGTGGACTACCCGCACTCGGACACCACCTGGCCCGACACCCAAGAAGCGCTCCGGCGCGGCTTCGAGACCAACCCCGGGCTCACCACCGACCAGATCCGCAAGCTCACCTACGCCAACGCGGCCCGGTTGTTCCGCCACCCTGTACCCGAGGACCCGGCCTGGCCGCTCTAGCCGGACGCGTCGAGGCCCCGGAGGGCCGACTTCAGAACCTTTCCGGTCGCCGTCCTCGGTAACGGCTGGTCGAGGAAGGTCCATCGGGTCGGCACCTTGTAGGGGGCCAGGCTGCGGCGGCACCACGCGGTCAGGTCGGCGGTGCCGAGCGCGGTCTCCCCGTCGGCCACCACCACGGCCCAGACCGCGTCACCGGTCACCTCGTCGTCGCTCGCCAGCACGGCTGCTTCCACCACGCCGGGATGGGAGATCGG
>JAKBAX010000461.1 GCA_021808785.1 Actinomycetes bacterium | reverse complement strand
TGCACACTATCGATGGGGGCGGTCCGACCAGCCGGGGGGGTGGTTCGACCAGCCGGGGGGTGGTTCGACCAGCCGGGGGGTGGTTCGACCAGCCGGGGGGTGGTCCCTACCTGACCGGCGCCCCTCCCGGGCCCCGGTGCCCGCCCAACTCGACGCCCAACTCGACAGCCACTGCGGCCAGGTCCACTTTGCCCGACGGGGTGCGCGGCAGTTCCTCGACGATGCGCAGTTCGACGGGGACCTCGTAGGCCGCGAGGGTGCGAGCCGCCGAGGCCAGGATGGATTCGGCGTCGGCCGGGCCGGCGCCGTCGCGCAGCTCGGCGGCGGCCACCGGGACCGCTCCCAGCCGGGCGTCGGGCCGGCCCACCACGACAGCGGAACGCACCCTCGGGTCTCGTTCGAGCGCGACCCGGACGTCGTCGGGCAGGACTTTGAATCCGCCCCGGATGATCGCCTGGTCGGCCCGGCCCAGGATCCACACGAAGCCGTCCGCGTCGATGCGGGCCAGATCGGTGGTACGGGTCCAGCCGGAGCCGTCGCCGAGCTGGCGGGCCCGGACCTCCAGCAGTCCCGGCGTGTCGGGGGGTAGCTCGGCTCCGTAGTCTGGATCGACCACCCGCAGCCGGCAGCCGGGGTGGGCCCGGCCCACGCTGCCCCGCTTGGCCCTCCAGAACTGGCGGTGGTCGGCCAGGTTCCAGCCGGCCACCCCGCCCCCGAACTCGGTCGCCGCATACGAGATCAGCACCGGGATGCCGTACTTGGCCATGAAGGCCTCCGCATCCTCAGGGGCCAGGGGAGCAGTGCCCGAGACCACCGACTGGATGCTCGACAGCTCGGCCGGGTCGAGGTCGGCCTCCAGGACCATGCGCAGCGCGGCGGGCACCAGGCTGGCCGTGGCCGGCCGGTGGCGGCGGACGGCGTCCGCCCACTCATTCACCCGGAACCGTTCGAGCAGGCAGAACGATCTCCCGTCGCTGATGCACTGCAGCACCCGGAAGAGGCCGCTCAGATGGACCAGCGGAGCGTTGATCACCGCCACCCCCGACCGCAGGCGGGGTTGGGTGGGGGCGGTCCGCTCGTAGTATTTGGCCCCCTCCAGCACCCGTTCGAAGGTGTCGTAGGTGAGGGGAACCCGCTTGGGGGGCCCGGTGGTGCCGCTGGTCAGCATCTCGACCGCCACCGGAGGACCCGAGCCCGTCCCCCCGGGTGTTGCCGGCCCGACCCTCGCCCCGCCCCGAGGGCCCGACGCCACGACAGGGCCCGAAGCCACGACAGGGCCCGACGCCACGACAGGGCCCGACGCCACGACAGGGCCCGACGCCACGACCGGCCATCCGAGGTCCTCGCAGCCGATCTGCCCCCCATTCGAGCCGGAAACCAGGAACCGGTCGAGGTCCTCGGCGGTGCCGGCCAGAATCGGCAGATCGAGCTCGCCCAACTCGGCGGCCACCCGGTCGACGCCCCGCCCGGGGTTGATCGGCACCAGGCATGCCCCGGCCCGCAGCAGGCCCACCACCAGTCCGACGTGGACGGGCCGGTTGCGCAGCAGGACGCCGACCCGGTCGCCGGGCCTTACGTGCTCGGCCAACGACTGAGCGGTGGCGCCGATGTCTCCCCAGCTGTACCAGCGCCCGCCGTACTCGAGCGCCTGAGCGGACGGGTCGAGGGCCAGGACCTGTGAGATGGTGCGGCTGAGCGGAGGCCGGGCGTCGGTCACCGGAGCCTCGGCGGCGGCCGTTCGCGGCCCTGTTCGCGGCCTTGTTCGCGGCCTCGCTCGGCCACCTCCGCGGCACCGAGCGGGTTGCCCAGCCGGGTGTAGATGAGCCCTTGCTCCATAGCTGCCCGGTAGGGGCGGTCGAGCGACTCCCACACGGCCCGGACGGTGCCCTGGGTGGCGATGGCCGGCTTGCGGGCGATGGCAGATGCGATCTCGTGGGCCCGGCTCCACAGGTCGGCCCGGTCAACCACTTCGGTGACCAGGCCGATGCGCAGGGCGGTGGCGGCCGTGACCCGTTCGTCGTTGCCCATCAGTGCCATGCGCAGAGCTTCGCCCAGACCCACCTTGCGCATGAGCCCGATGGGTTCGAGGGCCGAGACCATGCCGAAGGTGACGTGGGAATCGAAAAAGGTGGCGTCGTCGGAGCAGATGACGATGTCGCTCTCGTTCAGGAAGTAGAACGCACCGGCTGTGCACATGCCCTGAACGGCGCAGACGACCGGCTTCCACATCTTCTGCCACTTGGGGCTGAGGAGCTCGCCCGGATCCTCGTGGTTCCACACCAGCGGGGGCTGCCCGTAGGGCTTCGAAGTGTCGAGTCCGGCGCTGAACGCCCGGTCGCCGGCGGCTCGGAGCACCACAGCGTTTACCCCGTCGTCCTCTTTGATCTGGCGCCACGCTCGGGCCATCTCCTGGCACATCTGACGGTCGAACACGTTGAGCACCTCGGGCCGATCGAGCGTGATGGTGGCCACGCGATCGGTGTCGGACCGCTCGACGCGGATGGTCTGGAAGGTCACGCGCCCCTCCTCGCCGATCCACTCCTGCGGGCTGTAAACATCTAGATCGAACAGTATTCGGGTGGCGAGCGGGGCCGCAACGGTGGCCTATAGTTCGCCGTCGGCCGGGACCGGTCGACCGACGGGAGGGGACTTACAGATGGTCATGTTCGGACTTCGCTACGACCTGCGGAACCCCGACTTCGCCGGGGTCTCCACTGCCGAGCGCTTCGCCGCCGCGCTCGACATGGCGGCGTGGGCCGACGATCTGGGCGGTCTGACCATATCGATATCGGAGCACCACCGATCCGCCGATGGCTATCTGCCCTCGCCCATCGTCCTGGCTTCGGCCATCGCCGGCCGGACCCGGACTATCCGGGTGGTGATCGCCGCCCTCCTCGCCCCGCTCTACGACCCGATCCGGCTGGCCGAGGACCTGGCCGTACTCGACGCCGTCTCGGCCGGACGGGTCGACGTCATCCTCGGCGCAGGCTACGTGGCCGGCGAGTTCGAGATGTTCGGGGTGCCGATGTCCGAGCGGGGCAGGCGCGTCACCGAGATGGTCGAGACGCTGCGGCAGGCCTGGACCGGAGAGGACTTCACGTTCCGGGGCCGGCCGGCGCGCGTCACGCCGAAGCCGCACCAGCCCGGCGGGCCGCCGCTCGTCCTCGGGGGGTCGTCGCCGGCTGCGGCCCGCCGGGCTGCCCGCATCGGTGACGGGTTCCTGCCGGTTTCGGGTGACGTGTGGCCCGTCTATCGGGAGGAGATGGTCCGGCTGGGC
>JAKBAX010000460.1 GCA_021808785.1 Actinomycetes bacterium | reverse complement strand
AGCGTGGCACAGCACCGCTACAGCCTCGATGAGGAGGGCGCCATTGACATTCGCCCGGACCTCATCTGGAAGGTCGGCGAGCAGGTCCTGGCCGTGATCGACGCCAAATACAAGGCAGAGCGCGTGGCGGGCTTCCCACAGGCCGACATCTACCAGGCGGTGGCGTACGCGACCGCCTACGGCCTCGACCGGGCGCACCTGGTTTACGCCCAGGGCAACGAGGCCGCCTCGACCTGGACCGTCCGTAACGCCGGCGTGAAGATAACGGCCCACACACTGAATCTAGGAGCCACACCGGGGGAGATCCTGGAGGAGATTCGGGCCGTTGCTCAGAGGGTCGCCAGCGGTCTAATACCTGCTTGAACTGGAGATTCTGCGTACCCGGTGGTGCGTGTACCCCGCACAGCTACTGCGGCCTCATCGAGGCTCGACTGTCCGGACCGTGCCGCCTCTGCCGCAGGTTCTCGTCCTCACCGAGCCGAGTTGACGGAGTCGAAGCCTCAGTGATCCTTGAGATCGCTGCAGCAGCTGCAGCACGCCCCCGGGCGTCTCGATGCCCCGGAGGGAGCGCTGGCCCCAGGACATCCTCGCCGTCGATGATCCCCTGCGCCTGACGCCAAACAGCGACCTGGGCGACGTCTTTGACCCATTGCGAGCGGCGGACCTGATCCCCGGGTGGCGGGCCGAGGCCAGCCGCCCATACTGGGATTTCACCCAGACCAATCTGGTGTTCGAACCCAGCACGCCTCTCCGTTATGGCTTCCCCAAGTCTTTCCAGATAGGCAGCCACTTCGGCGTCGACGTGCGTACCGGGTGCGGCGACCAGGCCTGCGAACATGGGATGCGGTTGGACCCTCGCTCCGCCGGGTGAGGTGCCGCTCCAGCACGCCCTCTGCACTTCGACCGCGTACTCCTCGACGCCCACGGGCGCATCGAGGGCGAGAAGCTCAGCACTGTTGAACCCGCGATCTTCCGCCATCTCAAGGGCCTGCCTGAGGCGCCAACCGTCGGGCTGGTCGAGCAGATCCCCTGCTCCCGAGGCCTCCAGGACCGGACGTACCCGAGCCAGCATCTCCTCGGTCTGTACGTGGCGGTAGCGGGAGACCATCTCGAAGAGATCGTTCGCCTTCTCGATCACCACCCGGACGTGATCCCGGGCAGAGACGGGCTCGTCGTTGGCCAGTACCTGCGCCAGGACGGACCGTGCGGTCATCTCCGGCTCGTAACCAGCCGGCTCGTCAACAATCTGCCCGGTGACGACGTGCACCTGGTTGAGAACGCGTCCGCGGGTCATGGCCACGTAGGTGTACTGGCGGGCATCGGTGGACTGGATCAGGGCGTGGGCGGCGTCGACCGTAAGTCCCTGGGCGCCGTGTCCGGTGACCGCATAGGAGAGTTCAACGTGCTCCGCCACGTAGCCCGACGGAAGGATCGCCTCCGCGTGGGTCTTCGTGTGACGGACGGCCAGCTCGCCGTCATCGTTCCTGCCGGTCACGATCCACCGGTCCCGGTTGCGCACGTACCCTCCAGCGCCGGGGTTATGGCCGACCGGAATGGTGCGGTCGTTGCGGCGGGTGACGATCACGTCACCGACGCCGCAGACCGACCCGTCCCGAAGCTCCAGGCCTCCTGCCTCGACCTCGCCCGCCGCCACCCGGTCGGCGCGGGCCCGCTCGCCCAACGTACGGACCGTTTCGTTGTCTGAGGCGATCATGAGCGTGCCGTTGGGGCCGTACGGGCTGTGCTTCCACGACTGGTAGACCGTCTCGACGGCGTCGGGCTCAAGACCCGCCGTAACCCTCCCGGCACGCTCGTACTCCGCGATCGCTCCGGGATCACCCTGGCGGATCCGGAGACTGGCGGGGCCCTCCCATGCCTCCTCGAAGCGGTGCATGTTCGTCAGCACCGGACCGTCCACGGCATCGGCGAGGATCGACAGACCACCCCCGGCACCCACAGCCTTGAGCTGGCGGGGGTCGCCTACGCAGCGCACGATGGCGCCGTTGACCAGCGCTGTCTCGATGACCTGCGTGAGCTTGGGGCTGGTGGCCATGGATGCTTCGTCGATGAGGACCAGAGAGCCCGGAACGGGGAGGTCGTCGCCTCGTTCCCACCGATTCAGGGCCGCGTCGAGGGTGTCGCCGGCCTCACCGACCGCCTCGCCGATCACGCCGGCCGCCATGGCCGTCGGAGCCAGCACGACCACTCCCCGACCCTGCTCTCTCCACGCTCGGGTGAGACGCCCCAGGGCCGTCGACTTGCCGGAACCGGCGGGTCCCACAAGGGTGTCGACGGGGCGTGACCCGTCCGCGAGTCGACCAACCGCTGCCGCCTGGTCGTCGCTGAGGCCCTCCAGCTTGGGACTGATCCGGCCATAGGGGCGGTTCCGCCGGCGCGCCCGCTCGACCGTCAGACCGGCCGCGGTTTCGGTCAACTCCGCCCTCCGGGCTTCGAGAACGGCCCGGTCGGCACCGTGAAGATCCTCCGACCCTGTGGGCCGCCTGTCGCGCAGAGCCTTGATGACGTCGACCATGCGGCGCTCGAGCTGGTCATCGGTGAGGTCCGCGTAGTCATGCCTTCCCGAGGCGTCAGCCAGCGCAGCAAGACGAGTCTCGGATTCGAGCACCCGGACGGAGGTGTAGCGGGCCTCCCCGGCCCGTTCGAACACCGACCTTCCCGACCTCCGCTGGAGCAACGCGGGCGTCTCGCCTCCAGGGTCGGCGGCTCGGATGGGCACCGAGTCCCGGTCGTTCATCACCTGGACGGCGAGCTGCTCAGCGAGGTCGGTGTCGACGAACCCGTGTTCTCGTAGCGCGGCGGTGGAGTGTCGTTGAACGTCCCTCTCCGACCAGGTGGCTCCGGTCTCCTCCAGTAGACGCAGGACAGCGGGGACAAGGTCGTCGACCGCGAGGCGATCATCTTTGTCCTGATCCTTGGCTGCCGTCGCGATTCGGGCCCGAACGGTCGCCCCGACACGGTCCGAATCGACTTCGAGCAGGCGTCCGGCCCGATCCAGCCATCCGGATTGTTCGTCGGCCCAGCTTCGCTGCTGGCTCCTGGGGCGTCCTTCCATCACCGCTTCCTGGGCCAGGCGGGCCGTCGTGGCCCGGTCGGGCGAGTACCCGTGACGCTCCTTGTACTCGCCGACCAGGCGGGCCAGGTTGGCCCTGACCTGGGCGGAACGAGGCGAGAACTCGGTGATCATCTCGTCGTCGATCCCGGCAATCTCGGGAAGAAGAGTGTCCGAGCGGTCCGAGCGGCGGTGCCGCCACAGATCG
>JAKBAX010000060.1 GCA_021808785.1 Actinomycetes bacterium | reverse complement strand
AGTAGAGGCCGCCGGGTGCCGCCGATCTGGCCACCGCGAACGGCAACGCCCGGGGGTGGTGCGACGAGGTCGCGGGCGGGACGCTGGAAGTGCTCGCGGGCTGTTCGGTGGTTCCTGTGGTCGAGGCTGATGTAGGGGCAGTTGCGACCTTGACCGGTCTGGTCGGGCCGGTTCCGAGTTGGGCGAGGGGTATGGCGCGGCGAGGCCCGCACACACCACAGACGGGCGCCAGCCAGCAGGCACAGGCCCGCCCAGCACCTCGAGCGGCCTGCAGCCAGGCCACCTCGACGACCGCCCCCGGCCCGGGACCCCGAAGGGCCTCCGGACCAGGGGTTTCGTCACTGCGAGGCCCTACTTTCGGAAGGACCCCCGGCGGGGTAGTTACGAAACCGGGGAAGCCCTGGTAGATGGATTATCCGGCGGCGGGGTCACGGGGCCGTGCGCGCGATTCGGCCTACCCCTTGCACACCCTCTAGAGGATCCCGACCGGCGGCTGGCGGCGGACCGCACGCCCAGGGCTGACCTCCACGGACTCACCCCCACCCAGCCGACCCGGGAAACTCCAACCTGCCGGCACCCGGCGGCCTCTACTTACACTTTCGACGGCGAAAGTATAAGTCCAGCGGTCGTATCAGCCGGTGACTTGTAGTTTCCTGGGTCCGGACCCGGTGGAAGTCCAAGTCCGGCAGGTGCTGGATCGCCTCGCTGCCGGCGACCCGCCCTCGGCCATCGAGCGCCGCCAGGTGGACGTCAAAGAAGAAGTCGCCCGCCGGGATCGGGCCGGGATCATCGGCCCGCCCCGACCGCAGAGCGAGGCAACCGCCCGCTACCTGGCCGAGGAAATGTCGTGCATGGCCAACAGCGACGGCGGCGGGGCGATCATCGTAGGGGTCGCGGACGACGGTACCCGCGTCGGCACTGCCATCGAGAGCGAATGGCTCCGCCACCGCATCTACGAGCTGACCTCCGGGACGCTCACCGTCGACGTCCGCGAAGCCTCCCTGGACGGGACCCGGCTCCTGGTTCTCGTCACCCATGAAGCGATAGAGCCGATCCGCGTCGGGGGCCAGGTCCGCTGGCGAGTCGACGACCACTGTGTGGAGGTGGACCCGACCAGCTGGCATACCGCCAAGCTGGCCAGGCGGGGCGCCGACTGGTCGGCCGGGCCTTCCGGGCACACTGTCGCAGACGCCGACCCCGTGGCGCTAGGCATCGCCCGCCGCTACCTGGAGGCCGGCGGCGACACCAGAGCCGCCGAGTTGGCCCAGGCCAGCAACGAGGACCTCCTGCGCCGGCTCAACGTCGTAACCGGCGACGGGAAGCTGACCAACGCCGGGAGCCTTCTGTTCGTCGCCACCCCCACCGGCGGCATCGACTACATACGCCGCGACGCGCCCGGCACCGACTCGACCAACCGGATCCGCACCAGCCGGCCGCTGATCGAGCAGATCAACCAGGTGGAGCAGGCCGCGTTGGCCGCCGACCGGGTCGTCCATCTGTCCGAGGGGTTCGCGCATGGCCAAGCCCGGGCCATTCCCGAGCGGGCGCTGCGCGAGTCGATCGTCAACGGGGTAGTCCACCGGGACTGGCTGTCCCCGCTCCCCACCACTGTCGAGCACATCGGCGACACCCTCACCGTCACCTCTCCGGGAGGGTTCATCGGCGGCATCGACCCATCCAACATCATCACCCACCCGGCCGTGCCACGCTATCGCAGCCTGGCCGAAACCGTCGCCACCCTACGCCTGGCGGAGCGGGAGGGGATCGGCGTGGACCGCATGGTCGCCGACATGCTGGCCCTGGGCCGGCCGCGACCCGAAATCAGCGAGATGGCCGGCCCGTACGTCCGCGTCGCTCTCCTCGGCGGCGAACCCGACCAGTCGACCACCAAGGTCTTGGGCATGCTCACCCCAGGCCAGGCCGCCGGCGACGTCGACCTGCTGTTGATGCTCAGCCACCTGGAGGGCGCCGGCTGGATCGACACCGATACGGCCGCTCCGCTGCTACAACGCCCCCCGGCTGAAACCGCCGGCGCCCTCGACCGTCTGGTCGGGGTGAAAGTTGCCGGCGCGCCGGCACGATTCTCACCTCGCTGGAAAGCGACGGCCTGCTGCGCGCCGGCCGGCCGACGCGGATGGGCCGCGGGTTCTACTACATCCCCACCGGCGCTCCGCACTGACGAGCAGCCCGTTCGACAGCAAGGTGACGTCTGGTGAGTAAGAGTCGAGTTCACGGACGGTGGCCGCAGGGGCCGGCACCCTGGTGCCCGAGCGCCATACCCGTCGATCTGCATCGCCGACGTAGGCAACTTTCCCATACGACCGGGTGTTCCAGATCGGACATTCGGCGTCAACCTCCGAAGGCGACGGTAAGGGACACCGAGGTCGGCGGCACTCGCCATTACGCTCTGCGCCCGTGAACCTTTCGCTGGCGCTTGCTGCCGTCGTTAGCTCTGTCGCTGGGCTTAGCCTGGCGGGCTGCGGGTCCCATGCTGCGAGCCTTGGTGCCGTTGCTAAAACGGCGACGCCCCGATCACGACGACAACCCCTGGCCCGGGCCACCCGAAGGCTCCCGGACCAAGGGTTTCGTTACCTGGAGGCCCGACCTTTCGGAAGGACCCCCCGGCGGAGGGAGTGGGATTTGAACCCACGGTGCCCAAAGGACACAACGGTTTTCGAGACCGTCCGATTCGGCCGCTCTCGCATCCCTCCAGCAGCCATTATGTGCTGCGAGCTTAAGTCATCCCAAACTCTATCCCAAACTGTCGCTCGCTGCGCATAACGTTGACCACGTGCCCAGGATACGAGAGCGGGCTCCAGGCGTCTACGAGATCACGGCCTCCACGGGGCGCCGGGACCCGGCGACGGGGAAGTACGGGCAGGTGTCCCGGACGGTCAAGGGCCCTCCCCGACGGCCGGGCGCCAAGGGTTTCCCCAAGGTGGTCGAGACCGAGGCCGCTACGCTCATGGCCGAAGTTGAAGGGGGCCGCCACCAGGCGGGTCGGCACACGCTCGGTGACCTGCTCGACGAATACCTCCGCCACCAGGAGGCACGGGGTCGGGCTCCGAAGACGATGCTGGAGGCCCGCCGCCGGGCGGAGCGGATCAAGTCGGATCCGATCGGCGCCAAGGACGTGCGGCGGCTCACCGGTCGGGACCTGGACGAGTTCTACGCCCGGCTCGCTTCTGCTGGGGGCCGGTCCGGTTATGGGATGCATCCCACGACGCGCCACCACTTCCATTCCCTCATCCGGGCCGCGCTCAATCAGGCCATCCGTTGGCGATGGCTCTCGCCGCCGAGCCCGGCTGGCGAGGCGCAAGCGCCCGCCCTGGCTCCAGAGGAGCGGGTGCCGCCGACGCCGGCCGAGGCTCGACATCTGGCTCTGGCGGTGAGTCGGGAGAACCCCGATCTGGCCGCCCTGATCTTTGTGCACGCCACCACGGGGATGCGCCGCGGTGAGATCTGCGGGTTGCGGTTCTGCGACATCGACGTCGAGGCTGGGGCGGCGACGATCTGGTGGCGCTGCTCGGACCTGCCCAAGGATCAGACGGCCGCGTTGGCGGGAAGAGGGACCGTGCTCGAGGCCTTCCCTAACGGGGTGGTCATGCTGTCGGCGACCAAGAACAAGACGAGACGTCGCTTTGCGCTCGACCCGATCACCCTCGCTGTCCTGATGGAGCACAAGGCTCGTGCCGAAGAGCGATGCGCGGCTCTAGGTGTGGACCTCGCCTCGGATGCCTTTGTTTGGTCCCAGTCGGCCGATCACAGCGAGCCGTGGCGCCCTGACCGGGTGTCGGGTGCGTTCACCGCGCTTCGCAACCGTGAAGGGCTGCGCCACATCTGCCTCAACGACCTTCGGCACTTCTCGGCTACGCAACTGGTCGCCGCCGGGATCGATCCTCGTCTGATCGTCGGCCGACTGGGCCACGACGCGTCGGTCCTGCTTCGCGTCTACAGCCATGTGATCCCCGCACGAGACCAGGCCGCCGCCCAACTACTCGGCGAGCTCATGAGAGGCGAGGCCGGCTGAGTCAGGTCCTCATACAGCGAGGAACTCCTCGAGGGCTCGGCGAGTCACCCCTATTGCTCGACCCAGCCGGATCGACTGCAGAGCGCCGGTGTTGATCAGGTCGTAGACGCACCACTTGGAGCAACGGAGGACCGCGGCGACCTCTTCGACGCGACCGACGTCCGGGTAGTCCGCCAGTGCCAACACGCTCCGGTCCTGGTCGACGCCGTCACCGACGCCGACGAGTCTCGGCCCTGACCAGTCCTGCATAGAACTTGATGTCTTCATCGGGCTTGTCCTCCCGTTGCAGCTGCGGTACGTGGAGGCCGTCCGCGGTCAGAGGCCGTTGTCGCCCGGGCCGTCAGCGACAACCTCTACCGGTTCGTGGTGCCGGCGGTGGGTGGACCACGGCGCCTCGTCCCCTTGGCGGCTCTCGCCACCAAAGAGCGGAGCGTTTCGACCATGCGGGCGGCCATCGAACGGGGCCGACTGCGGGCCCAGAAGGGCCCGGAGGACTATATTGACTGACGGAGTCAGTCAATATAGTCTCTGGGTTGGTGTCTCGCCCTACTCCTGGTGACCGCCTCGAAGGCCTGGCCCAGGCGGCTACCTTGGCCTTCGGTCGGGTCGGCTACCGCGGCACTCGGATGGCGGACGTGGGCGCCGCGGCTGGGATGTCCTCGGGGTCGGTGTTCAACTATGTGGAGAGCAAGGAAGCCTTGTTCCACTTGGTCTTCGCCCGCGCGTTCGAACGGGTCGGTGACGGCCCGCTCGACCTTCCTGTTGCTACCCCGGCACCGGGCCGCACGGCGGCGTTGATCGAGGCCAATCTGCGGTCGCTTCCGGTCCCGTGCCTGAAGGCCGCACTCTCTCAGGATGAGCCAGCCGATGCCGGCGCCGAGCTGCGGGGCATTGTCCTGGAGCGCTATGCCATCCAGGAGGGCTTGTGGCCGGTCCTGGCGGTAATCGAACGCTGCGCTTCTGAGGTTCCCGAGGTGGAGGAGTTCTACTACCGGCGGACCAGGGTCGGTTACTTCGGTCGGCTGGCCGCCTATCTCGAGAAACGGGCCGGATCCGGTCATCTACGGACCATGCCCGATTATGCGGTGGCGGCCCGGATCGTCTCGGAGATGATCTCGTGGTTCGCCTGGCACCGCAAAGAGGGGCGCGACGCTCGCCTCTATGACGACGTCGCCGCCCGCGACACGGTGGTGGCTTTCGTATGCGCCGCCCTGGTTCCGGTGCCTGGTTCATGACCGTTCCGGCGGCGACGACGGTGGGTGCCGGAACGCCGCCCCGGGCCGCCGCGCCCCTCTGGAAACCCGGCGTGCTGTCTGTAGCGGCGGCCTTTGTGGCGCTAGAGCTGGCCATGTCGGCCCGATACGGGTTTCACCGAGACGAGCTGTACTTCCTGGCCTGCTCGCGGCACATGGCGTGGGGCTATGTGGACCAGCCGCCTTTCGTGCCTGGCGTGGCCTGGCTGGCCACGCACGTATTCGGGACCTCGGCGACGGCGTTGCGGGTCTTTCCGGCCCTAGCCGGAGGGACCACCGTCGTACTTACGGCATTGATGGCTCGCCAACTGGGAGGCCGAAAGCTGGCCCAGCTGCTCGCGGCCCTGGCCGGCGCGACATCGCCTCAGGTACTGGCCGCGTTTCATCTGTTGTCCACCGCCTGCTTCGACATGTTCTTCTGGGCTGCTATCTGCTACCTGGTGCTCCGCTGGTTGCTGGGCGGCGACGCCCGCCTGTGGCTGGCCATCGGCGCGCTGTCAGGAGTGGCCCTGCTGAACAAGGCCAACGTCCTTTTTCTGCTGGTTTCCCTGGCCGTGGGTCTGCTGCTCGGGGGCCGGGCCCGGGATCTGGCCAA
Organism: Actinomycetes bacterium; assembly: GCA_021808785.1. Classification (GTDB taxonomy): domain Bacteria; phylum Actinomycetota; class Acidimicrobiia; order Acidimicrobiales; family Palsa-688; genus JAKCDU01. The sequence goes on along the minus strand of JAKBAX010000060.1, from coordinate 12,021 downwards.
CCGATGGATGGTGATTGGGATCCTGGTGGCTCTGGCTATCTGGTCGCCGAACATCGACTGGAACGCCCGCCACCGCTGGGCGGCCATATCGATGATGCACAGCCTTCACAGCGAGAACTCGACGCTCGGCGCGTCCATCGGCTTCATCCCAGCCCAGCTGATCGTGGTCGGGCCGCTGCTGATCGCCCTGTGGTGGCCGGGGCTGCGCCGCCTCCTGCGGCTGAGCCCAATCAAACCGCTCGGGATCGCATTCCTCGTCGCCGTTGGCCTCTACACCCTCAGTGGCGCCAAGCCGTACTATCTCGCCGGCTTCTACTTTCTGCTTTTCGCCGCGGGGGCGGTCCAGGTCGAACAGCGGACCGGTCCCGGTCATCCCGTCCCGCTCGGCCGTGCCGATGAGCCGCTACCGGCCGAGGAGGCCTATGCAGTCGGGCCGAGCGAATCGCGGCTACCGGTCCGGGCGACCCGCAGGTGGATCCTTGTCGTGCTCGCCGGTCTGGTGGTGATCCTTCCGCTGGCTGAGCCGGTCCTGCCCCAGAGCACCCTGCCGAGCGGGCCGTGGGAGTCCAAGATCAACAAGGATCTCAGCGCCACAGTCGGATGGCCCGACCTGGTCCGCCAGATCTCCGCCGTGGCCGACACCCTCCCCGAACGCCAACGGACCGGACTGGTCGTCTTCACCGGCGACTACGGCGCCGCCGGCGCCATAGATCTATGGGGTCCACGTTACGGCCTTCCCCACGCGATCAGCGGACACAACAACTACTGGTGGTGGGGCCCCGCCGGTGCCCACAACGGGGGCACCACGATCGCCGTCAACCTGTCGCGGTCGTATCTGCTCACCATCTTCACCGACGTGACACCGGCCGGGGTGGTCCATACCCCCGGTAACGCTTGGACCGAGGAGCGGGATGATCCAATCTGGATATGCCATGGCCAGAAGGTCGCCTGGGCGCACGCGTGGCCGGCAGCCCGCCACTACGGCTGACTTCCAACAGGGTTTCGCAGGCGCACCGCGCCACGCAGGCCCCCCTCTACCGTCGAGCGAACACGAGGGAGAGCAGGATCACGAAGCTGCTAGGAGGCTTCGGGCTGGGCGGTCGGTGCCTCGTGTGGATTGTCGAGCTGTCTGGCAACCGATGTCTTCTTGACGCCCAGGAGTGCGGTGGCTCTGCGGAACGCTTCGATGGCCTGGTCTGGTCGCCCCAGGCTCACGTACAGTTCGGCGAGCTCGTTCCAGCTCGCCGCGGCTTGGCGTGTGGCGCCGGCTCCTTCGAGTATGGCGGCAGCTGTCGCTGTGGCGTCGAGGGCGGCCGACTCGTCTTGGAGGGCGGCTTCGGCGGCGGCCAAGACCATCAGTGTGCGGGCCGCTTCGATGGGATTTTCGCCGAGCTCTCGAAGGGTGGCGAGCGTGTCGGCGGCTATGTCGCGGGCCTGGTGGTAGTGGTGCATCAGGAGGTGAGCTCGGGCCAGTTCGGTACGGCAGTAGCTGATGTCGATCTTGCTTCCGAACTGGGTGAGGACGGGGTCGGCGGTTTCGAGGAGGTGCAGGGCGCGGGCGGTGTCGGGGGGCTCCAGACGGAGGTGCAGGCCGGCGATTGTGGTTTGCAGACGGGCCTTGTTTCTGACGTCATGGGTGAGTGCCATGCTTGCCTGGGCCTTCTCGGCTAGTCGGAGGGCTTCAGCTGTGCGCCCATCGGCCAGCGCGGCGAGGGAGGCGTTCCAGTACGCGGCACCGGCTGCTTTGGGGGTGTCGGCGGTCTCGGCGAGGGTCAGAAGATCGGCTGCGAGCTCGTCGCTTCGCTTCTTGTCTCCGAGCTCGATGTATGCGCCCAGCAGTGTCGCTCCGACGATCACCAGGTCCTCGAGCCCGGCCGGCAGCACACTTTCGGACGGGTCGACCCGCTGCCACAGCTCCTCGCCGACCTGGATGGCACGGTCGAGGTCGCCAAGTTCCCGATAGCAGCGGCTGAGGGCGACCGTGGCGTGAACCGCCCAGGCGTTCTCGGGGTTGGTCACCGCCTCCTGCCGGAGCTCCTCCCACAGGCTCGCCGCCTGTCGGAGCTGCCCAGACAGCTCAAAGGCCTTGGCCACTGCGGCCCGCCCTCGGGTCACCAGTGCCGGCAGGTCGAGGCTTCGGGCCAGGTCCATACCGGAGTGGAGGTGGCTCAACGCGGCATCGGTCTGACCCGAGTCGAGCTCCCATTCGCCTCGTCGGATGAGCAGTTCGGCTTGGGCGGCGTCGCGCTCGTGGCCCACGCCGCGAAGCTCCTCGACCGTGCACGAAAGCGCGTCGGCCAGGTACTCGACTATCTCCGGGCCAGGTTGCCGCCGCCCGGACTCGATGAGCGACACATAACTCTCGGACAGGCGCTCCCCGCCCAGGGCCGCCTGGGTCATACCGCGCGAACGGCGCAATCGGCGCACTCGCTGACCGATCGGCTCGATCTCCACGCGCTCCACGCGACGACTGTAGTTCGAGCGGGGCCCCGGAAGTCAGAAGTCACGTCGATTCGCCGGTCGGTCTTGACAAATGATCGGTCGGTGACTTGACTATCTTTGTCAAGTATCCTGACTGAAGGGGTGAGCGATAGGTGCGGACTCGTCAGCGGCTGGCAATGGCCTTCGCCGCCTTGATCGCCGTTTCCAGCGTCGTGTCGGTACCGATTGCCGGCGCTGTGACCACGACCGTCGGCGTGTCGGCGCCGTCACCGGGAACCGCGGACGAACTGCCCGCTTGTTGCTAGAGGCGGTTGACGGCGAGCGTGGTGTAAAGGTAAGAGTCGTATAGTTGACAGCCCAAGCGGCTCCACGTCGGCGGGGTTCGGGCTTTCCCGAGCCCCGCCTGGCGTGACCCCGGGGGAAGCTCAGCAGATCAGGAACGATCTGGGAGAGGCGTCGGACGGCTCATCCCCGACTGCCGGTCAGGAGCCATTCGCCGTCGAACATGGCGGCCACGAAACGCCAGGCAAGCAGATCGACGGCCAGCAGGGCGGCGCCGAGACCGATGGCCAAGGTGACCGACTCGCCGATCACGTTGAGCGACATCAAGGCGACGATGACCAGTGGCGGGAAGCTGGCCAGTACGCTCAGCTGTTGCGCGGCACGGACATCGGTGGACCGGGCGGAGACGGCGATCCCGACCCAGATCGCCCAGCCTGCCAGCAGAGGTGTGAACAGCAGCTGGACCAGCACGTGCGCTGCTGTGGTGATCGCCGAGGCGATCGCCGGATGGGCGAAGGCGGTGGCGGCGGCGAGGAAGATCCCGAACACCGCGTAGGCGATGAGGAGCGTCGGGATGAAAGCCGCCAGAGCTTTGCCGATGAGGAGCTCCTCTCGATGGATCGGGGTGGTCAGGACCGGCTCGAGCGTCCCCTGCTCGCGCTCGCCGACCACCGAGTAGGCAGACACGGCAGAAGGCACGGTCACGGGAATGATGAGCATGTAGAGCAGCGACAGGCCGATGCGAAGGCTGAGATGAGCGGTGTTTCCTGCCGTGTTGGCGGCGATCAGCTGGATCATGGGCAGGAGGAGGAACAGCACCGGCGTGGCTGCCATGGTGGCGATCACGAAACGGTTGCGCCGGTAGTCCCGGAACTCCTTCTGCACGATGGCGATCACCCGGGACCAGCTGAATTTCACCTCTTCCTCGCTTCCACGTCCTCGTCGATCAGCTCCAGGTAGACGTCCTCCAGCGAGTGGCGGGCCTCGACGATCGAGCAGATGTCGGCGCCGGCGTGCACCAGCGCCCGGGCGACCTCGGGTGCGGCCCGGTCGGGATCATCGGCCACGGTCAGCAGGTACGAGTCGGCGGCCGAAGTCGCCCAGCCGACGATGCCGCCGAGTCCCGAGAACACCGCAGCAGGATCGGCGAGCTCGCTGCGCAGGCGGATCTCGAGCGTCCTGGTGAACAGCCGGGCCCGTAACTCGTCAGGACGGCCCACCAGCTGTATCGCCGTATTGAGGATGGCGACGCGGTCGCAGAGGCGTTCGGCCTCCTCGAGGCGGTGCGTGGTGAGGAAGATGGTGACGCCGCGGTCTTTGAGTGCGGCGATGAGCTCGTGCACCTCTCGGCTGGCGACCGGGTCCAGACCGGCGGTGGGCTCGTCCAGGAACAGTACGGCCGGATCGCTGAGCAACGCTCGGGCCAGCGCCACCCGCTGGCGGAGCCCTTTCGACAACGAGCGGCACAGATCACCGGCCCGTTCGGCCAGGTCGACGGCCCGAAGCGCTCGTTCGATGCGCTCGTGCCGGTCGGCGACGCGGTAGAGGCGGGCGAAGCATTCGAGGTTCTCGGCCACCGTCAGGCGAGGGTAGAGGCCGGGGGATTCCGGCATTATCGATATCCGTGACCGGATCGTGGGACCGTTCTCCGGGCACAGGTCTACACCTGCGACCTGGGCCGAGCCCGACGTCGGTGCGATCAGCGTGCCGAGAGTGCGGACCGCCGTAGTCTTCCCGGCCCCGTTGGGGCCGAGGAAACCGAACACTTCGCCGTAGCCGACCTCGAAGGAGACATCATCAAAAGCGAGTCGATCGCCGAAGCGTTTGGTCAGGTGCTCCACCACCAGGGCCGATCCGCCCGTGGACCCAACCGGGGGCGTGGTCTGGCGGCTCGGTTCCACCCGGCCCGGCCCGTGGGCGGCCGGCTCCCGCGTCATCGCTGGTCGGGCTCCCGCCTCATCGCTGGTCGGGCTCGCGCCTGAGGGCAATCGCCAGATCGGGCTTGACGATCGACGCCACATACCTGGGCCACATCATGGCGCCGTGACAGCGGAAGTTGACGGTCTGGCCGTCATCGATATCGAAGACCTGATCGCGGCTGGAGTACCTGCCCTTGCGGATCCGCAGGCTGTGGCGCCCGGGATCGAGAGCCAACTCGGCGGTTGCGTGCGGCTCGATCGAGTCGACCTTCGTTCCGTCGATGCACAACTCGAAGCGGCCCCGCCGGAGCTCCAGGCCCACCCCTTCCCGTATCAGTCTCAGCGTTCCCGACATTCCCTCTCCCTCGATCCCCTTCGTCGGACATGGATCGTCTCAATATGCCACCACCTCACCACACCAGGGATCCTGGCCCACTCGGGCACGGAGTCGGCACCCACCGGGCGCGCCGAGGCGATCGCTCCCGGTGACCTGACTGAGCCGAGTGGGGCCGGGTATCGTCCCGATGTGGCGGTCAGTGCAGCCGAAGATGTCGACGATTCCGGGGTGGAGTCGAACTCGAGATTGACGGCGATGACGGCCGTGGTGCTGATGGCGCTATTCGCCGTGGTGGGCGTCACTCTTCTCAACGTGCGTGGCTACTTCGACATCCACGTGTTCGTCGGCATGCTGCTGATCCCGCCCACGTTGGTGAAGATCGGCTCTACCGGGTGGCGTTTCGCCCGCTACTACGCAGGGGCCCCGCCGTACCGTCGCAAAGGTCCCCCGTCCTGGCACCTACGACTGCTCGGGCCGGTGCTGGTGGTGATGACGGCGATGCTCGTCGGTTCGGGGGTGGCCCTGGTGCTAACGCCCCGCCTGCGGCCGCAGCTGCTGTTCCTCCACCAAGCCAGCTTCTTCGGGTGGCTGGCCGTGATGGCCATCCATGTGCTGGGGCATCTGGAAGAGACCGCCCGTTTCGCGCCCCTGGACCTGGCCCGTCGGACGCGAGCCCAGGTAACGGGCGCCGCGGCCCGGCAGTGGACGGTGGCCGCGGCCTTGGCAGTAGGGGTGGTGCTGGGCCTGGTGATGCTTACCACCACCACTCATTACCTGGACACCACCCTGCCGTTCATCCACCATCACCACCATCACTGACGGCTGCGATGCCGACGGCCCGGACTCCCGGGCCCGGCCGCGCCGCGTGCTGCGTCACCGGTGAGCTCTGCCAGCAGGCTCCGTACCCGCCCGTCGATATCGGCGACTATCGGCCTCACCTGGTCGACCGGGAGGCCGGCGGGGTCGGTCACCTGCCAGTCGAGGTAGCGCTTGGCCGGGTAGTAGGGGCAAGTGTCGCCGCAGCCCATCGTGACCACGACATCGGCGGCCCGGGCGTCGTCATCTGTGAGGCGTTTGGGGTGCTCCTCGGAGGTGTCGAGGCCCCGTTCCCGAAGGACGGCGACGACGGAGGGGTTGAGCTGGTGACCGGGCGCCGAGCCGGCGGAGCGGACCTCTACCCGACCGCGGGCGTAGTGCTCGAGGAGGACCTTGGCGGCCAGGCTCCGGCCGGAATTGTGTATGCAGAGGAAGAGCACCACCGGCTTCTCGCCCGACCCGGGCGCTCCTTCCCGAGGGGCGGCGGGCGGGGGGTAGTACCGGCGGCGGGCCCACAGGGCGACGTAGACGAGCGCTACCAGGACGGGAACCTCGATGAGCGGGCCGACCACCCCGGCCAGGGCTTGGCCGCTCGTGACGCCGAACACGCCGATGGCCACCGCGATGGCCAGCTCGAAGTTGTTCCCGGCCGCGGTGAACGCCAAGGTGGCGGTCCGCTCGTAGCCGAGGCCGATCCCTCGGCCGAGATAGAAAGAGCCGAACCACATGACCGCGAAGTAGGCCAGCAGCGGTAGGGCGATGCGGGCCACGTCGCCGGGATGGGTGGTGATGGTGTGGCCCTGGAGGGCGAAGAGGATCACGATCGTGTAGAGCAGCCCATAGAGGGCGAACGGTGCCAGGCGGGGCAGCACCTTCTCCTCGTACCACTCCCGGCCCCGGGCGCGCTCCGCGATGGCGCGGGTGAGGAACCCGGCCACGAGCGGTACGCCGAGGAAGATGGCGACGGTCTGCGCGATGCGGCCGATGGACAGGTGCAGGCCGACGGTGGACAGCCCCAGCCAGCGGGGCAGGACCTGCAGGTAGAAATAGCCGAGGATCGAGAACATGAGGATCTGGAACAGCGAGTTGAGAGCCACCAGCACGGCTGCGGCTTCGCGGTCGCCGCAGGCGAGCTCGTTCCAGATGAGGACCATGGCGATGCAGCGCGCCAGGCCCACGATGATGAGCCCGGTGCGGTAGGTCGGCTGGTCGGGGAGCATCAGCCAGGCCAGGGTGAACATGACGGCCGGGCCGACCAGCCAGTTCAGGATCAGCGACGAGATGAGCATTCGCCGGTCCCGGGTGACGGCCCCCACTTGGCCGTATCGCACCTTGGCGAGCACCGGGTACATCATCACCAGCAGCCCGATGAAGATGGGCAGCGAGGTGCCCGATGTGACCTGGATGGCGTTGAGGTGCCGGTTGAGACCGGGGACGGCCCGGCCGAGCCCGATACCGGCGGCCATGGCCAGCATGATCCACACGGCCAGGAACCGGTCGACGAACGACAGCCGGGCGACGACCGGCGCCTCGGGCCTGGTCGGCGAGTCGGGCCTGGTCGGCGAGTCGGGCCTGGTGGGCGAGTCGGGCCTGGTGGGGACGGCGTCGTTCACCAACTGTCCCTCCTCGGCCAAGCGTCGGTCGCCTTCTCCTCGCGAGTGTCGCGACAGCGTCTCAGCAGCACGAGCAGCGCCCGCCCGGCTGGTCGAGCGGCCCGGGCTCGGCGGCGCGCACCGACTTCGCGGGGGCGGCCGAGCGCAGCTGCCCGGCGGGGACGTCGGCCTCGGCGAGGACGGTGTAGATCTCCCACGGCTCTCCACCGGGACCATCCACCCACACCTTGTCCTGGACCGCGTAGCAGCAGGCGGTCTGCGTCTCCATCGTGGTGGTCAAACCCTCACCGGCGAGGCGTAGCTGAGCGGCGGTGACCTCGTCGGTGCTCTGCACCTCGACCCCCAGATGGTTGAGCGAGCCAGGCGCCTGACGGGCGTTCTCGATCAGGACCAGCTCGAGTGGTGGATCCGAGATGGCGAAGTTGGCATACCCGGGACGGCGCTTGGTCGGTTCGGCACCGAAGAGCTTCGAGTAGAAATCAACCGCCTCGTCGATCTGGGCCACGTTGAGGGCCAACTGCACTCGGGACATCACAACCTCCAGCTAACATCGACGACTGTCAATGGGTCGATCATCGTCGATGCAATCACGTTTGTCAATGGGAGATGCGAGTGGTCCAGAAGAGCCTGGCGATACCGATCGTCTCGGCCCTCGAGATCGGAGCGGTCGAGTGCTGCCCGTCGGTGTTGGCCGCCCCCCTTGACGCCGACGAAGCCGCTGAGTTGGCCCGGGGCTTCCACGCGCTGGGCGATCCGGTCCGGCTGCGGGTGCTGTCGATGCTGGCTGCGGCTCCCGCCGGGGAGATATGCGTGTGCGACCTCGTCGGTCCCGTGGGAAAGACCCAGGGCACCATCTCCCACCACTTGAGGATCCTGGGCGAAGCCGGCCTGGTGCACGGCGACCGGCGGGGCAAGTGGGTGTGGTACTCCCTGGATCGTGGCCGCCTGGCCGCTCTCAAGGGCGCCATCGAGCCCTGACCGGCTGTCCAGCCCCAACCGGCGGTCCAGCCCTGACCGGAGCCGGCCGGCGGAGAACGGGTAGACAGGTAGCCGAGCGGAGGGAGAACCGATGGCTGTGGTACATCACAAGAAGGCATCCCGGTCGGCCCAGGCCGGTGCGGGCCGGTCCGGTGGGGCCGACGTCCGGACCCCCATCGACAGCCTGCACCCAGCCGGGATGGGGCCGGATGAGGCCTACGACCTGATCTCGAGCGAGTTGCTGCTCGACGGCAGCGCCCGGCTCAATCTGGCCACCTTCGTCACGACATCGATGCCCGAGCGGGCGGCCCGTCTGATGGCCGAGACGGCCGACAAGAACATGATCGACAAGGACGAGTACCCGCAGACGGCGGAGATCGAACGTCGGTGCGTCAACATCATCTCCCGCCTATGGCACGCTCCCGAGTCGGCCACCGCCATCGGCTGCTCGACGACCGGCTCGAGCGAGGCGGTCATGCTCGCCGCCATGGCCCTCAAGTGGAGGTGGCGCCAGGCCCGCCAGGCGGCCGGGAAGCCGGCCGACCGGCCCAATCTGGTCACCGGAGCCAACGTGCAGATCTGCTGGGAGAAGTTCTGCCGGTACTGGGAGGTCGAGCCCCGCCTGGTCCCCGTCGAGGGCGATCGCCTGCACCTGACCGCGGAGGAGGTGGTCAAGCACTGTGACGAGAACACCATCGGGGTGGCGGCCGTGCTCGGTTCCACATACGACGGCAGCTACGAGCCGGTCAAGGAGATCGCCGCTGCCCTGGACCGGTTCCAGGCCGAGACCGGCATCGACATCCCGGTCCATGTCGACGCGGCGTCGGGGGGGTTCGTGGCCCCGTTCCTGCAGCCCGATCTCGAGTGGGATTTCCGGGTGCGGCGCGTGGCGTCGATCAACGCTTCGGGCCACAAGTACGGCCTGGTGTACCCGGGAGTGGGGTGGGCGGTCTGGCGGGACGAGGAGGCCCTACCGAAGGAGCTCATCTTCGACGTCGACTATCTCGGCGGCCACATGCCGACCTTCACCCTCAACTTCTCCCGGCCGGGAAGCGAGATCGTGGCCCAGTACTTCATGTTCACCAGCCTCGGGTTCGAGGGCTATCGCCGGGTGCAACAGCACTCCGCCGACGTGGCGCAGTACCTGGCCGAGGGGGTGGCCGGGATCGGCCCCTACGACCTGGTGAGCGAAGGTCGGGAGCTGCCCGTCTTCTCCTTCGCCCTGAAACCGGAGGTGACCAACTACACGGTCTTCGACGTGTCGGACCGGCTCCGGGAGCGGGGCTGGCTGGTTCCCGCCTACACCTACCCCGAGCACCGCCAGGATCTGGCCGTCCTGCGGATCGTGGTGCGGGCCGGGATGACCTTCGACATGGCCGACCACCTGCTCGAGGACCTGCGGGCCAAGACCGGCGACCTCGAAGCGCTCGAGCGACCCATCCCCGACCAGCTGGCCGCCACGGAGCGGGTCTTCCACCACTAGGGAAGCCGCCGGTCACCTTGGTGGCGGGCGGCCCGCTGACTAGGGTTTGCCGGTTCCCCTTCAGTGGAGGCTTCGGTGCCGCATTACGACTCCGGAAACACGTCCTGGGTGCTGGTGAGTGCCGCCCTGGTGCTGTTCATGACCCCTGGGCTGGCCATCTTCTACGGCGGCATGGTCCGGCGCAAGAACGTGCTGGCCATGCTGATGCAGAACTTCGGGGTGATGGCGGTGGTCAGCCTGCTCTGGGTCTGGGTCACCTACAGCCTGGCCTTCGGGCCCGACGCCGGTGGGCTCGGGCTGATCGGCACCCTCCACTTCGCCGGGCTGGGCCACCTGCACCAGCCGGTACCCGGCTACACCGGCTCCCGGGCCATGACCATCCCGCCGGTCGCCTTCGTGATCTTCCAGATGATGTTCGCCATCATCACCCCGGCCCTGCTGACCGGCTCGGTGGCCGACCGGATGAAGTTCGGGTCGTTCCTTCTCTTCATCGTGGCCTGGTCGGTCCTGGTGTACGCCCCGGTCACGCACTGGGTCTTCTCGCCCGAGGGCTGGCTGGCCAAGCGGGGGGTGGAGGACTTCGCCGGTGGCACCGTGGTGGAGCTGAACGCCGGCATGGCGGGGGCCGCCCTGGCCTGGGTCGTGGGCCGGCGGCGGGGGTGGCCCCATGATCTGATGAGGCCCCACAACGTTCCACTCACCGTGCTCGGAGGCGGGATCCTCTGGTTCGGCTGGTTCGGGTTCAATGCCGGCTCCGCACTCGGCGCGGCAGGGGCGGCGATGGCCTTTGTCAACACCAACACCGCCATCGCGGCGGCCCTGCTGGCCTGGATAGCAGTGGAAAAACTCCGGACCGGGAAGCCGACGACCCTCGGCGCGGTCAGCGGGGCGGTGGCCGGAGCGGTGGCCATCACCCCGGCGTGCGGGTTCGTCAATACGCTCGGAGCGACGGTGATCGGCGTGGTGGCCGGTGTGGCCTCCGCCTTGGCGGTGAACCTCAAGTTCCGCCTGCGCCTGGATGAATCCCTGGACGTCCTGGCCGTGCACGGCGTGGCCGGCCTGCTCGGTACCCTACTGGTCGGCCTGCTCGGGACCACCACGTCTCTCGGCCGCAACGGCCTCTTCTACGGAGGGGGCGCCGGGCTCCTCGGTGAACAGGCCCTGGCCGTCGTCTGCGTGGGCGCCTACTCACTGGTCGTGACCGCCGGCATCACCTACGCCATCCGGGCGACGGTGGGGCTCAGGGTGAGCGAGGACGAGGAGCTGGCCGGGCTGGACCTGAGCCAGCACGAGGAGTCCGCCTACGATCTGGAAGCCTCCAGCGGGATGCTGACCTCCGGGGATCGCTGAGCGTAGGAGATGACCGGTGCCTCGGGGCCCGAGCCGGGCCCCTCGGCGGGCGGCGGCGGAGCCGGCTGCGCCTGCGCCTCCTGAGCGACTGAGAGCTGGGCGTCGGCTCAGGCTTCTCGGGTCCGCCGCGCCGCGAACCACTCCGACAGCTGGGACGCGCACTCCGCCTGCAGCACGCCGGCGGTCAGCGCCGGCTCGTGGTTGAGCCGGGGGTCGGCGCACAAGTTGTACAGCGAGCCACATGCTCCGGCTTTCGGATCCGGGGCCCCGAACACCACCCGGCCCAACCGGGCGGCCAGGACGGCCCCGGCGCACATGGGGCAGGGCTCGAGGGTGACGTAGAGGGTCGCGGCGGTCAGGCGCCAGGTGCCGAGGACCCGGGCCGCGTCCCGCAGGGCCCGGATCTCGGCGTGCGCGGTGGGGTCCTGGTCGGCTTCCCTGCGGTTGCCGGCCGCGGCCACCACCACACCGTCGACCACCACGACCGCGCCGACCGGCACGTCGCCGGCCGCCCCTGCCTCGGCCGCGGCGGCGAGGGCCAGTCGCATGAGCTCGTCGTCGGTTTCGGTCATCCCCGGGAGTCTGGCATCTGCTCCGCTCGGCGCGGAGCCGGGAGTAACTAGAGAATCCGCAGGGGAAGCGACCGGGGGCCGCGCACCTGCCCGCCCGACCAGGTGACGGCGGACGGGTCGGCCAACTCGAACTCGGGGTAGCGGGCCAGCCACTCCTGTAGGGCCACCGTGAGCTCCATCCGGGCCAGGTTGGAACCGAGGCAGCGGTGGATGCCCAGCCCGAACGCGG